>NZ_CP145905.1:1517500-1817500 GCF_036894955.1 Paenibacillus sp. KS-LC4 | reverse complement strand
CTTGCACCGTTTTTCTACTAAACACAGTATACTTGATGAGCCTAGCAAATACAAAGAACTTCCATAAACCTATCCACACCATACGTTAAAAAGTAAGTTCCAGTTCAATCCTCTGCCTTCAGTCCGTATTTAAAAATAACAGCATGGATCGCAAAATAATCGACATCATCCGGCAGCGCATCTTTAATCGGACGCAGCTTCTCGGGACTCAGCTCCATAATGGCTGCTACAATCTCCTCTTCGCGGTGGGCCGGAATAATCCGACTAAAGTCCAGCTCATAGCCCTCCTCCGCACACCGGATAATATGCCCTTCCACCGTTACCCGGCTGAGGCCGCGCTCTGCGGCTATGTCCTGCGGCGATTTGCCTTCATTAAACAGCTCAAGGGACAGCACATGGCTAGGCGTTTCGTCGCTCGCCACCCTGCCTGGCGACTCTGAGGAAGTCGTCCTAGCGGGAGCGCCAACCGACGGTTGTCCGGGGCCAAAGGACGCGGTTCCGCCCGCTGCACGGCCAGTTGCTTCATTAGGCTTGCCTGCATGCTCGCCGATAATTGCCAGCACCTCCGCGCCATACTTCCGCGCCTTGGCTGCACCAATTCCCTTCGTTTGCAGCAGCTCATCTTCCGTGAGCGGCCTTGCATCGGCCAGTTCCTTGAGTGTTGCATCAAAAAACAGCATAAACGGCGGCACATTTTCGCGGGCTGCCGTCTCCTTGCGCCACTGCTTCAGCGCATCGAACAGCGGAGAAGCGACTCCACCCTGTCCCGAATCCCGACGCTTCACCGTCGTCCGCAGACGCTGCATGACCGTCTCCTTGCCTTCGAGAACAGGCAGCGCATTCGTCGTAAGCGAGACGGTCGGATATTGCCCATCGCTCATTCGCAGGTAGCCCTCAGCTACAAGCCAATACAGCCAATCGGTAATTTCCTTCTCCGGCCAGCTGCTGAGCAGCCCATAGGTGGTGAGCTCATCCAGCCTGAACTCCAGCAGCCGTTTGTCGCGAGAGCCTTTAAGCACCTTGGCTGCCATCGTCACGCCGAACCGCCCGCGCATTCTGCCAACGCAGGAAAGAGCCTTCTGCGCTTCCGACGTACGATCAATGAGCTCGCTTTTATCGAGGCAGTTGCCGCATTTCCCGCACGGCTCCACGTTCCTCTCGCCAAAATAATCGACGATAAACTGCTGCAAACAGCGATGCGTCCGGCTGTAATTCATCATCGTATTCAGCTTGGACAGCTGTATCGACTTCCGTTCTGTATCACCAACACCCTGCTCGATCAAAAACCGCTGTACCTGCACATCCTGAGGCTCGAACAGCAAAATGCATTCACTTTCCTCGCCGTCGCGTCCGGCCCTGCCTGCCTCCTGATAATACGACTCCACGTCGCCGGGCATTTGCCAGTGAAGCACATAACGCACGTTAGGCTTGTCGATGCCCATGCCAAACGCATTCGTGGCAACCATGACGCGCAGCTCATCAAAACGGAAGCGCTCCTGCGTCGTAGCCCGCTCCTCGTCGGATAGCCCGCCGTGGTATTTGCCTGCGGCAATGCCTTTGCGTACAAGCTGATCATGCACGGACTCGGCTTCTTTGCGCGTAGCCGTATAAATAATGCCCGACTGCTCCTCGCGCTCGGAAATAAACTTTTGCAAAAACTTCTTCTTGTCCGCACCGCTAATGACCGACAGCGATAGGTTCGGCCTTGCAAAGCCGCTGACAAAAATATTGGGATCATGCATTCCCAGCATAGCCGATACATCCCGCGCCACCTCATCCGTTGCCGTTGCGGTAAAGCCTGCAACTAGCGGACGATTCGCCAGCTGCCCAATCCAGCCTGCGAGCTGGCGATAGCTTGGGCGGAAATCATGACCCCACTGTGAAACGCAGTGCGCCTCGTCAATAGCGATCATTGGAATTTCCATCTGCTCGCTAAGTGAGCTGAACATCGGCGCATCAAGCCGCTCTGGCGCCACATAAAGCAGCTTGTAATCGCCTCTGAACGCGCTTCGCAGCACCTCCCGATACTCAACAGCTCCAAGCGAACTGTTCAGAAAAGCGGCTGGAATGCCGAGTCTGTTCAGCGCATCGACCTGATCCTTCATTAGCGATATGAGCGGAGACACTACAAGCGTCGTTCCATTTAGCAGCAAGGACGGTATTTGGTAACAGACGGACTTGCCTCCGCCAGTCGGGAGTATGGCAAGCGTATCCCGGCCTTCCAGTATTCCTTGAATAATGGCTTCCTGTCCAGGTCGAAACGAGTCATAGCCGTACACCCGTTTCAGCTCGGCTCTAGCTTGCTCCAGCATACTTTTGTCCCTCCCTTGAGACCGATATCGTTATATTTCAAACGGAAAAACCCTGCCAGCAAAGTGTCAGGGTCCTCCCGTACCAAATCTTTTATAAAAGCCAGCTTGCTTTGGCTAAATCAATTAAGCAGACACGATTTGGATGACCGTTCGAACCGATTGCGCCGATTGATCAAGCGCAGCCTTTTCGTCAGCCGTCAAATCAAGCTCCAGCACCTTCTCAATGCCATCGCCGCCAATTACAGCGGGTACGCCCATGAATAGATCGTCATAGCCATATTCGCCTTCAAGATAAGCGATAACTGGAATAATGCGTTTTTTGTCCTTCAAAATCGCCTCTGTCATTTGCACAAGCGCCGCAGCAGGCGCATAATACGCACTGCCGTTGCCAAGCAAATTAACGATTTCGCCGCCGCCAACGCGAGCGCGCTGTACGATAGCTTCAATCCGCTCAGCCGAGATCAGCTTTTCGATTGGAATGCCGCCAGCATTGGAATAACGAACAAGTGGAACCATATCATCGCCATGACCGCCAAGCACGAACCCGCGAACATCCTCCACGGAAACGTTAAGCTCTTGCGCAATAAAGGTGCAGTAACGAGCAGTGTCAAGAACGCCGGATTGGCCGATCACGCGGTTTTTAGGGAAACCAAGCGCTTGGTAAGCAACATAAGTCATAGCGTCAACCGGGTTGCTAAGAATAATGACATAAGCGTTAGGGCTTGTTGCCTTTACATTCTCACAAACGGATTTCACAATACCCGCGTTTGTGTTAACAAGATCGTCACGGCTCATGCCGGGTTTACGGGCAATGCCCGCTGTAATAATAACGACATCGGAATCCTTCGTATCTGCATAGTCAGAAGTTCCGATAATGTTAACATCAAGGCCTTGTACAGGTGTCGATTCAAGCATGTCAAGCGCTTTGCCCTTAGTCGGGTTTTCCAATTGCGGAATATCGACGAGCACAA
The DNA here is from genome assembly GCF_036894955.1 of Paenibacillus sp. KS-LC4. NCBI lineage: Bacteria > Bacillati > Bacillota > Bacilli > Caryophanales > Paenibacillaceae > Paenibacillus > Paenibacillus sp. KS-LC4. The sequence goes on along the minus strand of NZ_CP145905.1, from coordinate 1,814,217 downwards.
CGTCGCCTAGCTCTTTTTGTGCTGCCATCAGGGCAGTTGTAGCACCTGTGAAGCCTGCTCCGACAACTGTAATTTTTCTGCGTTTGATTGCCATTGTCTCATTACCTCCAAATATTGTTGGCTCTAAAAGTTGTTAATAACCTCGTCAGCGAACTCGGAGCATTTTACTTCTTTAGCGCCATCCATCAGGCGGGCAAAGTCATAAGTAACGGTTTTGTTGTTAATCGACGTTTCCAGACCTTTGTAGATCAGGTCAGCCGCTTCCTGCCAGCCAAGGTGCTCAAGCAGCATGACGCCGGAGAGGATAACCGAGCCTGGGTTAACAACGTCTTTATCCGCATATTTAGGAGCCGTACCATGCGTAGCTTCAAAGATAGCATGTCCGGTCAAGTAGTTAATGTTAGCTCCTGGAGCGATACCGATACCGCCAACTTGCGCTGCAAGCGCATCGGACAGGTAGTCACCGTTCAGGTTCAGTGTTGCGATTACATCAAAGTCAGTCGGACGAGTCAGAACTTGCTGCAAAGCGATATCCGCAATAGCGTCCTTCACGATCAGCTTGCCAGCCGCTTCAGCAGCTGCTTGTGCTGCATTTGCAGCGTCAGTTCCTTCTGCTTCTTTAATGCGGTCGTATTGACCCCAAGTGAAGGTTTGCTCTGCAAATTCAGTTTCAGCTACTTCGTAGCCCCAGTTTTTGAAGGCTCCTTCTGTGAATTTCATGATGTTGCCTTTGTGTACAAGTGTAAGCGACTTGCGGCCATGCTTAAGCGCATATTCAATTGCTGCGCGGGCAAGACGCTGGGAGCCTTCTTTGGAAACCGGCTTGATGCCGATACCAGAAGTTTCAGGGAAACGGATTTTGTTAACGCCCAATTCAGATTGCAGGAAGTTGATAACTTTTTTAACTTCTGCGGAACCTTCTTGGTACTCGATACCCGCATAAATATCCTCTGTGTTTTCACGGAAAATAACCATGTCAACCAGCTCAGGACGTTTTACTGGGGAAGGAACACCGTTAAAGTAACGAACAGGACGAAGGCATACGTACAGGTCAAGCTCTTGACGAAGCGCTACGTTCAGGGAACGAATACCGCCGCCGATTGGCGTAGTCAAAGGACCTTTGATTGCTACGATATATTCACGAATGGCAGTCAGCGTATCTGCTGGCAACCACTCGCCGTATTCATTAAATGCTTTCTCACCGGCAAATACCTCATACCAAGCGATCTTTTTTTCGCCACCGTAAGCTTTTGCAACAGCTGCGTCAAGCACGCGTTTCGAAGCGCGCCAGATGTCGCGGCCTGTGCCGTCGCCTTCGATGAAAGGAATGATTGGATTGCTAGGTACGTTAAGTACACCGTTGTCGATTGTAATTTTGTCGCCTTCAGTAGGTAATGCGAATTTTTCGAATTGAGCCATTGTTTATAATTCCTCCTTTAATTTGTGAAACCGTAATAACAGCAGCGCTTAGTAGCTGAGAGGGAATTAGCACCCGCTTTTGTTGACAAAATCTCCACGATTTTGGGAGTTTTGTCAATAAATTAGCGGTACTTTATTTCGTCGCAGTCTCTTAGCGCTCGTCGATTGGAATATATTTCGCGTTGACTGGACCGATATAGTCGGCGCGAGGACGAATCAAGCGATTGTTCTCGTATTGCTCAAGAATATGAGCGCTCCAGCCGGAAACGCGGCTAATCGCAAAAATTGGCGTGAATAGATCACGTGCAATGCCTAGTGTTGTATAGACGGAAGCGGAGTAAAAATCTACGTTCGGCTTGAGGCCTTTTTGACCCGTAACAAGCTCCTCGATCTTGATCGACATTTCATAAAGCTCCAAATTACCAGTCAGCTTGCCGAGCTCTTGCGACATTTTTTGCAGATGCTTCGCGCGCGGATCGCCGTTTTTGTAAACGCGGTGACCGAAGCCCATAATTTTCTGCTTGTTTGCAAGCGCGTTGTTGATATAAGACTCAACATTAGATAATGTACCGATTTCCTCCAGCATCACCATTACCGCCTCATTAGCACCGCCATGCAGCGGCCCTTTAAGCGCTCCGATTGCCGAAGTCACGCCCGAATAGATGTCAGACAAAGTCGCAACCGTTACTCGAGCTGCAAAGGTAGAGGCGTTAAGCTCGTGATCGGCATGGAGCACAAGCGCCTGATCAAGCGCTTTCACAGCAATCTCTTCAGGGTCTTTGCCTGTAAGCATGTAAAGGAAGTTATGAGCGATGGATACGCCCTTCTTCGGAGCAACAGGATCCTTGCCTTCACGAATGCGAGCGAACGCTGCTACAACGGCTGGCAATTGCGCTTGCAGCTTAATTGCTTTCAACTGATTAGCTTCAGCAGTCATTTCATTAGCCGCCCCATCATATAGAGCAAGGCTTGAAATAGCTGTACGAAGTGCAGCCATCGAATTTGTATCCTTCGGATACAGCTTCATTTGCTCGATAACGCCTTCTGGAATTGCTGTGTATGCATCTAACTGCTCCTGCAGTTTTGCTAGCTCGGAACGATTAGGCAGTTTGCCATACCATAACAAATAGGCAACCTCTTCAAATGTCGCATTTTCTGCCAAATCATCAATATTTATCCCACGGTATGTCAACACTCCGTCAATAATCGAGCTGATTGACGAAGAAGCGGCGACAATTCCTTCCAGACCTTTAGTTGCTGTCATCGTTCTCTCTCCTTTAGCTTGGAAATTTCACATCGCAAAATGACATTCGAATCCATGTCGTCCGTATAATCATAAATGATTTTGACAACAAAGTGAACAAAACTACATATAAAAATGCTTTATCAGTAAGAAAAAAAAATGTGATGGGGCAGCTGGCATGTGAAATAACCTCACCTTTGGACATCCTGAAAGATCTGGTTCCTGCTTATGTAGTTAGATGTAAACACCTGTTTTCTATCTTAACAGAAAAACAGGCAGAGTACTAACTGATCACGGTTTCAATCTATAATAAACGTTTGTAAATAGACGAAACGACCGCTCCCCGGCAAAAAACCGGGAAACAGCCGCAGCTTTATTTTTCAGATCAAATGGTTTGGTGCTTAGTGATTTAGCTCTCCGAAAGATGAGCCTAGGTACTGTGGCTGTTGATAAGCGAAGGACTGATTCGCATTTAAACTGGAAATTTGATTGCAAATACTAGAAATTTGCTGCATTTGCTGCATCGCCTTTTGGTGGCCTTGCAATGAGGTTTGGATCATATGGGCTGCTTGATGCTCGCGCTGTGCAATTTGCTCCAGCTGTGCAGCATTCGTTTGTTCTTGCTTCAAAAGCTGCTCATACATGCCTGATGCTTGCTGAGTTTGCTGCATCAATTGCTGCAGAAGCTGCTCGCATTGTGAAAGCTGTTGGCTAATATTCGTTTGTGAAAACTGATTCATTTCTAATACCTCCATTTAGTTTAATAAACTGCCTCCTTTAATATGACTTGCAAATCCATTTTTATTCTTAATTCGACAAATTTCGGTTATTTTGATTGATGCGCCTGGTGGCTCCCTCTAATATCCCTTACGCTTATTAAGACATTCAGCAGCCGCTATGTTAAAATAAATTATTGCAAGGTGAGACGGCTGTCGCCAGCCTTTGGCGGCGCAGCATGTTTCATTCCGAGAAATACAGAGAGAGGGAGATCGTCAGGTTACACTTTCTCTATATTTCAAAAAAAACGGAGGTTCGCTATGAATGAGCATCGCATAGGTATTATAGATATAGGCTCCAACTCGGTTAGGCTCGTCGTTTATGAACGCACAGCAAACGGAGCTCACCGCGTCATTGATGGGAGCAAACGTCCAGCACGGCTTAGTGAGCGAATTGACGAGCAAGGCAATCTCTCGGCTGAGGCAATTAGCGAGCTGCTCGGCACACTTAGCCATTTCCGCTTAATTTGCGCCCATAACCGCACCGGGGAAATTCGCGCAGTGGCTACGGCAGCGATCCGCAATGCTTCGAACCGCATGGTTGTGCTGGAAGCAATAAAAGCCGAAACCGGGCTTGATATAGAACTGCTTAGCGGCGAACAGGAGGCCGCCTTTGGCTTCCTTGGGATGATTAATGCAATGGATCTGGAGGATGGGCTGTTAGTCGATATTGGCGGCGGCAGCACAGAGGTATCGCTGTTTCGCGGACGCAAGCTGCTGCACTCCGTCTCCTTTCCTTTTGGCTGCGTCAGTCTGAATCGGCGTTTCGCGGCGAAGGGCATGCTTAGCGACGAGGCTCTGCGCGCGCTTGACAGCGTTGCGCTTGATGCCTTCAAGTCCGTTCCATGGCTCTCCAAAGCGCAGGGACTGCCTCTGATTGGCGTCGGCGGCACCGCTAGGGCGCTGGGCAAAATTCATCAAGCGGCGACGAGCTACCCTTTTCAGCAAACGCATAATTACGCGCTACCCGGCGCAGAGGCCGAAATGGTTTTTGATCAACTGCGTGCCCTGCCGCTGGACAAGCGCAGCAAGTTTCCCGGACTGTCCAAAGATCGGGTGGACGTTATTGTGCCCGGCCTAGCCGTGCTGCGCCAGCTTTACAAGCTGACTAAGGCTACCGGCTATATTATTTGCGGTGCTGGACTTCGCGACGGTATTTTCCATGATACCAGGTTTCCACAAGGGTCTCAGCATCAGGATGTGCTTGGCTTCAGCCTGCACAACATTAGCATGCTCCATCCCGCTGCACCGATGCAACATGTATCGCAGGTGAACCGGCTTGCACTGCAACTTTACGATGAGCTCAGAGAGCTGCACCAAATGCCTTCGCGCTCGCGGATCTTGCTTGATGCCGCTTCAAGCCTATTTCGAATCGGCGCTTCCATCGACTACTACGACTATGCCAAGCATACCTTTTATTTAATCGTCAACTCTCATTTGAACGGATTGTCCCATAAAGAAATTTTAATTACGGCTTCCATCGCTTCCTACAAAAGCAAAAGTCGGGCACGGCAGCAGCTCCGTCCCTACAAAGAGATGCTTGTCGAGTCCGACTACGAGTTAATCGGCAGGCTGGGTACGCTGCTGCAGCTCGCATCAGCGCTTGACCGCAGCGAGACACAGGCGCTAAGCAGATTGAGCGTCTCCCTTACTCCAGAGCAGCTTAAGCTGCATGCTGTGCGCCCTAGCAGCTCGCTGACCGTTGAGCGTCTGGAGGTAGGAGAGCTCGCTGCCGAGTTTTCCAAGCTATGGAAACGAGTTCCTGTGCTTGAGCTGCCTGATTATATTTAAGCTTAGTCGGCGGTGCTTTCCTTCCATACCTAAAAAGCGCGGTGAAAAGGAAACGAGCATTCCTTTATCACCGCGCTTTTTCATTTCTCTATACTTGTACTTTCCAGCCTGGAATGTGTCTAGCCTCGAATTGGCTGCGAAACGGTTTATGATCATTTTCAACATGAACATAAGTACCGCTAGACAGAAGCTTCCTCGCTTTGACATTGTCATTCAAATTCAAGCTCAGCATGTTGATAAGCGTCTGCCGCAAATGGGCGTCGTACACTGGACACATCAGCTCCACTCGCTTCATCAGATTGCGCGTCATCCAATCGGCACTGGACAAATACACTTCCTCTTCCCCGCCATTGTGGAAATACATAACCCGTGCATGCTCCAAATAACGGTCCACAATGCTGATTACCTGAATGTTCTCGCTTCGGCCAGCCACGCCAGGGCGCAAGCAGCATACGCCGCGGACAATCAAATCGATTTTCACGCCTGCCTGCGATGCCTCATAAAGTTTATCGACCATCTCCTGATTGGAGAGCGAGTTCATCTTCGCAATGACACGGCCCTTCTTGCCAGCCGCTACATGGGCGATTTCTCGGTCAATGAGACGGAACAGCTTCTGCTTGAGATCCGTTGGAGCTACACCAAAGGCTTTCCAGTCATACGGATCAGAATAACCCGTCACCTCATTAAACAGCGCCGATGCATCGCCGCCGATTGTCGGATGCGAGGTAAACAGGCCGATATCGGTGTACAGCGTCGCTGTGCTGTCATTGTAATTGCCCGTGCCAACATGCACATAACGGCGCAGCGTGTCCTGCTCCCTGCGCACAACAAGCAATATTTTCGCATGGGTTTTCAGCCCGATCAGACCGTAAACAACATGGCAGCCTGCTTTCTCCAATTGGCGAGCCCATGCAATATTGCGCTCCTCATCGAATCGCGCCTTCAGTTCAACAACAACCGTCACCTGCTTGCCGGATTCGGCCGCTTTAGCAAGCGCCTGAACGAGCGCAGACTTGCCGCTGACCCGATACATCGTCATTTTAATTGCAAGCACATCTGGATCGGTCGCTGCCTGCATTACAAAATCATTAACCGCATCAAACGATTCATACGGATGGTACATCAGCACATCGCGCTGGCGAATCACCTCAAACATGTCGTCGGTGTCATCAAATTCCATAGGATAGACAGGCTCCATCTTCTCATATCGCAAATGGTCGTAGCCTGGAATGGCATGGGCGAATTTCATCAAAAAGCTTAAATCGAGCGGACCATCAATTTCAATGAGGTTATCCGAGATTTCCAGCTCATCCTTGAGAATATCAAGTGCATCTGGATGCATGCCGCGAGCAACCTCAAGCCGTACGGAAATACCCCAACGGCGCTTGCGCAGCTCCTTCTCAATCTCCTCGAGCAAGTCCTCGGCATCCTCATTAAGCGTAAAATCAGCATTACGCGTCAACCGAAATGCATGTACCGCATAAGCGCCATAACCATTAAAAAGGGTATCAATAAATTGCTCAATCAGATCCTCAAGCAGCACATATTCGCGTTTTTTGCTATTCGGACGCTCAGGCAGCGGCACAAATCTCGTTAAAATGGATGGCACCTGCACCATCGCAAACAGCGGATCTTCCTCAGGCGCGGCATCTGGATGACGCAATAAAACAGCCAAATATAGCTCCTTCGTATGTACAAGTGGAAAAGGCCTGCTCTGATCAACCGCCATCGGTGTCAGGACAGGAAATACAATTTCATGAAAATACTCCGATACGGCCTTGGACTGGGTCAGATTCAGCTCATTCATTGAACGGATCGTAATGCCTTCCCGTCCCAAGCCGCGCAGCACATCCCGATAAGATTTATATTGTTCATGCACCATTTGATTCGTGCGTTTAATTAATCGTTTCCATAAGCCAGCGGGAGTATAGCCTGTAAAATCAATTTTAGAATAACCCGCCTTAATTTGCTCTTGAATGCCCGCTACGCGAACACTCATAAATTCGTCTAAATTACTGGATACAATGGCCAGAAACTTGGCCCGCTCCAGCAGAGGATTGTTTATATCCTGCGCCTCTTGAAGCACCCTGCAGTTAAATTCGGCCCAGCTCAAATCTCTGTTAACATAGTGGGACAAATGTTTTGTCATTATGTGCGCCTCCCTCATATATGCCCCTATTATGCGCTACAACTATTCGTGTCATATTATAAATTTGTTAAGCTAATGTAAATATATTAAAACTTGCGTATAGAAAAAGACCCGCCGCGTATCCGTTTCTCCAGCCAATGCAGCATGACCTGCTGATAAAAGGAACGCGTAAACGGCAGCAGAAAGGTAATTCCGATCAGATCGGTGAAAAATCCGGGAATCAGCAGCAGCAAACCGCCTGCCAGCACACATAAACCTTCAAGCAGCTTGCGACCAGGTATTTGACCCTGCTGCAACTGAAGCTGCGCCTCTGTCCACACCTTGCGTCCTTCCGCCAGCGTTAAATACGCACCCGCCATACTGAACAGAACGATGAGCCCAAATGTCTGCCAGCCGCCAAGCCAGCCGCTTACTTGTACGATGCCCCAAAGCTCTATTAAAGGCAATATGATTAATGCTGCGATTATCCACCTTTTCATTACAAATTCCTCCCGTCCACAATATGCAGGCAGCAGCAGCCATCCTTTAGCTTATTATCTGCCTTATTAAATCATACAGCGCAGGAAGCCCTTTGTCCAAACGCATGGGACGCCACTCCTTATTCACCCAAACATGCTTCGTTCCTCCCGAAACGAGCCGTTCCCCCGGAAGGCTATCTCCCCGCTCGTAAAAAGCCGGCTTAAATGACGCCTCATCCACTTTGCGAATTTCAGATTCGAAGGCTAAGCGCACGGAGGAAAAGTCCGCTATGCGAGTGCAAATAAGCAGCGTATCGTCATATCGCGCCGGCAAAGCATAATGGCATTGCAAATCAATGACCGGCAGCAGCATTCCGCTTTGTTCAATAGATTTATAATCAAAGCCTGCCGATCGTATCAGCTCGGTGCGGCCAATTTCAAACCAATTCAAATAGTTGGTGTGATACACAACTCCCATTTGATCCGTTTCCTGATAACGAACGCGTAGCGGATGTGCGAACCAGCCAGATAACGGACTGCTCAAAATGTAAACCTCCCTTAAATTTCAACAAAAGCGACGGTGAATTCACCATCGCTTGTTGTTGCTCTGTCCTATACGAGCAGAGAATATGCAGTTAAATTGCAACGGCCGAAAGCCATTCTAATTCAAAAGTTATACGGATTTGGATTGACCGGAGTAAATGACGCCTGTTTCGCCATAAAGCGTAACTTCCATTCCATCTTCCAAAATCGTCGTAGCGTTACTAATACCCAGAATAACTGGAATTCCGAGGTTGATGCCGCAAACTGCTGCATGGCTAGTAATACCGCCTTGTTCCGTTACGACAGCAGCCGCTTTCTCAAATGCAGGCATATATTCTTTATCGGTCGAAACAGTTACCAGTATCGAGCCTTGTGTTGTTTTTGCAATCGCTTCTTCAGGCGTGCGGGCAACGACTACTTTACCAGTAGCCGTTTGGCTGCCGATACCTTGTCCATTTGCCAGAAGCTCGCCAATGTGGTGAATTTTAATTAGGTTTGTTGTTCCAGAGCGGCCAACTGGCACACCCGCCGTAATAACGATTGTATCACCAAGAGCAAGCAAGCCCGTGCTAAGCGCACCCGTTACTGCATTTTCGAACAAACCGTCTGTGGAATCAACGAGCGCACCTTTAACTGGATAAACGCCCCATACAAGTGCCAGACGACGCATAACCGTTTCTTCTGTTGTTACCGCAATGATTGGCGCTTTCGGACGGTATTTGGATACCATACGGGAAGTGAAGCCGCTTTGCGTCGAAGTAACGATCGCTTTCGCTTTCAGATCAAATGCGGAATTAGCTACCGCTTGGGAGATCGCTTCCGTTACGCTTGTTTGCTGTGCATTCGCTTGCTTCGTGAAAATTTCACGGTATTCAAGAGCGGATTCTGCACGCTCAGCGATACGGGCCATCGTTTGTACCGATTCAACTGGATATTTACCAGCGGCTGTTTCGCCAGAAAGCATGATCGCGTCTGTACCGTCAAAAATCGCATTCGCTACGTCACTCGCCTCAGCGCGAGTCGGACGCGGGTTGCGCTGCATCGAATCCAGCATTTGTGTTGCTGTAATAACGGGCTTGCCAGCGCGGTTACATTTTTGAATCATTGCTTTTTGTACGAGTGGTACTTCTTCTGCTGGAATTTCAACGCCAAGGTCGCCACGGGCAACCATCAGGCCATCGGAAACTTCCAAAATTTCATCAAGGTTGTCTACGCCCTGCTGGTTCTCAATTTTAGAAATAATCTGGATATGACCCGCATTGTGGCGCTCCAAAAGCTCGCGAATTTCCAAAACATCGCTTGCTTTACGCACGAAGGAAGCCGCAATGAAATCTACGCCTTGCTCAATACCGAAGACGATGTCATTCGCGTCTTTCTCTGTAATACCAGGAAGCGAGATGTTTACGCCCGGTACGTTAACGCCCTTCTTGCTTTTAATTTGACCGCTGTTGACGATACGGCAAATGATTTCTGTACCTTGCACATCTTCAACCGTCAAGCCAATGAGGCCGTCATCAATCAAAATGGTTGAACCAACCGATACGTCGTTAGGCAGATCCGTATACGTAATTGGAATACGCGTTACATCGCCAAGAATTTCTTCTGTTGTCAACGCGACCTTCTCGCCTTGAACCAGCTCAATTGGCTCTTCTTTCAATTTGCCCAGACGAATTTCTGGACCTTTCGTATCAAGTAGAATGGCTGTTGTTTTGCCGAGTTCGATATTTGCTTGACGAATATTCTTGATGCGGTTACCGTGCTCTTCAAAATCGCCATGGGAGAAGTTCAGACGAGCAACGTTCATGCCCGCTTGAATAAGCTTCTTCGTGTTTTCAAGTGATTCGCTGGATGGTCCGATTGTACATACAATCTTTGTTTTACGCATGTTTAGTTTTCCTCCGTTATATTGCCTGCTTGATTGGTAGGCCTTGCTAGTTTATCTTCTTTTAAACATATAAGTATTTATAAGCTGTTCACATATAAATAAGCTTATATTTCCGTTACTGAAACGCGCAGCGCCGCCAAAGGACGACGACAGCCGTTTCACCTTGAAATATAGGAAAGTATATCATTTCGCCATACTTTCTCTCTATTTCTCGGACTGAAACGAGCAGCGCTGCCAAAGGATGGCGACAGCCGTTTCACCTTGACCACAACTTAAATTACACGATTACGGGCAGCTTGTACAGTATAAAATATTTGTAAACTATACCTGCGCCGATTGTGGCTGCACGGCTTTCTCGGTGCTTGGTTCTCCGCTTGCTGCCGCAGCCTCGACAAGCTCGCCCGCCAGCTCAGCGGTTTGCTTCTCTTCAACCTGCAACTGCTTAGCAATCTGGAACTTGCCTATTTTGCGGAATTTGCTGTAGCGGTCTTCCTTCAACGCTTCCGGAGTCATCGCGCGAAGCTCCTGCAAATGGCTCCACAGCTTGGCCTTCAAGTGCTCTGCTGTATAAGCAAGATCACGATGCGCACCGCCCTGCGGCTCCTCCACAATGTCCTCGATGACTTCAAACGCGAGTAAATCCTTGGCTGTAATCTTCATCGCTTCAGCGGCCTGATCGGCTTTCGATGCATCCTTCCAGAGAATCGAGGCTGCTCCATTCGGCGAAATCGCAGAATAGATCGCATTTTCCAGCATCAGCACCCGATTGCCTACGCCAAGCGCAAGCGCGCCGCCGCTGCCGCCTTCGCCAATAACGACGCAAATAATCGGAACGCCGAAACTAGCCATCTCCCGCAAATTACGGGCAATTGCTTCCGATTGGCCCCGTTCCTCAGCAGTATTGCCAGGATACGCACCTTTCGTATCAATAAATGTAATAATGGGACGATTAAATTTATTGGCCTGCTGCATGAAGCGCAGCGCCTTGCGGAAACCTTCCGGGTGGGGACTTCCGAAGAAACGGGCGATGTTATCGCGCGTATCCTTGCCGCGCTGGTGTCCGACAACCGTTACCGGTACGCCGTTCAGCTTGGCAAGTCCGCCTACGATAGCTAAATCATCGGCAAACAAGCGGTCGCCATGCAGCTCGATGAAATCGGTAAACACCGCCTGAATGAAATCCAGCGTGGTAGGACGCTGTTGATGGCGCGCTACATGCATTTTTTGCGCGGGGGTCAGCTCCTGGTACATTTCCTGTTCCAGTTGCTTGCAGCGCTCTTCAAGCCGGGCAATTTCCTCAGAAAAATCCATGCCATTGCCCGCCGCGAGCGCCTCCAGCGTCTTTATCTTTTCTCTTAAATCACTGAGTGGTTTCTCGAACGGAAGCTCACCCGCCATTAGACAATCCCTCCCCTGCGGTATGCATATCAAGCAGTTTGGTCAGCATATGCTTCATGTCGTTACGGTGTACAACCATATCAAGCTGTCCATGCTGCAAATTGAATTCCGCCGTCTGGAAGTTGTCCGGCAGCTTCTGACGAATCGTCTGCTCGATTACAATGCGGCCTGCGAAGCCTACTAACGCGCCAGGCTCGGCCAAATTGTAGTCGCCAAGACTTGCGAAGCTCGCCGATACGCCACCCATCGTTGGATCGGTGAATACCGAGATAAACAAGCCGCCCGCTTCATGAAGCTTCGAAAGCGCTGCGCTTGTTTTGGCCATTTGCATGAGGCTGAGAATGCTTTCCTGCATGCGTGCGCCACCCGATGTCGAGAAAATAATAAGCGGCAGGCGCTTGTCAAGCGCCGCTTCTACAGCCCGTGTTATCTTTTCCCCTACGACTGAGCCCATGCTGCCGCTGAAAAAGTCAAAGCTCATGACAGCGACAACGACAGGTAGACCGCCGATAGTTCCTTCGCCGGTAACAACTGCTTCACGCAAGTTCGGGTTCTTAGCCAATTGCTGCTCCAGCTTGCTCACATAGCCTGGGAAACCAAGCGGATCTTCCGATACAAGATCGGTATCGTATTCCGTTAGCTGTCCTTCATCAAGCGTTAAGGCAATGCGCTCCCAAGCCGAAAGTCGGAAGTGATAGCCGCAGGAGGAGCAGACCTTTAGATTCTTCTCCAGCTCCTTGCTGTATTGAATCGTTCCGCACCGCGTACACTTATTCATCAGTCCTTCTGGAATGTCGCGTTTAGGGCGCTCCGAAGGTACTGTCGCGTATTTCTTCTTCGTAAACAAGTCCTTTATTTGCACGTATGACACCTCTCAAGGCGCAATCGAATAATGGAATCCATTACGGCTGAAACAAGGAGTTAAATACTTCTTGAACTTCCTCCAGCTCACCCGACGGCACCAATATTTCGAATTGCTGTTTAGACAGATTGACTGGACGGATCTTCACGAGAAATCCTTCTTCCGTAAGCCGTTTCTTGATATTCTCTGCGATTTTTGCTGTTGGTGCGATATAAATGACCGTCCACATTGTGGTACCTCCTGAAAACTTTGCTACGGGCAAAGTTTACATCTTAAACATAGCTAAGTCCCGTTAACAGGTCATATGATCTTATAATAATATCATAATCATGGGGAATCGGGCAAATGGTATTGCTGCGCTTTCGGGTCCTGATGGGCAATTCTTGCTGAGGCCGCTGCCGCAAGTCCTGCTACGAGATCATCGAGGAACACATGAATATGCCTCCCCTTAAGATTAAGCTGACTTATTATGCCAGGCTTCACTTTATCCAAATAACCAAAACTCGTCAAGCCAATCATTCCGTACACATTCGTAATGCCAAGCGCAAGCGTCTCGTCCACGCCATACAGCGACTCGTCATTTTCCATTATCGCCTGTAGCGGCTCGGGCAACAATTTGCGCTCCGCAAGCTCGTCTAGTGCGATGCCCGTATATAAAACATACTGCACCTCGCGCTTGCCCAGTACAGCCCGGACGCTATCCTCGCATTCCTTCATGCATAAGCTCGCATTGTAAGGCCGCTGCAGTGAATATACAATTTCAGCAATATCATCAACCTTCACTCCGCGCTTGCTAAGCCACGCTTCAATTCTGGATGTTGAAGCCATATCCATCCCTCCCATGCTTGTACGCTGCAATGCAGCGTAAGCAGCGGCAATGCGGCTTTCGCAGCCTTATTCAAGCTGCAGCCCTTCGCGGAAGCTGTATCCCTAAGCCCGCAAGCAGCAGCTGGCCTCCCGCATTTCTCCGCTTGTATCCCTAAATGTATGCGAATATCAGTAGATATGTGCATCATTTTGAATTCGCTTGCGGAGAGGATACCTAGCTTGAGGGATGGGGTTAAAATAAGGCTGGTCTTCGCTCTTGACTGCAAAGACCAGCCCTATAAGGGAACGCTATTTCATGCTTTTCTGCCTCTCGCCTATTTGACGACGACCGCGCCTTCGCCAAATAGCTGCTCAATTTCGCCGAACAATTCCGGCGACGGCTTGACGCGGTAGCTGTCGCTAAGGGCGATCAGCTTCTGTTCGCGTTCGTAGAACAGAACGGTGTCCAGCTGGCCGGGGTGCTCGGCCAGCAGCTGCTTGAGCCGCTCCAGCGCGGCAAGCTGCTCGCGCGCGGCTGCGAGCTTGATGTAAACCCGCTGGCGCTTTCGCCCAGCGGGCTCCTGCCGCGGTGCCCGCGGCTGCGCCTGCTGCGCTTCGCTCGCAGCAGCCGTGCCGGGCCTGCGGCCCGCCGGGGCGGCTGGCGTTGCCGCCCGCGCCCCGCTCTGGCCCTGCCCGGACGGCTTCGCCTGTCCGGGACCGGGCCACGCGCCTCTCGCGGCGCGGGCTTGCGCCTGCCGCAAGAGGCGCTGCGCCTGCTCTGCGAGCGGCGCCCCGGCCGCAGCAGCTCCGCCTGCAAGCGGCACAACATCCTCCAGGATGAGTTTAAACTCCTCATCCTGATGCTGCACGGTCGCCTGCACAATGGCGAGGCCTCCCTTTTCCAGCTTATCCCCGCAGCGCTTCCACACGGCCGGGAACACAACGGCTTCGACGCGGAGGATGCGATCCTCCAGCTCCAGAAAACCCATCGCATTGCCCTTCTTGTTCGTGAACGGCTTCAGCGATACGATATGCACCGCCGCTACCGCCGGCGCTCCCTCCGCCGCATCCGCAAGCTCGAACAGCCGGTCGAGCCCAAGCGGCGCAAGCTGCTCCTCCACGGCGTCGAGCGGATGCCCGGACAAATACATACCTAGCAGCTCGCGCTCAAACTCCAGCTGCTCAGCTGTCGAGAACGGTCTAATATCCGGCAGCTCCACATCCCAGTTCTGCACCTCATCGAAGCCGAACAGCTCGATTTGCAGCTCAGCACGCTCCTTGCGCCATTTCACCGCCGCCTCGACCGTCTCCTCTAGGGCACCGAGCAATTGCGCCCGGTGTCCCGGCAGCGAATCGAAGGCTCCTGCTTGAATCAGCGACTCCAGCACGCGCTTGTTCACGACGCGCAAATCAACGCGGCGGCATAGGTCGAGCAGGCTCACAAACGGCTTGTCCTCCCGCTCCTTCCGCAGCGCTTCGATCGCCTGCGTACCAACATTTTTAACCGTGGCGAGCCCAAAGCGCACCGCTCCTTCAACTGGCGTGAACGTGACGCCGCTCTCGTTGACATCGGGCGGCAGCACCTGAATGCCCATTCGGCGGCATTCATCGACGTATTCCGCTGTTTTCCGCTGGTTGCCATTCACAGACGCCAGCATGGAAGCCATAAATGGAACCGGATAATGCGCCTTCAGCCATGCCGTTTGAAAAGCCAGCACGCCGTAAGCAGCCGCATGTGCCCGCGGGAAGCCATAGTCTGCGAAACGCACGATCATATCGTAAACGAGATTCGCCTCGTCCTCGCTGTAGCCCTGCGTCACGCTGCCCTTCACAAAATGCTCCCGTTGCTCATCCAGCACCTCGCGCTTTTTCTTCGAAACGGCACGGCGCAGCAAATCTGCTTCGCCCAGCGAGAAGCCCGCCATGCTGGAGGCAATCTGCATAATTTGCTCCTGATACACGATTATGCCATACGTATCCGCAAGAATCGGCTCTAGGGAGGGATGAGGATACTCCACCTGCACCTCGCCATGCTTGCCTTGAATATATTTAGGAATAAACTCCATCGGACCCGGCCGGTACAAAGCTAGGACCGATACGATATCTTCAAACTCCGACGCCTTCAAGTCCCGCAGCACGCGGCGCACACCGGAGGACTCCAATTGGAAAATACCCGTCGTCTCGCCGCGGCCGAGCATCGCATACGTTTCCGGGTCGTTGTCAGGAATCGTGCGAAAATCAATCGTCTCGCCGTACTGCTCCTTCACCCAATTCAGCGTCCGCTCCAAAATCGAAAGGGTGCGCAGTCCCAGAAAGTCCATCTTGAGCAGCCCAATCGCTTCCAGATGCTCCATCGAATATTGGGTCAAAACAGCCCCTTCACCGCCCGCTTGCAGCGGTACATACTCCGTAAGCGGCTCGCTGGCAATAACAACGCCAGCCGCATGCGTAGAGGCATGGCGCGGCATCCCCTCTACCTTAAGCGCCATATCCAGCATCGCTGCCGTCTTAGGCAGGCGCTCTGCCGCCTCGCGCAGTCCCTCAGTCGTCCGCAGCGCCTCGGCAAGCGTAATGCCGAGCTGACGCGGAATAAGCTTCGCCGCGCGGTCCACCTCGGCAAACGGCACATTCATCGCGCGTCCGACGTCGCGAACCGCCGCTTTCGCCGCCATCGTGCCGAACGTAATAATTTGGGCAACATGCCCTTCGCCATATTTTTGGGCGACATAAGCAATGACTTCATCCCGGCGCTCATCATTAAAGTCAATATCAATATCGGGCATTGAGATGCGCTCCGGATTTAGAAAACGCTCAAAGAGCAGCTTGTATTTCAGCGGATCAACGTCGGTGATCCGCAGTGTATAAGCAACCAGAGAGCCGGCTGACGACCCCCGTCCCGGGCCTGTACGAATACCCTGCTCATGAGCAAAACGAATAAAATCCCAGACGATTAAAAAATAATCGCTAAAGCCCATTTTTTCAATAACGGACAGCTCATAGGCAAGCCGCTGCTCCGCCTGCCGGCGGAAGTCCGGCTCCTGCGTCCACTCCGGCAGCAAGCTATATCTCGCAAGCAGTCCTTCGCTGCATAGCTGCTGCAAATACCCTGCTGAGCTTGCCCCCTCTGGCACGGGATGAAATACCGGAAGCGGTGCCCGACCGAAAGCCAGCTCCAGCGTGCATTTGTCCGCGATAGCTGCCGTATTTGCAATAGCCTGCGGGACATGGCGGAATAGGGCAGCCATCTCTTCCCCGCTTTTTAAATACATTTGGTCCGTCTGCATTTTCATACGGTCCTCGTCATCGACGGATTTTCCCGTTCCAATGCAAATCAGTACATCCTGCATTTCCGCGTCAGCAGCCGTCATATAATGGACATCGTTTGTAACCGCCAGCTGAATACCTGTTTCCCGTGCCAGCTCAATCATCGCTGCATTCACTTTTTTCTGCTCCAGCAAATGATGATCCTGCAGCTCCAAATAAAAATCATCGCCAAAAATGTCCCGGTACCGCTCCGCCGCCTTGCGCGCTTCCTCTGGACGGTCATGCAGCAAATGCTGTGAAACCTCGCCTCCAAGACAAGCACTTAGGCAGACGATGCCCTCCGCATGCTTAGCCAGCATTTCTGGATCGACGCGCGGCCGATAATGAAAGCCCTCCAAATGAGCGATCGAGCTCAGCTTCATAAGATTGCGATACCCGGTTTCATTTTTGGCAAGCAAAATTAAATGATAGATCGGGTTCTCCTTGCGCGAGCCCTTCTCAAACCGCGAGCCTGCGGTCATATACATCTCGCAGCCTACAATCGGCTTAATACCATGCTGCTGGCAGGCACGGATGAATGGAATAGCTCCATACATGACGCCATGGTCCGTAAGCGCCAGCGCCTTCATCCCCAGTTCCGCAGCGCGGGCTGTCAAATCGCGTATTCGCGCCGCGCCATCAAGCAGGCTATATTCACTATGAACGTGCAGATGCACGAATGGCGACTCATTAGCGGTCATTGCGCCTCGCCCCCTCAGGTGTTCCAACTCTATTTGTCTATTTTATCATAATCGCCAAGGCACCGCCCATACAATGATAATAGGAGCCGGACGGGCTCCACTTGGAGAAGAGAGCTGGTGAGCGAAGTGAATTATTTTTTGATGAAGGCGGGTCTCGATTTCTTCATTGCCTTTGGCGTCGTCTTAGGCGGCTCCATGCTTGCTGGCATTGGATCGGTGTTTCTGCTGATGCCCCCCACCTCCATGATGGTCAATACAGCAGCGAATTTAAAAATATGGGCTATAGTAGCCGCTGTAGGCGGCTCCATTGATCCAATGCGTGTCATAGAAAGCAACATTATGGAGGGGCATCTGTCCCCCGCGGCACAGCAGGTCGGCTATATTATCGCTGCTTTTCTAGGGGCTCATATGGGCACAGAGCTAGTCAAGCTCATATGCAAAGGGACGGGTTAGGCGATGCGGCTGCCCCCGTTTGAGCGATATATGAAAGGGCTGCAAATGTTTGGCATACTTCTGCTCGGCATGATTATCGGCGCGGTCGTTTACAACTCCCTCTATCAAGCACAATTCGAGGCGCTAGTCAGTCTCAAAAGCGAGCTCGAAATTCAATTGGAGCAGTATGAGCAGGACATTAACAACCTAAAGGATTTCAAGCATCAGCATACGGTTATTAAGAGTATTTTGCCGAGAATCGAGCTGGAAGCCGGACAAAAGGCAGGTCGTCCACAGCTGGATAAAGTGACGGAGGCCGAACTGATTCGGCGAATTAAGGCCGATCTTTCCGTGTTTATCGGGCAAAGCATTTACGAAATTGATTCCAATGCCCAATTTGCAAGGAAGCTGCTAAGCAAGAGAATTTACAACGATGTGCTGGAGAAAGATTACGAGGTCGAGGTAAAAACGATGCTTGTTGTCGAGAACGTGCTGCATCTGTGGATTAAAGTCCGCCTGCATGATCGCGGACCGAGCTAGAAGCGTGGTGAAAAAGAGGCTATGCTGCATGAAAAGGGTAAAAACGAACGCTGACGCTTCTCCAGCTCAACCTTTTCATTCCGCTTCGCCTTTTTCACCACGCTTCTAGTGATTTATTATAAAAAGCAGTGCAGCGTAAAGACATGCGCTGCACTGCTTCTGTTTTGGGTGCCATTCATGCTACAATAGCAGCAGAAATACGGAATAGAGCATCATCATTCCGCATGCAAAGGAGCTGCTTTAAAACCAATGGACTCACTGATGCAATATTTATTTGCACCCGTAATTTTCCTCACCCTGCTGCTGACGGTTATATTCAGCTACAGATCCCGCAGGGCAACTGATGGCGCAATTCGTATGCTGTACGGAGCTAGAATGAATATAAGCATGGGCGTCATGCTCATATTTATTGCCGGCGTTCAGCTGTTTTTGTCTAATGAATCCACCGTGCGTATCGTTATCGGCTCGCTATTCATGGTCATTGGCCTATTCAATCTTTTCGCTGGCCTGCGCAATCTCAGCCTGCTGCGCACGCCGCGCCGCTAATAAAAAGGCAGCGGCGAACGCTGCGCTATTTTACGGATCAATCATCTGGGCTGACATCATCGCTTTCGCTGCCAGCCCGCCCCGATCCCATACTTCAATTTCCAGCTTTGTTGATTTGCGGCTCATCTCCATCGCCCGCGGTATAATCGTTATTTCACTGTCCAATTCAACCGGCTTAACAAAATAAGTCGTCATGCTCTCAAGCAAATAATCGCGCTTCCCCGTCTCGCGAATCATTCTTCTGCCCGCCTGTGTCATAAGCGTAACGAGCACGCCTTCCGATATCATGCCGAGCGAGCCTGACATTTGCGGCGTTACAACCCCTTTATAAACAAATTCGCCCGCTGCATCTTCGCTAGCCATAAATCTTGACCACATTAAATCATCGAACGTTTCGCCCGATTCCGGCTGCTTGCCGGCAAACCGGAGCGCATCAATGACCTGCTGGCGGCTAATGACACCAAGCAGCTTGCGATGCCGATCAACGATGGGCAGCAAATCGATCCCTTCCGCCGCCATCGTATGAGCAGCGGATGTAACGGTAATATTCGGCGCAGCCGTAATCGGATGGCGAGTCATCAGCTTATCCACGGTCTGCTCATCTAGTGCGCCGGAAGCATCCTTTGCTGTCATCATGCCTACGACTTTACCACGATCATCCACCACGGGAAACCGGGAATAGCCTGTTCTGCGACGCAGCTCCTTGAAGCTGCCTGCCGTTTCACTCGGACGCAGCACATCAGCGGGCCTGCTGAACGTAACCAAATCCTCTATCAGCATTACTTTTCGCTTAATGAGACGGTCATACATAGCGCGGTTAATCATGGAGGCAACGGTAAACGTATCATAGCGCGAAGAGAGAATTGGAAGTCCCTTCTCATCAGCAAGCGCTTTAACCTCCTCGCTCGTCTCGAAGCCGCCTGTAATGAGCACGCCTGCTCCTTGCTCCAGCGCCCGCTTGTGTGCACCGATCCGATTGCCCACAATAAGCAGGCTGTCCTCATCAATATAACGCAGCATAGCATCAAGCTCCATAGCTCCAATGACGAACTTATGCAGCGTTTTCTCAAGGCCTGATGCGCCGCCAAAAAGCTGGCCTTCCACAATTTCCGCCACTTCGCCGAACGTAAGCTGATCAAGTGCTTCTTTTCTTTTACGGTCGATGCGAACCGTCCCAATACGTTCCTTTGTACTGACGAGCCCGGTTGCTTCCGCTTCTTTAATGGCTTTATAGGCTGTTCCTTCACTGACTCCCAGCGTTTTTGCAATCACTCTGACCGAGATTTTTGTTCCGATCTTCAGCTCTTGTATATGTGCAAGAATCAGTTCATGCTTGGTGCTGGTCTCTGAACCGGAACCGACTTTAGACACACCTGTACCTCCCTTTGGGTTTCAACACTGCTGGCTAACTTTTAATATTTTCATTATACCAATCCACCATAACGGCAGCGACCTTAAGTTTGGCGTCTATTTCCTGACCCTGCTTATTCACAAATCTATATTTATCGAAAACAGGTTGCAATACACTCTTGCTTAAAGCCGTACTCATTCCTTCAATAATAAAGGTTTGCCAATCATAAACAATCGGTACGGAGTATCTCAGCTGATAGGCAAGCACATCTTCCAGCTTAATCGACTGCTGCGGAAATTCCTCGTATACAGTGGAAAATAAAATGGAGGCCTTCTCGCTATAAGGACGCGAGGCCGCTTCCGACTCCAAGCTGATTCGATACTCAACCAATTGCGCATGGGGCTCAACCCGGCAGTGCAACACGCCATGCGCAAGCAGCAGCTTCTCCTTTTTATGAAAAATCGTATAGCTCAAGCGCACGTTGAAGCGCACTTGACGGTAATACAGCTGAACTTTTCGGAAAAACTCAAATTCGTCTACCATCTCCCAATCCCCTTGTAAAAAGAACCTTTTTAAGTAAAAAGAAGTTTAATAAGGACCATTTTACATAATTATAGTGAAGTCGAGTATTTTCGTCAATGACTTTAGTCATTATATTTAATAGGTTCTATAGAACGTTGTTGGTTGGCATCTAAAGCTCTATCTTTAGGCTGAGGTGAACAATTTGAGTAAATTTGCCCGATACATTGGAGATAACATCCGCACACTGCGCAAAATACGAGGGCTTAGGCCAGGAGCAGCTGGCGCTCAGAGCGGACATTAATGCTTCGTATATGGGGCAAGTCGAGCGAGGAGAGAAAAGTCCAACCGTCGATGTGCTCGGCAAAATTGCCGCAGCGCTCGATTCTCCACTGGAACAGCTTGTTCATTTGGATGCTTCGCAGCAGACAAGCCCAGAAGACAATAGCTACGCTGACAAAATCGCCCATCAACTACATGGACTAACCGTCAAAGAACAAGAAGCGGTTTACAAATTCGTAAAGCAGCTCGTCCAGTTCAAAGAATTGGATTCATGATTGAAAAAACAAATAAGGCTCAGCGACCATCGCTGGGCCTTATTTGTTTTTGCTTCGTGCTTGCTAGCTAGCCCCTGGCGCCCCGCCTCGCAATGACCTGCTGCAGCTTGCGCTCCATCGCCTGGCGTTTGACGCGTTTTATGCGCTGCATCTGCTGCCTCCGCGCTTCGCCTTGCATCAGCGCGTCAATTTGCGCCGCCACAATGACTAGCGAAAACACCAGCCAGACGATGCCAAACAGGCTTGTCCCGCTCCATGGAGCGCCCAAATCCAGTCTTGGCACCCCGTAGACTAGCATCGCTGCCGCAACTAGTAAATATAATACATGACGGCTCCTGCCTTTTCTCATATTCCTCAGCTCCTCTGTAGCACTCCTCACATTATATGAGGCAAGGACGAGGGATATGACCGAAGGCGTTAATCAACGATGGATTTCAGCACATCGGACATAATGCGATTGATGTCCTCAAAAACGATGGAGAACCTACGCTCTGCCTCCATCAAGCTGCTGATAAGCGGATTCAGCGAAATGACCTCATACAGCTTGTTCAACGTATCCATATCGGCAGCAGACGGCTCCTCGCCCGCCATCATTTTTTGCTGCAGCTCGTTTTGGCGCTCGCGAAATTCAGCAAGCATCCGTTTGGCATCAGGATCAGCGTCCGCAGCCTGCTTTGCGTCCTTTAGCAAACGGGCCTCCTCGCTATCCTTTAATGCTTTTGCCAGCTCATACGTTTTGTCGTAAACATTCATGGCTTTTCCCCTCCATTATTTGCGTAAACAGCTGTTAGTATCTTATCACCAAGGGATAGATGTCCTCATATGATGAATTAATTCGTGCAAAACACCCAGCGGCTGTTACCCGCTTGCCGGAATCCTCCTGCTTGGAAGGAGATTTACGATGCTCAAATCGAAAGTAGCCGTCCAGGTTATCAGCTCAGGCATGCTCGCCGAGGATACGCTCATGCTGGGCGATTCCTATATGAAACAGTGGAAAATCCCTCAGGGCCAGCCTGTAGCGATGACTTTCGGCTCACTTAAGCAACATGTCAAAGTATTACCCGTCGCACGTTATGATGGCATTCGAATTAGCCAGAGCCTAGCGCGCAAAATGGGCATTACGAATGGCGTTGCCTTAAGAATCAACTATAAATCCGGATCAGCCACCCTTTCACTCGGTCCGCTTATCGGTATTCTAATCAGCAGGGATTATCCAGGAACGCCCGATAAGCCGTTTGGTTCTATCACCATGTTCTGCAAGGAGCTGGTTGATGGCTGTGCCGCGCAAGGCGGGCATGTGTGCTTCTTCACTCCCGGCCAAATTACTGGCGAGCAGAAAACCGTGGAAGGCTGGATCTATGCGGATGGCTGGCAAAGGACGTCGCTTCCCATTCCAAATGTGATTAACAATCGACTTACTTCACGAAAACTAGAGAACAAACCCAGCGTACAACATTTTTTCAAAGAAGTAAAATCCAGGTTTCAGACAACTGTTTTTAATGAAAAGTTTCTTGATAAAACGGAAGTATTCGAGGCGCTCAAGAAGGATGAAGCTGCCATCCGCTATTTGCCAGAGTCCTATTCCTTGCGCAGCTTCGCCACCCTTAAAGGCATGTGCAGCAAACACGCCAACATCTTTTTGAAGCCTGTCAGAGGAAGCCTTGGCAAAGGGATCATCCGGGTATCAAAGACTGAAAATGGCGGTTACCAAGCCCAATTTACTACAACGACAGGCTCGCGGAAGCAGCTTTATCCGAGCCAGCTCAAGCTGTATTCTGCCATCTCAGCGAAAATGAAAACCGTACGCTATCAGGTGCAGCAAGGCCTCCAGCTAATTGAAATTCAGAAGCGGCCCGTCGACTTCCGGGCACTTGTACAGAAAAATGTCAGCGGCAAATGGAAAATCACTTCGATTGTTGCCCGGACAGCTGGCGGTCAGCATTTTGTTTCCAACCTCGCAAGAGGCGGCACATTAAGTACCGTTAGCGAGGCGATTTCCAAATCAAATTTGACGAGCGGCCGAGCGGATGCCTCGAGCAGGCTACAGCAAGCAGCGCTCCTCATTGCCAAAGGGATTGAGACGCATATCCCCGCCCATTTCGGTGAGCTCGGCATCGATCTGGCCATTGATACAAGCGGCAGAGTATGGTTGCTGGAGGTCAACTCCAAGCCTTCCAAAAATGACAATACGCCACTGAATGATAATAAAATTCGTCCATCCGTTCGCATGGTTATTCAATATTCCCGATTTTTATCGGGCTTCTAGCGGAGGCGCCTATGACAGCAGAAGGCATGACGATTGGATTATATGTTGCTTCCATTGAGATGCATGCCCATAAGGAAGAGCCTAAGCTTCCCGAGCCTGCTTTTTACAAGCAGCTTGCGGAAACCGCTAGAAGGAAAAAGATGGATCTGTACATCTTTTCCCCCAGCGAATTTAACGGAGATGACGGCCAGCTTCAGGGCTATCGCTTTCTGAATGAGCGCTGGGAGAAGGGCAACTGCAAGCTTCCCGATATTATTTACGATCGGCGCTTCTGCAAAAGCACAGAAGAGCAGCTTGCCTGTCGCAGCACCCTGCAAGCTATTGCGGCCCGCAAGCCGCACATCATTTTGAACGGCAGCCTCCCTTCCAAGTTGGACGTCTACGAAGCACTCGCGAATGATGAGCGTATACAGCCGTTGCTGCCGGTTACCCAACGTTATAGCCATGGCGCTATGTTGCGCAGCCGACTATCCGCTCCAGGCTCCGGGCTGTTTCTCAAGCCCGCCTCAGGCATGCAGGGCAAAGGCGCATTGCTGCTCCAGCGTCATACCTCCGGCTATTGGTCTGTCTCAGGGCGCAGCAAAAACAATCTCTCTTTCCAGAAGCGGCTAGGCAGTCAGGACGCACTGGAGCATTGGCTAGCCAAGTTTATCGGGTCAGCCAGCTATATTATTCAACCGTATTTGCAGCTCCAGCTAAAAACGGGCGAACCTTTCGATATAAGGGCTTTGGTACAAAAAGATGCATTAGGCCTCTGGCAAGTAACCGGCCTTGCAGCCCGCTGCGGACAGACCGGCTCAATCACCTCCAACCTGCACGGAGGAGGCGGAGTCAGATCTGCGAAGGAACTGCTTATAGCTGAATACAGCGAAGCGGTAAAAGATCAGCTATTGAAGCAAATACACGATATAAGCCTCTATGCAGCAATACAGCTTGAACAAAGATTCGGCAGACTTGCTGAGCTTGGGCTTGATTTTGGCATTGAGCAGGGCAGACGATTATGGCTTCTGGAAGCGAACTCCAGACCAGGAAGATCGGCGTTTAGGCGACTTGGCCTTGAGGGATGTGCTGCACAATCTCTTGAGCGGCCACTAGGCTATGCCCAAATGCTGGCCCGCCGTCTCCATACGCCGTTAATTACTCCATCACCCGTATTAGACCGTTCTCGGTATGACAACGTTCAGGAGGTTCTTCCATGAGTTTGACAACTTGCAACGTACACTTTTCCCAACAAACTGATCGAGTCGTCTATCTGTCCAGTCCGCTTCTTAAAGAACTAAAGCTGTCTGGCAAAAAAACGATGCACCTCAAGCTAGGCAGAGAAGTCATTACCGCTGCCATCCGCCCAGTCAAGCGCCAAGGCAACCATCTGTATTTATCGGCGGGCGTCCGCCAGTCTATCAAAGTACCGAAGACTGGCAATATTTCTTTGCTTCAATCTGGAAACAACGAAATTCAGCTTGGACCCTTGGTCGGCATCTTAAGCGATACTGGCTCCCCCTCCTCCGATAGTGCGCCATTTGGAGCAAGAACCGGCTTCATTAAGCAAGTCATCCGGTCAGGAGAACGCAAGGCGTATCTATTCGGCTTTACTCCAAACGACATCAACTGGCAGCAGGAAACCGTCAATGGCTACTTTTTGAACGCCCAAGGCAGCTGGTATCGCAAAACGGTGCCGCTCCCTGACGTGGTTTACAACCGGCTTCCCAGCCGAAAAGCGGAAACCTCGACCACAATCAACTCGCTGCGCGAGCGGTTTGTAAGGAAGAAAATCCCGTTCTTTAACTGGAGCTTTTTCAATAAATCGGATGTTTATAAATTACTCGATAAAGACCCTGAAGCTCTACAGCATTTGCCTGAATCCGTGTCGGGTCCTACACCAGAAAAAATTAAGGAGATGCTTGAAGAGCATCAATTCTTATATTTCAAGCCTACAGCCGGCAGCCTTGGCATCGGCATCTATCGCTTGACCTATCATCCTAAGCGGGGCTATTTCGCAAGGTACCGCAAAGGAAATCAAAATGTGCTGCTGCGCTTTACGAACTTCCAAAGCATGATCCGCATGCTGCATGCCCGCCATGGCAGCTCACTCAATAACTATGTCGTCCAACAGGGAATACGGCTCGCCGAAATTGACGGCTGTCCGCTTGATTTCCGTTTTCATATGCATAAAAATGGCCAGAACGAATGGGTGCCCGCAGGAATTGGCGCAAAAAAAGCCGGACGTGGCAGCGTCACTACCCACGTCAAAAACGGCGGCTCCCTTATGACACCGCAGCAGGCGCTAAGCCGGACCTTCGGCAGTGAAGCCGCCGATGTGCTGGACAAAGCGAAACAAGTAGCCATCAACCTTTCGGAAGCCATTGAACGCAACTATCCTCACCGTCTTGGCGAACTGGGGCTTGATATCGGCATTGATAAAAATAGCGAGATATGGATGTTTGAGGCCAATGCTAAGCCTGGACGTTCTATTTTCAAGCATCCTTCCTTAAAATCGGAAGGTCGCGCCTCACTGGATTATATTATTGAACATTGCCTGTACCTCAGCAAGTTCCAAGGGGGTGACAGCTAATGGAACAGCTGTTTAAGGAACAGGAAACAACAGCAGAGATCCGGGCCGGAAGGCCCGTACTCGCTATTTTGACCATAGAGGATGATATCCAGCTATTTCGTGGCAACCGCAGTAATTTTGCCGATTTAATTCGTGTAGGCCGAGAGCAGGGCTTCATCGTTTATGTGCTTACTGCAAAAAACTTATATTTAAGCCGTACTAGTCTAAAGGGCTTTATTTTTAACGAGCAGCAGGAAATATGGCAGCAGCGTCTGCTCCCCTTTCCAGACATCATTTACAATCGCATCCCTCAACGGGAGGATGAGCTGCTGCCAGCCGTCAAAAATAAAATCAATGCTTGTATTAAGGATCCAAGGGTTACCTTATTCAACCCCTTTTTTTTCAACAAGTGGCATTTATTCGAGTGGCTTCGCCAGTCCAAAACAACTAAGCCCTACATCCCTTTAACCCGCAAGTTAATGTCCCTCACTGGACTCGGCAAAATGATGCAAAAACATCCCTTTCTATATTTGAAGCCAGAAAGCGGCAAAGCAGGAAAAGGCATCATGACCATTACCGTAAAAGCAGAGAAGCAGTTGCCCTTTCGTTTGAAGATCCAGGAGGAACGCAAAAGCGCTACTTATAATTGCGCCACGATAACGAAGCTTTGGAGCCGCATTCAGAAGCAAAGCGCAGGCGAGGCCTACATCGCCCAGCAGGGTATCCAGCTCGCTTCCTTTAATGACCGCCGCTTCGACCTCCGTGCGCTTGTACAGAAGAACAGTAATGGCAGATGGGAAATGACGGGAATCGGCGCGAGGGTCGCCGGCTCCTCAAGCATTACAACTCATGTGCCTCGCGGCGGAATGATTGAAGATCCGGAGAAGCTGCTCATTAGTTCTTTTAATGTAGAACAGGCGCGTAGAATACTTTTGAAAGCTAAACGCACCGCCTTGCTAATTGCGAGGCAAATCGAACGTGCCTCAGGGCAAACGCTTGGCGAAATGTCAATGGATCTTGGAATAGACAGCTCGGGCAGCGTTTGGTTTTTCGAAGCCAATTCCAAACCAATGAAGTTCGACGAACCTCACATTCGCCAAAAATCGCTGGAGCGTATTTTTCAATACGGATTATATTTAACCAATAAAAAAGCAAGCAAGGTAGGAGGCCCCTAATGATGGAAGTGCAGCTGCTCACTCCACAACAATGGAACAGCTATCGCAGGCGACTGGCTGACTTTGCTGTTCAATATAGCGATAAAAGGCTGACAGCTGCCTCCATTCAGGCCTTTCGCGCCCTAGATGCTGCCCAGCTCATCCAATCGCATGAAACCGGCTATTCCGAGGCAGCCGTTTCAATCGCCAGGCAAGGCTCGCGGTTACTTGGCGTGGGCTTCGCAGTAAAAGGCGATAAGCAAAATAAGGAATGCTTTTTCGTCGTCCAACCACAAGCCCGCAAACTTGGGGTCGGAACGGCTGTCGCTCGGAGTCTGATTAGCAGATTGGGCCAATTAACTTGTCATGTTGCGGTCGACAATATCCCAAGCATGGCACTCTGCTTCCGCCTTGGAATGGAAGCAGTATCTATGTTCACCGGACCGACCGGCAAGCCGACGCTCCGTTTTGAAAGGAGAGCTCCTAATGAAGCAGCCTGTACTCGGAATATTGACGTTATATCTCAATGAGAATGGATTGCTTGAAGAACGAGATATTTACCGTAAAATGACGACTGCTGGCCGAAAGCTAGGTCTCGACATTATTATTTTCACTCCTCAAGACGTCAACTACAAACAAAATCGCATTCATGCTTTAATTTATAATGAGGCGTCCAAAAAATGGTCGCGAAAATGGACTTCTTTTCCACACATGATTTTTGACCGCTGTCGCATTCAACGTACTTATCGGTTTGATCAACTGCTGCATTTTCGTTCCCGTTATAGTCACCTGAACTTCCTCAACCGTCCGCTTCGCAACAAGTGGACGATACACCGAACGTTAATAAAGGACTCCCGATTTAAAAGCTATCTTCCGGCAGCACGCATTGCAGAAAGTGCCCAGGTCGTATCCGAGATGCTGCGCAAATATCCGCTTATTTACCTTAAACCCATAAACGGCACAGGCGGAAGAGGCATTTTGCGTATTGAACGCAAAAAAAGCGGAAACCTTCTGATTCAAGGCCGCGACCAAGCAAGACGAATTATTAGTCCGCAAAAAATAAGCGCTGCCTCCTTGAACGGTTATTTATCCGCATGGGATTTAAAAGGGACACGTTACATTGCCCAGCAGGGCATCCACCTCAAGCTGCCAAACGGACGCGTGCATGACTACCGGATGCTCGTCCAAAAAAATGGAGAAGGCAATTGGAGTGTAACAGGCTGCGCAGGCAGAGTAGGACCTTCTGGCAGTGTAACTTCCAATCTGCACGGAGGTGGCCATGCCGTTCCCATGACTGAACTGTTACAGCAGTGGGTAAGCGATGCCTCGCTCGTTAAAGATATTGAGGCTGACGCCGAACAATTCAGCATTAGCGTCGCCAAACATCTTGAGCAGGTTTATGGACAGCTTTGTGAGCTTGCTCTCGATCTGGCTATTGACCGCAAGGGCCAAATCTGGCTGCTTGAGGTCAACCCGAAACCTGCAAGGGAGGTTTTCGCCCAAGCGGGCGAGAAGGAAGCTTATAACCAAGCGATTGTTAAACCTCTAGAATATGCCCTATGGCTTTATAGGCAGAATAAATCTGGAAAAGCCAAAAATACTATTACGAATACCAACAACAGTAATTTGACCCATATGGACGGCTTAAGCAAATCCACGACCGATTCCGCCTAATGATTCATCTAAAAAAACCTGGCTTTGACGTCCATATAGACGCCATTTCCAGGTTCTTATTATTTCATTTACCCCTCATCCAACAGTTCAACGATGTCCGACAGCTTGGCGATCAGCAAATCTGCTCCCACCAGCTCGCTATCCCGACCATAGCTTGCATAAGCACAGCCAATTACTTTAAGTCCATTTGCTTTTCCCGCTTCCACGTCAGAAGAACGATCCCCGACCATCCATGCCGTTGCAATTTGATGGTCATTTAGCAGTTGAGCAACCAAATCTACTTTGGTCGCCGTTTGGTATTCCCCTGCACTATACAACCCGTCAAACAAATCGTATATGCCCTTGTACCGTGCTACCCCGCGCACATATTCTTCCAGTCCGTTACTGGCTACGAACAATTTGATACCATGACCCTTAAGCCTTTTCAGCATTTCCTCCGCTTGAGGATACAACCTTCCTTCTCCTGCTTCCAATTGCTCCAGCTCATAGCGCAGCATAAGCTCGTCAGCACGCCTATGTGCCTCTTCTGAGCCATCAGGCATTACTTTTCGCCATATATCTTCCAGCAACATGCCAAGACAACTGAGCAATCGCTCAATTGGCGGTGTTGGATGATTATAAAGTCCTTCTGCACGCAGAGTTTGAAACAAGCGCTCATGAACAGATACTAGCAGCGTATCCGTCTCAAACAACGTGCCATCCATATCAAAAATAACCGCTTCCGGCTTCGTCCATTTCGCTCCAGCCATATGTAAATGCCTCCTCGAATTGTGTGCCCTTATCATACTAATTATGCAAAGCCCCCGCAACTCCCCGCTCAATCTATCATTGGCGCTCTATCGAAGATGAACTCTATCCTAAAATAGCTTTGCTGTTTTTGTTGCTTACAGACATTATCCCCTTAGCTCAGATAACTTTTTTATCAACCGATCTAACTCATTGACTTCACATCATAATCCCATTAAAATAAGAACATACGTTCCTAAAAATAAGAGGTGATCACGATGCAAGCCATTTCTGATTCTATTGCAAAGTTTGATAGCTGCTTTTCCACTGATGAAGCATGCTATTCCTTTTTGTATAAAATTAAATGGCCAGCAGGTTTTCGCTGCCCTCGTTGCAATCACCACTCAGCCTATAGAATTGCTTCACGCTGCTCTATTTTATATCAATGCTATTCCTGCCGACATCAGACGACTTTAACAGCTGGTACTCTCATGGACAAGAGTCGAACACCGATACGCAAATGGTTACTTGTGATGTTTCTCATTTCCCTGCACGAAATTCAGATTAACGCGGCCCAAGTAGCATTAGCTTTGCAAATAACTTATAAAACCGCCTGGAGCATACTTTATAAAATCCGTCAATTGATCAGCCACGCCGATGAAAATGAAAAGTTATCCGGTGTTATTAAAGCTGCAGTGGAGTTGTATGCTAAAAAGCAACATTCACCTAATTATGACTCATCTAAAGAGTCTTCAATTGTTATTGCCTGCTCTTCCAGCTTTTGCTCCGCATCGCACTTTAAGTTCAAAGTTATTCCATCTGCTCATTTAAGTGAGAGGCGCTTATTACGCTCTGGTATAATGAACTTTACTCGCAACTACGTTACACATTCATGTACTAATGATATAATCATTCATCCTTTGTACTGCATGGCAGATACTAGATTTCTTAGAAAGCAATATAAACATTCCATCATTAAATTAAAAGCCTGTTTTAAGGGAGTTAGCATTCTTCATTTGCAGTCTTATCTTGATTACATTTGCTTTTTTCTGAATAATGCCATCCTAGGCCAGCATTCCCTCTTACTCAAACTTACATCTTTATGCTTTAACGGACCCATATTAAAGAGTACTCTACTGCCACTGGCAATTTGATATCTCCAATTTTTATATTATTATACTGTGACCATACCTCAGAACAATTTTTCCCTACATAAATTATTATCCATCCGTGTTCGGGGGTGATCCTATTCCTATTGTTTTAGACTCCATGGAACAACAATAACACACTTATTATGGCTCGTTCCGTCAACATCTGCGATCGTTTTTCTGAGCTAAGGGGATAATGGGCTAAAGCAAGATTTACAGTAAGGCAACATCCAGAATGTCATGTCTGTAATAAACGTGCATTCACTTTCTTTGAAAATGACACACTTAGATTTATTTTTCTTTTATTTACATGCAAATACGTAAAAATGACTGACGCGCACGAAGGGGCTTCAGTCATTTTGTCAGCTTTTTTATAAATAGCAACTTTAGTCGAAACGAGCGGTGCGTTGGTGGAAATCTACATCTTTATAGTACATGTCCTTCACCAGTAAGTTGGGTCCGCAGCAAGAGGCAGCAGGGCAATAGCAGTTTACGTCCTGAGCTAGCGGATGATTCAGCCATTTTGAGAACAAGTCATCCAACTTAGAGCTTGCTATATTTCCAAATGATGGAACATCAGAAAAATCGGTAACGAACACATCTCCCGTAAATAAATTGACATTTAGGCGGTTGCGTCCATCTGGGTCATTGCGCACCGTGACATTTGGCTCTGCAGCCAAACGGCTGAGCAGTGCACGCTCCTCTGCATGGTTACTGCATTGATAAAAAGGCAGAGTTCCAAACAACATCCACACTGACGGATCCCGGTTATCTAATAATCGTTCAATAGCTTGACGCATTTGCAAGGGGGAGATGACTGGCAAATCTTTAGCAAATGAACTTGGATACATAGGATGCACTTCATGTCGCCCGCAACCCATTTCTACAATCAATCGGTGTATTTCATCAATTTTATCATGCGTACGGAAGTTAATCATAGACTCGGCAGATACTAATACACCCGCTTTGCTTAGAAGACGCGCATTTTCTATCATTCTCTCATACAGCTTAACCGAGGCTTCGCTGGAAACTTGATGCCCCGCTTTAGCAAAGCCTACTTGGTGAAAATCATCCGCATTCGTGTAGTTAAAGGAAATGTGCATGACATCCAAATAAGGAATAATCGCCTCGTAGCGACTGAAAGGCAACGTTACATTGGAGTTGATTTGGGAACGAATACCGCGATCTCTTGCATATTGGAGCAGCGGCAGCATATATTCCTTGACTGTTTTAGCCGAATAGGAGGGCTCTCCGCCAGTAATGCTGATCGTCTGTAGATGTTCAACTTCATCCAAACGTTTAAGCATATCCTTTAGAGGCAATTTGGCCGGCTCCGACATAACTAGCGTATCTCCAACCGCGCAATGCTCGCAACGCATATTGCATAAGTTTGAAATCGTCATTTCCACGCTCGTCAATTGATGCTTGCCGAACTTCTGGATTGAACGAATTGGATCCCATGGGTCATTAACTGGGGTTAGCTGCGGCAAAACCTTTGGGCTGCCATTCATAGCTAGTGGATTTGTTGCTATAGCATTTAATGTATTCATTTTATCAACACCTGATTTCTGCATCTTTCGATTGTATAATTTCTAGTACCATTGTAATGTTCGAGCCCAAAAGAAGCAATAAAATGGACATGAAAAAAGAAATAAAGAGCCCACGACAGAAGGCTCCTCATACAATTACCCATTTTTAGTAGAGCGTGCAGGCAAATCATTTTGCTCATCATTTACGCTTATAATCATAATGCTAAGCTGCTTAGACATGTCGATTTCGTAAGGCACGGTAAGCTCTTCACCGACCTCGTTGTTTAATATACGAATAATAGGCCGATGCGGATAGGCATGATTAAAGTCCACTACTACACCAGATTCACCTGTATTGATTTTCACCATAATACCTATCGGATAAATGGCTACCTTATCCCGAAATAACTGTACCATATGCTGTTCGTATAAAGTTCCCGTTCCTGCATACAGAAGCTCAATAGCATGATGCGGAAGCATCGGTGCGCGGTATATACGATTAGTCGTCATAGCGTCATACGAATCCACTAACCCAATCCACTTTGCATACTCATGAATTTCATTGCCTTTAATTCCCCTTGGATATCCACTGCCATCCAAACGTTCATGATGTTGATAAGCACAATGAGCCACAATAAGCGGCAGATTAGGCTCATCCTTTAAGAGTTCAAAGCCGAAACGAGCGTGATTTTTCATCATAATGAATTCTTCTGGGGTTAATGATCCTGGTTTTTGGAGGACATCTATTGGAATTTGTGTTTTTCCAATATCATGAAGCAAAGCCCCCATACCGAGCGTCATTAGTTCCTCATGCGAATAATTATAAGCTATTCCAAGAATCGTCGTGTAGACACACACATTTAAAGAATGCTGATATAAATAATGATCTACCGTTCCCATATTCATCAGCATAATCATCGCATCCTTATGAGCGGACAAATCATCAATAATCAAATTCATCATTTGTTTGAAGGTTTGGCCAATATACGGATACGTAACCCCTTTTTTACGCTTTGGTCGGTCCATCATATCACGAAAATTCGTGCGTATTTCCTTTAAAGCAACTAATAACGTTTCCTCGCGAATAATTTCTGGCATCGTAATATCATCGGTTTTCGGATCAAGAATATATATATACTGTATTCCACATTGTTTGAGCCGAGTAATAAGCCGACTGGTCAGCTCAACATTTTCCCCTAACAGCACTAAACCATCATGTGAGAAGATCTTTTTGGCCAATCGCATGCCGGGCTGAGTCTTTGTTATAGGCATCAAACGCATTTTCTCGATCCTTCCTTGACTGAGTGGTTTCTTCTTATATTAATACATCGGATAAAATTAATAAAAATGTTATATCGATGATGCTAGATTATTCCACCTTGGCAGCTTGCAGTCAGCAATATTAGCCTTTTCTTTCAATGCTTCAGCCAATACATCCCGAATAAACTCCGGCAGATAATAAACAACATTGATTCCTTGTCCTAAAGACAAATAGCCGATATGGAAGGTGAACATATCTATGGAGGCTACATTATACCATTTTTCTTCCATTAGAGGTTGCCCATTGACCATTATCTTCACGATTCGGTCAAGTGGCGGCCGCTCAGAATCAAAAATAACCTGAAGACCATCTACAGAAAGTGTTCCTAATACTTCGCCACGGAACCCATAACCTTTAATTCGTTTATCCGTATATTCTGGCAATAGAGATTGCTCAAGAGCCTCTTTAATATGCCTGCCTGTAAGCTGCATTTTGCAAGGATTAATTGGAGACGGGCATAACGCATGCAATTGTCCAACAGTTACTTCTCCCTGCTGTAAGCCTCCAAGCAGTTGTCCGGTATTGACAATCGAGATGTCTGCTTCCGTATGTCTCTTTAGACCCGCAGCAAGCAAATTGGCAAGCGGCGACTCTGACGCAATAGCCGACGAAAGGGGCTCATCTATATACGCGACTGTACGATTGAGTCGTACGAGTCCTTCTTCTTTATATTTTGCGATAATAACTGAAGCGTCAGGGTGTTCTTCAAAAGCAGCAGTAGGGACACAAGTCGCCTTAAATTGCGGTTTTGCATCAGCAGTACCAAGCGAAATTTCGATACGCCCGATATGCTCGCCAAATTTTCCAGCCGCGCAAATTGAAGTGCGCCTGACTTGCAACGCTTCCTCAAGCAAATGATGAGTGTGGGCGCCCAATACCAAGTCAACTCCAGTCAATTCTTCCGCCATCCGTTCATCATTCGCCAGCCCTAGATGTGACAATACGATTATCAAATCCACATCTTTACGCATTTGCTCCGCTTGTTGTTTTATAGCTTTGAAAGGGTCTGTTGCATTCCAACCGAGCAAAACATAAAAATCTGTAAAATTTGCCGTAACACCAATTAAACCAATTTTTAAATGGCCTTTATTTACAATAATATGGGGCAACAGCCACGAAGGCTGCTTGTTCGTTGCCGCATCCAGCAAGTTTGCCCCTAAAACAGCAAATTTGGCATGCTCACCATATAACTCGGCCAATCTTTCCTTAGAATAAGTTAGTCCTTCATTATTACCAATCGTTACCGCATCATAACCTGCTTCATTAAGCAGTGCGACATTCACCATACCGTCACTGCCCTCTGTTTCACTTCTCATTCGGTCCATATGGTCGCCGATATCGAGGACTAACAAGTTGTCCTTACCATGAACGCGAC
Source organism: Paenibacillus sp. KS-LC4 (assembly GCF_036894955.1). Taxonomy (NCBI): domain Bacteria; kingdom Bacillati; phylum Bacillota; class Bacilli; order Caryophanales; family Paenibacillaceae; genus Paenibacillus; species Paenibacillus sp. KS-LC4. Next base: position 1,779,193 of record NZ_CP145905.1, on the reverse strand, counting down.
GTTGATTAGCTATATAGGAAGCAATTCGTGCGGCATTTTCCAAGCGACTATGAATATCATTGGTGTGTAAAATAACAATATTTCGCTCTAATCGTAGTTCGGAATCCATGCCTGCCTCCCCTAATTTTAAAAGTTATAAACGGTCGCCTAACTGTATTAGACTGTCTCATTAGCATAACATTTTTCTATAGATTATGGTATGCTGTTATAGTACGGCTATATCATTACGTGAGGTTAAATAACATGATTATGGAATGGAAAATTGAATTGTTTGCAGGTTTGTCAGAGCGCTTCGGTGTGCGTTCTCTTATTATAGAGACTATTGAGCAAAAAATGACGGCGGCAGAATTGAAGAAGCATTTGATCGCTTCCTATCCCGAACAAGCGGATATTTTAAGCATTTCTTTTCTTGCCTGCAACCATGCTTACGCTCAAGAAGACAGCATTGTAAACGCTTCTGATGAGCTTGCGCTTCTTCCCCCGGTTTCGGGAGGACAAGAAGAAAAATCTAATGAAGATGAGCAAAAATCCACCTTAGAACAATTGTACATGCTTACTAATGAGAAAATTACGACGGAGGAGGTTTTAGCTAAAGTTATTGTTGCAGAGCACGGTGCTTCCCTTGCCTTTGTCGGAACAACGCGAGAATGGACGAAAGGACAGCGTACCGTTCGCTTGGAATATGAAGCTTATGAACCGATGGCTGTTAACATGATGCAGCAAATCGGTGATGAGCTTTCACAGAAGTGGCCAGGGACCTTGTGTGCTATTACACATCGGCTTGGTGTTGTCGACATCGCAGAAACTAGTGTAGTCATTGCAATCTCCTCACCACATCGAGCCAGCTGCTATGATGCAAGCCGGTACGCTATTGAACGATTGAAGCAAATTGTTCCGATCTGGAAAAAAGAAATTTGGGAGGATGGCTCAGAGTGGAAAGGTCATCAGCTTGGCCCTTGGAATCCAGATATGCCGCTAGCAAATTTTTCGGATGAAGCCTAATAGCAAGCGATTGTAAAAATTTTCTATTCAAAAGCAATAAAAATTAGGAATTTAGACTATTTCAAACATTATCAAGATAAATAATGAGCGTTTTTTGTCGAAATTTGTAGGACTTTTGACTCAAATTAAAGTCCCTCATATTGCCATACCCTCAAATCATTGCTACTATACTACTTAAGTGATCAACTATTCAATAGAGGTGCAGCGATGAAGGTTCACGTAACTGATTTAAAAACGGGAGACCGTTTATTAAAAGATACCTTTAATGGATACGGTCTCCATGTGCTTTCTAAAGGCACCTTGCTGGAAAATAAAGAAATATCAAAGCTGCTTCAACATCAAATTGATTATGTTGAAGTTGAATCTGTCTCTATTGTTAATTTACCGGAGCGCACATTAGAGCAAACCGTTAACCCTAAGTGGCTTCCTTCTGTACAACCGGATTATGATAATGCAATTCAAGGCTTTCATAATCTTTTTGCTAAGGCTAGCGAGGATCAGACCATTAATGAGCAAGAAGTCGAAGATGCCTTCCAGCCGCTAATTAAGCATCTTAATATGGAGCGAGACGTCGTATCTATGCTTCTACTGCTTAATACGAAAGACGACTACACGTACCAACACTCCGTACAAGTGGGCATGCTGGCCTACTATCTGGCTACCTGGCTCGGCTACTCCGTAAAAAAATCGGTGCAAATTGGTAAAGCTGGTTTCCTTCATGATATCGGAAAAAGTAAAATCCCTGAATCCATTCTTAACAAGCCCGGTAAGCTTACGAAGGAAGAGTTCGATGAAATCAAAAACCATACTACTTATGGCTATGATATTATAAAGAAATCCTTTGATGAACGCTACATTGCTTTAAGTGCGCTTGAGCATCATGAGCGTAATGACGGCAGCGGTTATCCGAAAGGTCTTAATGGCGACCAAATTGAGCCTGTTTCCAAGCTTATCTCGGTTGTCGATATTTATAGCGCAATGATTTCCGAACGAGTTTATCAGAAAAAACGCGATTTGTTTTATGTATTGAAGGAACTTTACAGGCTGAGCTTCAGAGAGCTAGATCCACATATTACACATACATTCATAAAGCACATGATCCCCAACTTCATTGGAAAAAAAGCTTATTTGGAAACCGGCGAAACCGGAATTATCGTCATGACTCACCCAACCGAGTTTTTCAGGCCACTTCTGCAAATCAATGATGAATTTATTGATTTGACCGTTGAACGTCATCTAAAAATCAAGGAAATTTTCGTATAACAAAATGCCTGTTCCCTTAGCTGATTGAAGCCAACCAGTGAGGAAACAGGCATTTTTGTCGTTTATTCGCTTAAATTGTTAAGCATGTTTGCTTAACCAATAGAACCTTCCATCTCAAACTTGATGAGACGGTTCATTTCGACCGCATATTCCATTGGCAGCTCTTTCGTGAATGGTTCGATAAAGCCCATAACGATCATTTGTGTCGCTTCCGCTTCCGACAAGCCACGGCTCATCAGATAGAACAATTGATCCTCAGAAACTTTGGATACTGTTGCCTCATGCTCTAAAGTAATGTTATCGTTCATGATCTCATTGTAAGGAATCGTATCCGAAGTGGATTCATTATCCAAAATCAAAGTATCACATTTAATATTAGATTTTGCACCATCTGAATTACGACCGAATGAAGCAAGACCACGGTAAGTTACTTTACCGCCATGCTTACTGATCGACTTCGAAACAATTGTCGAGGTTGTATCTGGAGCAAGGTGAATCATTTTCGCGCCTGCATCCTGATGCTGGTTTTTACCCGCAACTGCGATTGATAAAACCATACCTTTTGCACCGCGGCCACGAAGCACAACAGCCGGATATTTCATGGTCAATTTGGAGCCGATGTTGCCATCCACCCATTCCATTGTCGCATTTTCATCCGCAACAGCACGTTTTGTAACGAGGTTGAAAATGTTTGGTGCCCAGTTTTGAATCGTCGTATAACGAACACGGGCATTTTTCTTAACCAAAATTTCAACGACTGCGCTATGCAAAGAGTTTGTGCTGTAGACTGGAGCTGTACAGCCTTCGACGTAGTGAACGAAGCTATCTTCATCAGCCACGATTAATGTACGCTCAAATTGTCCCATGTTTTCGGAGTTAATCCGGAAATAAGCCTGCAGCGGAATTTCGCATTTTACGCCTTTTGGTACATAAATGAAGCTGCCGCCCGACCAAACCGCACTGTTCAAAGCAGCAAATTTATTATCGTTCGGCGGGATAATTGTGCTGAAATACTCACGTACGATCTCAGGATATTCGCGAAGCGCTGTATCCATGTCAGTGAACAGGACACCTTGCTTCTCTAAATCCTCTTGCATGCTGTGGTAAACAACCTCAGACTCATACTGTGCGGATACACCAGCAAGGAACTTTTGCTCCGCTTCAGGGATGCCAAGCTTATCGAACGTTTCCTTAATTTCAGCAGGAACCTCTTCCCACGTTTTGCCTTGCTTCTCAGAAGGCTTTACATAATACTGAATATCATTAAAATCCAGATCATCCATATTGCCGCCCCAATTAGGCATTGGCATCTTGTTGAACTGTTCCAGTGATTTCAGACGGAAATCGAGCATCCATTCCGGCTCGCCCTTCATTTCCGAAATAGTGCGAACGATTTCAGGCGTCAAGCCTTTTCCTGATTGGAAAATCGACTTATGCTCATCACGGAAACCATACTTATACTCTTCCATTTCCGGCATTGTTTTAGCCATCGTATTCACTCTCCTCTTTCATAAATGATGTTATTCTTGCTGTTGTTCGATTCCTTTACGCAAAGCGTTCCACGAAAGGGTGGCACATTTAATTCGTGCTGGGAACTTATTGACACCAGACAACGCCTCAATGTCCTCATAACCTTCAAATTCGACTGGTTCACCTTTCATTAAGGAAGAAAATTTATCCGCTAGCTCCAGCGCCTGATCAAATGTTTTTCCTTTAACGACTTCCGTCATCATGGAGGCAGAGCTCAGGCTGATGGAACAGCCTTCTCCGCTAAACTTCGCGTCCGTGACTAAACCGTTGTCCACCTGAAGCTGGAGTGCGATGCTGTCGCCGCAGGTAGGGTTGTTCAGTTTAATCGTAACGGCATCGGCTTCCAATGTTCCATGGTTGCGTGGATTTTTATAGTGATCCATGATGACTCTACGGTATAAATCATCCAATTGCATGACCGAAGAACTCCTTTGTTTTGAGCAGTCCAGCAATGAGCTGATCAACTTCCTGCTCGGTATTATATACATAAAAGCTTGCTCTGGCTGTCGAAGAAACGTTCAGAAAACGCATAAGCGGCTGGCAGCAATGATGCCCAGCCCGAACGGCAATGCCTTCCGTATCCAGAACTGTCGCCACATCATGTGGATGCACGTCGCCCAAATTAAACGTAACGAGCCCAGCACGATCAGCCTTGGGGCCATATATCGTAACCCCTTCAAGCTCAGATAGTCGGTCATAAGCATATGCCGCCAGTTGACGCTGATGCTTGTCAATCTCATCCATGCCAATTTCTTGCAGAAAATCAATTGCCGCACCGAGCCCTACGGCGTTCGCAATAATCGGCGTCCCGCCTTCAAAACGATAAGGAATGTCCTTCCATGTCGACTCATACAAGTCAACATAGTCAATCATTTCTCCGCCGAATTCAATCGGCTCCATCTTGGAGAGCAGCGCCTTCTTGCCATACAAGGCGCCAATTCCCGTCGGGCCGCACATTTTATGACCCGAAAAAGCATAAAAATCACAATCCAAATCACGAACATCAACGCGCATATGCGGCGTGCTTTGCGCACCGTCAACGACCATTACGGCGCCATTGCGATGTGCAATAGCCGCAACTTCCTTGACGGGGTTGACGAGTCCTAGCACGTTCGATACATAAGTCATCGCAACGACCTTCGTGTTGGCTGTAATCGTTAGCTCAGCATCAGCTAGCGTAAAGGAGCCATCTGGCTGAAGCGGAATATATTTCAGCGTAGCGCCGGTAGCTCTCGCAACCTGCTGCCACGGAATGAGATTACTATGATGCTCCATTTGCGTAATCACGATTTCATCGCCAGGTTTACATACATTTCTGGCGTAGCTTGAAGCAACTAAATTCAGCGCGGTTGTTGTACCCCGCGTAAATATAATTTCTTCCGGCAGTGCCGCATTCAGAAAAGAAGCCACTTTCTCCCTTGCGCCCTCATAAGCGTCAGTCGCCCGCGAACCAAGCGTATGAACGCCTCTATGCACATTGGAATGGTCCTTCTCATAATAGCGATTAATCGCATCAATGACGGAGCGCGGCTTCTGGGAAGATGCCGCGCTGTCCAGATAAACGAGCGGATGCCCGTTTATCTCTTGATGCAAAATCGGGAACTGCTCCCGAATTGCTGCTATATTCATCCTTCGAGCTTCCGCACAAGCAATTTCTCAAGCTGTTCGCGTACCGCATCAATCGGAATTTCAGATACTACGGGTGCAAGAAAGCCGTAGATTACAAGGCGTTCCGCATTCTGCTTGCTAATACCGCGGGACATCAGATAATAAACTTGCTCAGGATTGACCTGTCCAACGCTCGCCGCATGTCCTGCTGTAACATCATCTTCATCAATTAGCAAAATCGGATTCGCGTCACCGCGTGCTTTCGGGCTAAGCATCAACACTTTTTCGGTTTGAACGCCATTAGCTTTCGTAGCGCCCTTCTCGATTTTAGTGATACCGTTAATAATGGCCGAAGCAGATTCCTTCATTACTGCACGCGTAACCATGTTGCTGTCTGAGCGAAGGCCGAAATGCACAGCCTGCGTCGTCAAGCTCATTTGCTGAGCGTTTTTGCCAATACTGATTACTTTAGCATCAGATTGCGAGCCATTGCCCTTCAGCACGGACTTCGTGTCTGAAAGCGTATTGCCATCGCTCAAATCGCCTAGTACCCATTCCATTACGCCGTCGTTGTCGATAATCGCGCGGCGAACGGTTAAATCCACTCCGCTGCTACCCAGATGATGGATAGAGCCAAAACGAACGTGAGCGCCTGCTTTTACATAAACTTCAACTACAGAATGGTAGACGAAAGGCTCAGTAACAGCGCCTGGCTCCGTAACGACATAATCGACATAAGTAACGCGGCTGTTGCATTCTGCTACGATTACGATATGCGGTGCAAAGGCAGCCTCTGCTTTCGTATTAAATAAAATAGCTTGCAGTGGAATTTCCACCTCTACATTGCGAGGAACGTATACGAATACCCCGCCATTCCACAATGCTGCGTGTAAAGCTGTTAATTTGTCCTCATCCTTGGCAACCGCTTGGAATAGGTAAGGCTTAACAAGATCGCCGTGCTCTTTGCAAGCAGTTTCCAAATCGGTAAAGATAACGCCCTTCGCTGACAGCTCAGCAGATAGCTGCGTCCATACCGGACTTGAGTTTTGCTGAATAACGAGATTTTCAGTGCCCTCAGCAACCAATTCACGAACAACTTCTGGCAAATCGGTTAGTGCATTTGCTGGAGCTGCCTGATCATAGCTGCCTACAGCTGTCAGGTTCCAGCGTTCAATTTTGACTTTCTCCGGCTTTGGCCATTCTAATGTGCCAGCAAGCTCAGCCGCTTCACCACGCAAATCAACCAGCCAATTAGGCTCGTTTTTGCTACGGGACAAAGCTTCTGCAGATTGGCGGTCCGTCGGAGTCGATAGTTGTGTACTCATACGTTATACCCCTCTCTCCGCTTAGGCCTGGCCAACCGTTTCGTCCACGATGCCCAGTTCTTCTTTGACCCAGTCATAACCTTCATTTTCCAAACGCTCAGCAAGCTCAGGACCACCAGATTTTACAATGCGGCCTTGCATCATAACGTGTACAAAATCAGGTGTTATATAGTTCAGCAAACGCTGGTAGTGAGTAATAATGAGGAAACCGCGATCTTCGGAGCGCATTTCGTTAACGCCTTTGGATACGATTTTCAAGGCATCGATATCAAGACCCGAGTCAATTTCGTCAAGAACGACGATTTTCGGATCAAGCAAAGTCATTTGCAAAATCTCATTACGTTTTTTCTCGCCGCCGGAGAAGCCTTCGTTCAGGTAACGATGGGCAAACTCAGGGTTCATTTCCAATGCTTTCATTTTGCCTTCCATTTGGCGAATGAATTTAATGAGAGAAATCTCGCTGCCTTCCTCACGACGAGCGTTAATCGCACTGCGCAAGAAATCGGAATTCGTTACGCCAGGAATTTCGCTTGGATATTGCATAGCAAGGAACAGCCCTGCGCGCGCTCTCTCATCAACACCCAACTCAAGCAGATCTTCTCCATCCAAAAATGCGCTTCCTTCTGTTACTTCATATTTCGGGTGGCCCATTAAAGCCGAAGCCAGCGTACTTTTACCCGTACCGTTGGGTCCCATAATTGCGTGAATTTCTCCACCTTTGATTTCAAGGTTAATGCCTTTCAAAATCTCTTTTCCTTCGATAGCCGCCTTCAGGCCATCAATGACAAAATGTGTTGCCATAATATGCTGATCCCTCCATGGTTAGTCTATTTACCTAATCACCTATAACAAGGTGAAACGGCCGAAAGCCGTCCTCTGGCAGCGCGGCGCGTTTCAATCCGAGAAATATAGAGAAAGTATGACGAAATCATGTACTTTCCTATATTTCAAGGTGAAACGGCCGAAAGCCGTCTTCTGGCGGCCCGGCGCGTTTCAGTCCGAGAAATATAAGCGTATTTATAAGGATCACTTATAAAGTCTTATATTATCAAAAAGACTTCTATTATAATGTGATTCAATATAATTCTCAGTGTCTTCTCAATAATCATTTTATTATAAGTTTTGTTATAAAGCAACGCCAAGAGCGCTCAATGTACAAGAAACCGCCATAAATAAGGCTTTATCTCTATTCTAAGCAAAGCGCGGCTTTAATTTGGGCAACTTGCGACGCAAATTCCTCATCGGATAATACAGGAACCATTGCAGCATGAGTTAGATCCCTTTCAAGCTTTACCCAAGATTTGCAGCCCGTATAGGCAGGGAACATTTCTAATTCAGCAGGCTCTGCAAGCCGGTATACGCGAAGCAGCAGCAAATGCAACGGCTTCGTCCGCTTCCATTTTAGCCTTTCTTCTGAAAATTTATCCGTCCAAATATGAAAATCCCGCAGCCGGTCAAGCGTTTCCTGATCGTTAATCTCGATATCATGAGTGGCTTCCGCATAGGCGCCAAGCGTTATGCTATCTCTATCAGGCGACCAGCCTTCCATTATACTTTCGATTCTGCCTTGATATGGCGCCTTAAGCAGATGCTCCTTCTGATGCTCATAGGCAGGCATTAAGTAGAAGCCTTTGCTAACCAATTGAAAATCACGTGTTTCCTCTTCAATTCCGCCTTTGCGCAAAACCATAATGAGCTCACCATCACGCAATGCGTTAACGGTTACGGCCCACTCCTTCAGAGCGACCGGCTCCCGCGTCATGCTGTTACTCATGCCAATTCCTCCACTCCAGCAAATCCGCCAAGCCCTTCGTTGCCATTCACGGCTATTCGTGTTTAACGGACAAAATCCTTGCCTACTTTACGTAACATTATATCATTTGTTATCATTTGTAGGTATTCCAAGTCGAAATAATATTCGATATACTAAGCATATAGAAATGCTTATATTTTGAAAAATACAGTCGGAGGTGGACAAACTGTCTGCTTATCATCCTTTAACCGAGCAAGAAGCAATTGAATTTTCCCGCTCTATATCTGACTTTTTCCCTGCCGGGGCTGAGCTTGCGTCCCGTGAGATCGGCGATGGCAATTTGAATTTGGTATTCCATATTACCGATCCCGCCAGCGGTAAAGGGCTGATTGTCAAACAAGCACTCCCTTACGCCAAGGTTGTCGGAGAATCTTGGCCGCTTACGCTTGACCGGGCGCGTATTGAGAGCGAAGCGCTGATTTTGCAAAATGAGCTGGCTCCGGGACTTGTGCCAACCGTCTATCAATATGATGCAGAGCTTGCCCTTACGGTAATGGAGGATCTCAGCGACCATGTGATTATGCGCCAGGGCCTTATAGACGGCAACCAATATCCGAAATTCGCCGAGGACATTTCCACCTTTATGGCGAATACACTCTTTTTCACTTCCGATTTAGGCATGAACCAGCAGGATAAGAAAGAACGCGTCAAAGCATTTATTAACCCGGACTTGTGCAAAATAACCGAAGATTTGATTTTTGATGATCCGTATACGGATTCGCCAAACAATAACTTTGAAGCGGCGATCGCTGATGCCGCTGAAGCACTTCGCACGGATGATGCCCTTCATCTAGAGGTCGCTATTTTGCGCAGCAAGTTTTTGACGAGTGCACAGGCGCTGCTCCACGGCGATCTTCATACTGGCAGCGTATTTGTGACGGCACAATCGACGAAAGTGATTGATCCTGAATTTGCTTATTATGGCCCTATTGGCTTTGACATAGGTGCGGTTATTGCCAATCTGCTGCTCAATTATGCAGGACAAGCTCACTGGATCAAAAATGAGGGAGAGCTTGCCGATTTCCGCAGCTATCTGCTCGGCAGTGTTCGCGAGATTTGGAATAAATTTGAGAACAAATTTGGCGCTTTGTGGGATGAACATAACGTAGATCGACTAGCATCAAGCACACCAGGCTATAAACAATATTATATGAACAAGCTGCTTCAGGACACCATCGGTTTCGCTGGCTGCAAAATGGTACGACGCATTGTAGGCCTTGCCCATGTTGCGGATATCGACCGTATCGAGGATGCTGCGGAGCGCGAGAAAGCACAGCGCTTAGCGCTGGAAATCGGCACCTCGCTCATTCACCTGAATCGCCAGGCGATTTCAATAGAGCAAGCCATTGATATTGTTTTGTCAGCAACAGCAAAGCACGCTTAAAAATACATCCTTATGTTTCGAGAAGAAAGGAATTTGCAAAATGACTAGCCAGAATACCCCACTACAATCCTTGATTTGGGCGGAAGACCGTCTGGATTTGCTGGATCAACGGCTTTTGCCTGAAGAAATCGTATACTTGCCGCTTGTTACTTCGGAGGATGTATGGGAAGCGATTCGCCATTTGAAGGTGAGAGGTGCCCCTGCAATCGGCATTTCGGCTGCATATGGCGTCGTGCTTGGCAGCCGAAATGAAACGACCCTTAAGCGCTGGCTTGAAGAGGCACTGAACCAGGCTGAATATTTGGCCACCTCACGGCCGACCGCTGTCAACTTATTCTGGGCTCTTGATCGTATGAAGGCCTGTGCAGAGCAGCTTGCTGCAACCGATTTATCACTTGAAGAAGTGAAGCAGGCTCTGCTAAATGAAGCGCTCGCCATTCACAGTGAAGATGAAGAAACCAACCGTTTAATCGGCGAGCATGCGCTCACTTTGTTTGAAGATGGCATGGGGGTGCTCACACACTGCAACGCTGGCGGACTTGCAACTGCTAAATACGGTACAGCACTGGCGCCGTTCTATCTTGCGCTTGAGCGCGGCATATCGCTGCGTGTATTCGCTGATGAGACTCGTCCTGTACTGCAAGGCGCTAGACTAACCGCCTTTGAGCTGCAGCAGGCTGGCGTCGATGTCACTTTGATTTGTGATAATATGGCAGGCATGGTCATGTCCAAAGGCTGGATTCAGGCTGTCATTGTTGGTACGGACCGCGTAGCCGCTAATGGAGATGTCGCCAACAAAATCGGCACCTATAGCGTTGCCGTCCTTGCCAAGGCTCATGGCATTCCCGTATATGTAGCATGCCCATTGTCCACGATTGACCTTAATACGCCGACTGGCGCAGAAATTCCGATTGAGGAGCGCAGCGCCGAGGAAATTACCGAAGGGTTTGGCAAACGCACAGCACCGCAAGGGGTGAAAGTTTACAACCCAGCCTTCGATATTACACCGAATGAATTTGTCACAGCTATTATTACGGAGAAAGGCATCGTCCAAGCTCCTTATGATGTCAATCTCAAAAAGCTTTTTAACCAATAAATAAAAATCAAGAGCCTATATCCCATTTTTTCAAAAGATAAGGATACAGGCTCTTTTAAATTATGCCATTAAGGTAAGAGCATCTGTTCCTTTCATTCCAACATGAATTCCCATACCTTCCGCTGTTGTCGTGACCGATTCCAAAGGTGCAACAAGCAGCTCCTCTAATGTGCGTACGCCAACGGCTCTTCCAGCGATAATCCCACGATCATGCAATCGTTCATTCAGTAAGCCAACATCAAGCGCACCGCACATGATATATCCTTTATCCGTCGTCCAAGCAAGCAATGTCGTCTTAGGAAGCTTTACCTCAATACCTATCACGGTCAGCCCATTTTGCAGTGTGGCAGGAACCATTCGCATCATTATATGCTCACCTCCTTTGCCATCAATTAGCTGCCAAAGCTGCCAAAGCATTATATGCAAAAAAGTTTTTACCGAATTGGACGATTAACAAAATTTAGCACTATATATCCAATCTGATTAATGGTATAGTAGTTATGCAAAAATTAACATTAGGTCGGAGGAACTATAGAGCAGATGGAAAATACACAAAAACAGTCATACGTACTCCAGGTAGAATTGCTAGTAGAGAACGTTAGCAACGCTGCTGCCTTGGAGCAGGTCATTCATGCCTTAAATGCTGGCGGATTTGTGGATTATCGAATTTTATCAGGTGTTCATCTGGGACAAGTTATTGATCAACGCAAAGCTGATGCTGCTGTTCAGGTTCCTATGCAAATCGATAAGAAAGCGCCTGCGCAAAATGAAAAACAAGCGCAAAGCAATAAATCTTCCGCTAATAGCAAGTCTCCACAGTCCGTCAAAGAAAAAGACGTACCATCTGTTAAGGCCGCTAAGCCTAAGGTTGTTGAGCCTTCACTCTCCGATCCTTATGACGGATTTGCAGACATTCGCAGATTTATGAAAAGCAACACTCTCATTCGTCTTATTGTAAACAAGGGGCTTGGCATTACGCTCAGCATTCCATGCCGAATTTTAAATGTGGATGATGCAACGAGCATGATTACGGTCTACCACGTAGATGAGAAGCAAGTCTACACCTTCAAGCTTAATGAAATAGAAGATTATACGACCTGATTTATGAAGCTGCACAAATTGAAAAGGTCCGTTTGAATGAGCCGGGTGCATTCCCAGTCATTCAAACAGACCTTTTTTCTACATGTAATCGCCGCCCAGCATTTGCTCTATATTGTCGCTTGGGACTGGCGCACTCCAGAAATACCCCTGCATTTCGTCGCAGTTATGCTTGCGTAAAAATTCAATTTGCTCCTGCGTCTCCACGCCCTCTGCAATGACCTGAATATTAAGATTATGTGCCATAGCAATAATAGCTGCTACAATTTCCGCATCGCTTGGGTCCTGCTGAATGTCACGGACGAAGGAACGGTCAATTTTGAGCCGGTCGATCGGGAAATTTTTCAAATAATGAAAAGAGCTGTAGCCTGTGCCAAAATCGTCGATGCTTATGCCAACGCCAAGCGCCGTCAAATCCAGCAGGCAGCGCGACACATGGTTCACATCCATCGTCATCGACTCTGTAATTTCTAAATCCAAATATTGCGATTCAAGACCGGTACGGGCCAAAACGTCTGCCACCTTGCTCGCCAAATCATGCTGAACAAACTGCCTAATGGAGAGGTTAACCGAAACCGGCATAGGCGGCAAGCCTGATTCCTGCCAGTATTTATTTTGGCGGCAAGCCTCTTCCAGCACCCAATCGCCAATTTGCACGATCATGCCGCTTTCCTCAGCCAAAGGAATAAAATCGCCCGGAGGGATCATTCCTCGAATCGGATGCTTCCAGCGCACCAGCGCCTCGACGCCGATCATACCGCCAGAAATCATATCATATTGCGGCTGATAGTATAAAATGAACTCCTTGCGCTGAATGGCACGATACATTTCATGCTGCATCGACAAATGCTCAAATGAATAATTGCTCCAGCTTTCGGAATACAGCAGCGCATCGTTTCTGCCATTCTGCTTCACCTTCATTAATGCCATATCCGCTTTATTAAGCAGCACATAACCGTCATCCTCGACCAGACGGCTCGTGACCGCACCTATGCTTGCTGTAATTTGAATCGGAAAGCCTTTAAGCTCGAAAGGCTCTTCAATCGCCTTTAGCACCGTGCGGGCACGACTTAGAAGCTGCTCCTCCGACTCCAAATTTTTAAATAGCAGAGCGAACTCATCGCCTTCCATCCTGGCGGCAAAATCCTGCTCGTTCATAACGCTTGTAAAGCGCTCTGCCACCTGCATAAGCAGCATATCGCCAAATTCGCGGCCGAAGGAGGTGTTGACGAGCTTAAAGCGGTCCAAGTCCATGTAACACAGCCCTACAAGCTGGTTATGATCGTGGGCAAAAGCAAGGCTTTCATTCAAACTCCTTTGAAAAAGCGTTCGATTCGGCAATCCTGTTCTATCATCGTAGTAGGCCATATAACGAATTCGCTCCACATTGCGCTTGCGATCACTTAAGTCATGGCTTACCACAAGCGTTCCGATGACCTTCTCATTCTGCACCATTGGGGAGCATACGAGATGCAGCTCAAGCGGATAGCCTGACCGATGTATAATATGAATGTTTCCCTGCTTTGAACAACCGGTAAGTGAATGCTCCAGCATCGTATGTAAGGCATCGCGGCTGCCTGCATCTACGAAAGAGGCCAGCCAATTTCCCATTAATTCCACGCGTTCATAGCCAAAAGCACGCTCTGTGCCTTCATTCAGCTCGATTATAACGCCTTGCGGGTCGATTATAGCCAGCGGGACCGCTTCCGAGCGAAGCAGCGCCTCACCCATTGGTTTATGATAGCTACGCGGATTTGAAGTCTTGGTCTGCCTGACCATCAGGACGAAGCTTCCTATAACAAATACCACAGTCAAACAAGAAGCCAGCCAAATAAAAAGCGAAGGTATTGCTGGTACAATCATCGCTGCCCCCCATACTCCTACGATAATGAGCAGCAAGCTGCCTTGCAGCCACGGATTCCACAACTTGGACAACCATTGTGTAAGCGCGTCACGTGGCGGTCTATCAGGCCGACCAAACACTCGTTTCGTCACGCACTACCTTCCTTCCTACGTTCGAATCCAATAAGGTTAGACTTATTATAATCGAAACCGCCGTTTCGGCATAGAAATTTTATGCAAATCAAACGGCTTTTTTTCGAGACTTTAGTGTCGCAACGATGACGCAAACCCAGCCAGCAAGAAAAGCTACGCCGCCAATTGGTGTAATAGCTCCCAGCACGCGAATATCACTTATTGCAAGGATGTAGAGACTGCCGCTGAAAATAACGATGCCCGCAAGCAGCAGCCTTGCTCCGGAAAGCAGCCATTTGCTCTCGCCCAAGCGATCCGCAAGCAGAGCGACCAGCATTAGGCCAAGCGAATGATACATATGATAACGCACACCCGTTTCAAAAATAGCGAGCAAATCAGCTGGTAATATTTCCTTTAAAGTATGAGCGCCAAAGGCCCCTAATCCTACGGCAATAGCGGCACCAATCGCACCGATTGTAAAATATTTTTGGAACATCCGTTTTCATTCCTTTCAGGATTGAGTATAATTTACTGTAATTGTGTGTTAATACGACTTACATATAACTGGAGGAGAACACCTTAATGGAAGATAATAAAAACCATTCCACACCGATTTCATTTACAAAATCGGATAACGACCAGACTCAGACACCGGATTATAATCCTTACGGATCTGCACCATCAACAGGCTTTTCCGATCCTACACCTTATCAGCCGAGCCAGCCGCTAAAGCATTCAGGCCTTGGCATTGCTTCCTTCATTATGGCCATTGCTTCTATTTTTATAGGCGTTATTAGCATCATCCTGTTTTTCACGGCCATTGGCAGTTACATTTCTACAGGAAATGAGTACCTGCTTGAAGATCCCTCCTACCTTGAGGACATGTTTAGGGGAGGCGTCGGCTCCTTTATGGCATCAATTGTAGCGGTTGTCGTCAGCGTCGGCATTACGTTTGTCGGCCTTATTCTTGGTATTATTGGCGCATGCTCCAAGCAGCGCCGCAAGGTTTTTGCGGTTATCGGAATTATTCTGAACGGACTTGGCGTAATGGGCACTGTCGTCTTTTTTATTTTTTCCATTGCTGTAATCTCTGCTGGAGCAAGCGCATTATCCGGCTACTAATATTCAGAAAGCTAGGCAGGAAGCAGCGTTCGCGTTGTTTCCTGCCTTTTTCTATTAACGAACCGTTACAGCCGTGCGGCTGTAGCCTTCCTTTGTCTTATGAACTTCAAGGCAAGCGGGAAAAGCCTGCTTGAGCTCCTGCACATGTGAAATGACGCCAATCATGCGGCCGGCGCGCTGCAAATCAACCAAAGCCTCAATCGCCTTGTTCAGCGCCTCCTCATCCAGGGAGCCAAACCCTTCGTCAATAAACATCATCTCAATGGAAATTCCGCCTTGATGCGCCTGTATCACATCGGTCATTCCTAAAGCAAGGCAGAGAGACGCATTAAATTTTTCCCCGCCGGACATCGTTTTCACATCGCGATTTTGTCCTGTATACGCATCATACACGTCTAGGCCTAGACCGCTTTGCTTCCCTCTGACCTCCAAACGATCGCTGCGCTGCAGCATAAACTGCCCGCCTGAAAGCCGCTGCAGACGCACATTTGCCGCCTGCAAAATTTGCTCCAAAAACTCAATCAATATATAACGTTCAAAGGAAATTTTAAGCGCATTGTCTCCTTTAAGCATTTGATAAATGTCGAGCACCTGCTCCAGCTCCGCCTCGAGCTGCTTCACACGCTCGCTCGTCGCTGTGAGCTGGCGAATCAGCCGAACGGCCTCTTCTCCATAACGCGCAGCGGTTTGCAGTGCAGCGACAATCGTCCCCAACTGCTGCTTAAGCTCGGCGCCCGCTGCATGCAGCTCCTGCATATCCGTAGGCTGCTTTCCAGCAAGCTCCAGCTGCATATCTGTTACGCGGCTCGTCAGCGCCTGAACCGCAGATTTATAAGCGTCCAGTTGCTCCTTGAGCGCTTGCCGCTCCTGCGGCGTTTTCACGGCGGCGCGATAAGCCTCCAATGAATCGAATGCCGCAGCCTTCAGCTCGCTCAGCAGCCTCTTCTCAGCTTCCTCCCTGTTTCGCTGTGCTTCTTCATATTGTTCGCTAGCCTGCAAGGCATGGACGGAAGCCTCCGCCAACCTAAGCTGGGCTTGCTGCAGCTGCTTGACAGCAGTCTGCCAGGCATCTGCATCCTGACGAACTTTCATCTGCTGGGCAGCGAGCGCCTGCTGCAATTGTTCGGGCTCGCGAAGCGATTCGGGTATGCGTTCCAGCTCTCTGGCGAGCAGCGACTCCTTCGCACCAAGCTCAATTTGTACTTGCTGATGCGCTGCTTGCCGCTGCTCTTTTACCTGAATAAGCCGCTCAAGCTCCGCTTCCCGTTTTTCCGTCTGCTCTTTAAGCACGCGCATTTCTTCGCTTTGCTGCTGCAGCCGTTCCGTCTCTTCCTTCAGCTGCTTCCATTGCGTGCGTAGGTCAGCTTGCTGCATAGCGAGATGCTCAGCAGAGGCGCCGTATTCCGCAAGCTCGGCGGCGCTGCTTTCCCAGCTGGAACGGGCCGCCGCTACTTGCAGCCTTGACGCATTCAGCTCACGCTCGCAGACAGCAAGCTGCTCCTTTGCCTCGGCAAGCTGCTCTCGTGAAGGCACATCGGCAGCCGCTTGTATTTTGCCGGGATGCTCGACACTGCCGCATACTGGACAAGGCTTCCCGTCATGCAAATGAGCGGCGAGCAAGCCTGCCTGGCCTTCAATCCATTGCTGCTCCAGCTGATCGTGCCGGGCACGAATGGTGGAGAGCGCCTGATCCTGGCTCGCTTCCAACCGCTTGAACTCAGCCAGCTCCTGCTCCAGCTTGATTAGCTTGGAGACGTATTTGCCTTGCTGCTCAACGCGCCTGAGCTGTTCTTGCTTCGCTTGCAGCTGCTGGCCGTCGCTCTCCATGAGCTTCAGCCGCGCAGCACCTTGCTGCTTCGCTGCCTTCTCGGCCGCAATAGCTGCCTCTTCCCGTTCCAGCTGCATCTGGGCCTGCTTCGCCCTTGCCCTTAGCTCCGTCACGACCTGCCGCTGCTCCCCCATCTGCTGCACCACTGGCGCCAGCTCCTCCAGCCGGTTCAGCTCACGCTCCGCCTCCCGCCGCTCTGGCTCACGCTGCTCCTCGCTAGCATGCCGCTGCGACGCCGCGGCATGCGCCTGCTTCGCAGTCTCTGCCTCCTGCTGCTTCGCCGCGCTGATCTGCTGCTTCGCCTCCGCATCCTTGCCGGCGCGGCTCGCTTGCTCCTCATAAGGCGTGAGCAGCGCAGCCCGCTCAGCCAATTGCAGCTCGCGCCCCTTCGCTTCCTGCGCGGCGCGGCCCAGCTCAAGCTGCGCAAGCTTGCTTCGCTCCCCCGCAAGCTCTTCAAACCGCGCGTTCAGCGCCAGCGCGGCGCGCAGCCTCTCTTCATGTGCAAGCAGCTGCTCGTCCATTTGCTGCCGCTGCATATCGCCTTGCTGCACTAGCTCGCTATAATAAGCTGCCTCCTGCTCCAAGCTGGCAAGCAACTGCGCCGCATTATACACCTCCTGGCTCAGCGTCGCTGCCATTAAGCTTCCCTCGCGATGAGGAAGCGCATCGCCCGATTGCTTCATATACATGTCATTGCGCAGCCGTGCTTCCTTAAGCGTTTCATTCAGCTCGCGGTTTTGCTGCTGAAACTTAAGCTCCAGCTTCTCATACAGCTCCGTACGAAAAATTCGCCGCAAAATCTCTTCTTTATTATCCGTATCCGAGGTGAGCAGCTTGCGAAACTCTCCTTGCGGCAGCATCACGATTTGATTAAACTGCTCCTTCGTAAGGCCTATGATCGACTCCAGCTTTGCATCGACGTCACGAACTTGAAAACGGTCGACAAGCGGCACAGCTTGTCCATCTACAAGCTCATATAGCTCTGCCTTGCCGCCCGTCTCGCTTTTGTTCGAGCCTTTACGATGCGGAAGCTGACGAAAAACCTGATATTCCCGCTGCGCAACTGCAAAATGAAATTCAACCGACGTATGCGTATCATCCCCGGCAAAATGACTCCGCAGCATGCGTGCCTCCGAGCGATCCTCCCCGCTGGCCGCGCCATAAAGCGCGAAGCAAATCGCATCAAAAATCGAGGTTTTGCCCGCCCCTGTGCTGCCGGAAATAACGAACAGCCGATGCTCGTCCAGCTGAGCAAAATCAATCGTTTCCGCATCCCGGTATGGACCGAAGGCGTTCATCGTTAACTTGAGCGGTCTCATGCGCCCCCTCCCTCCTCATGCAGAAGCTTCCCGAAGACATCGGCGAAACGCTGCTTTTTACTTTCACTGAGCGGACTGCCCTTAACCTCCTGATAAAAGGAAGCGAATAACGCTACCGGATCAGCCTCTCGGCGGCGAACCGCCTCTATTTCTCGATCAGCAGAAGCCTCCGCATCTGCGAGCAGTCCCGCCTCCGGCCTGCGCTCGACATGCAGCGCATTTGGATAGATGGCACGCACCTTCTCCATCGGAAACAGCACTGGATTTTCATTCAGCAGCGTAACAAATACATAATCCTCGCTTTTCGCATGCTGTTCAATTTCTTCAATCGTTCCGGAAACGCGGCGCAAATCGCGCAGCGGCTGGAATGGCCGCTTTTCTACCGTTACTGCGCCTTTGTCTTCCATTTCTACTACATAATAGCCTTTGGCGTGATGCTCCTCGGAAACCGAATATTTAAGCGGAGAGCCCGCATATCTAATATTATCGTCGCTAACATAATGCGCCTGATGCAGGTGGCCAAGCGCCGTATAATGAAAGGGCGAAAAATAACTGGCACGCACATGCTCCGCCCCGCCAATCGCCAGCGGACGCTCCGAATCGCTCGTATTCGGCTCCGCCTCTCCGGTTGCCGTAACAAAAGCATGGCCGATAAAAACATGTCGCGCAGCAGGATCAAGCTGAGCTTGCAGCCGCTCTGTCAAAGCTTTCATCGCATCGTCATGCGTGCGAATGCTCTCATCGTCGAGCGCATAACGCACATGTGCAGGGTCCGCATAAGGCACGAGGTGAAAATGCACCTCGCCATGCTCATCGCGGAGCACAACCGGCTTCTGCTCCCGCTTCATTCTTCCGGCAATATGCAGCCCTCGGCTTGCCATCATCGCTGTGCCAAAATCAATTCGATCCGGACTGTCGTGATTGCCAGCCACAGCCAGCACTGGCGTTTCAAGCTTAATAACGATATGCTGCAACACCTCATCGAGCAGCTCTACTGCCTCAATAGGTGGAATGGCCCGATCATATAAATCACCGGCAATAATGACGGCATCTGGACGTTCGCGTTCAATATCGTCAATCAATTGCTCCAGCACATAACGCTGGTCTTCTGTCATATAAACACCTTGAACCAGCTTGCCTAGATGCCAGTCTGCGGTATGGAACCATTTCATATTGGCGAAACACCCTTTCTTGCCCTTGACTTTAACGCAGCGTCAACGTTTATCCTCCTAAGTATACCAAGGAGGGGACAAAGATGAGAACTCTAATTCAAAACGTTCAAATTTTAACGATGATTGCAGGCTGATGGAGTGGCTGGAGCATAAAATGCTGCCTGCGGAGGCGCGGATGACGCAAGAGGATGTTTATTGGAGAGCCAAGCTTTCCATAGACGAGGAGGTATTGCTTTATAAGGCGGGCCTTCGAGCACGTAGAATCGTAGACGGCATATAGAACGACAAGCATACAGCAGCGCGGCTGCATTTTTCGCGGTCTGGCGCTGGCCTGCTGTCACGGTTGGCCGATTTATTTTTCAACAATAGCTTTGTTGGGCTTGGTTTAGTTTGGCTTGCGTTGGGCCGCTGCATTTTCTTCGCCTTTTGCACCTTATCCCCTTAGCTCAGAAAAGCCGTTTGAATGACCTAATCCGGCAATATGCCAGATCACACCATCCAAACAGCTAACCAACATTCCCCATTCCTCTAAGCATAAAAGGCATTACAGCCCATTGCTGTTGCTTTAGCTAGTGCTGTTGCGATTCGAATGTTATGAGTACAGCGAGTTCTCATTCATGCAAAAATCGTATAACTGTAATTTCGATACTCAAATACCTTTGAGTGATTAAACCGTACCAAATGAACATAAGCTGAAGCCTTGATTAACCGAGGGTCTTCCCCCAATCAAACTCCGGAAGCCTTCAAAAATAGCATCGTCTAAGCTTCCACGTCGATTAAGCTGCTTTCGTCCATCCTTCTCGTTTGCTGGCAGCGCCTCAATCCGGCTCCCCTACCAACGGCTTTGCTTCTTAACCTAGCTTTTTGATTGCTGTCGTATTTACTTTGTTACCTCTGTACTTCTGCACTTCTGCACTTTTGTAGTCCTTTAGACCCTTATCACTTTAGATTTTTACGCCTTTAGCCCCTTAGTCATTCAGTTCCATAGTCCTGTACTTCTGTATTTTCACTTCTCTTTAAGCTGTTATTTTGAAAAATATCTTGGACAGACACATATCTCGATGTTTCTGAGCTAAGGGGATAAGACCTCAAGCTTAAAAAAATAGGAACAGTCTGCCCAAGCCTGATAGTTGTAGCTACATGAATAGATACTATAGATGCGCCTGTTCCTCTTTTTGCGTTTCTGAGCTGAGGGGATAAGAACCCTAGCTCTACAAAATAGGAGCGGCTTGTCCATGTCTGCGCTTAGCGTTTTGCGTTCTGCGTTCTGCGTTTTGCGTTCTGCGTTCTGCGTTCTGCGTTCTGCGTTCTGCGTTCTGCGTTCTGCGTTCTGCGTTCTGCGTTCTGCGTTCTGCGTTCTGCGTTCTGCGTTCTGCGTTTTGCGTTTTGCGCTTAGCGTTTTGCGTTCTGCGTTTTGCGCTGAACCTGAAGCCTCTTGAGCTGCCGCATTTGGATTAATCTGGCCGGTTGGCACACTGCTGTCTGGCTATTGTTCAGAAACGGCGGACGTTACCAGCTCTGTCTGGTGTCATGTTCCAAGTTCTGTTTCAGGCTCTGTTCCAAGTTCTGTTTCAGGTTCTGTTTCAGGTCCTGTTTCCGAATCCGTTTGCGGGGCTAGCTCCTGATCAGTGGCAGTCACTCCTTCTTCCAAAGGAGTTTCCTCAGCGATCAAAGCATTGGCCGTGCCTACCTCCGTAAACGAGGCTTGTGGCAGAGTCGTGTACATGCTTGGCGCAGGAGGCGTGCTCATGCCATTTCCAAGGAAATAGCTCGTATGCGGCGGCTGGTTGTAGGCAACATTTTGCCACGCCACACCTAAACGGTATACGGCATCATGCATCAGCGTGTAGAGACGATATGTCGTAACATCTGTGGTTGTATACAAGCGCAGCTTAGTGCTGTCCTCCGTACGCCACAGCACTTCCTCGCGCCAATCGCCAATCAGATCAGCCTGCAAGCTAGGATTGCCTTTTGTCGTATTGTTGGAGTAAGTTCCTGTTGCCGTTAACAGACGGCTGACTGCACCGGTATTGTAATTCCATTTTTCAATTTTGCCGACGCCAACTCCAGCGCTTCCTGACCATGCGTGGTCAAGCAGCTCGCGCAGCAGGTCTCCGTCCCACCAAATGCCGAAATTTTGCGAGGATGGAGGCGTGCTGGAAATAAGCTGTCCCGTAATCGTCCTCAGCCCTACACCACTTCCTGCCCAAACCTCAGCTCCCGGGTAACGAGGATCGATGTCGGCCGCCATGCCGCGTCCCGTATCCGCGCCCGTATGGACACCCCACAAAATTTGACCAGTAGCCGCATCATGGACTTGGGCACCATAAGGCTTGCTCGTGTCCTCGTTTACCTTGAATACCTCAAAACCATTACGATTCGGGTTCAAATCACTGACATGCATCGCATCGCCATGCCCCATATTCGTGTTGTATAGCCTCTGGCCATTATCATCAACGGTCATCGCTCCAAAAATAATTTCATCCTTGCCGTCATTATCAACATCCGCCACACTAAGGCTGTGATTGCCTTGCCCCGCATAAGCAGAGTTGCCGGAGCTGTTCGTATCAAACGTCCAACGGCTCGTCAACGACCCATTACGGAAGTCAAAGGCAGCAATAACCGTTCTCGTATAATAGCCGCGCGACATCACGATGCTCGGTCTTGTGCCATCCAGATAAGCAACGCCAGCTAGAAAGCGGTCAACACGGTTCCCATAATTATCTCCCCAGCTTGATACGGTGCCTCTTGCCGGAACGTAATTGGTCGTTGCAAGAGCAGCTCCCGTCTGCCCAGAGAACACAGTCAAATATTCGGGGCCTGACAGCACATAGCCCGAAGAATTACGATAGTCGGCAGTCGAGCTGCCGATTACCTGTCCTGTTCCATCTACGGTGCCGTCCGCTGTTTTAATGACCACCTCTCCTTTTCCGTCGCCATTAAAGTCATAGACGAGAAATTGCGAATAATGGGCGCCTGCACGAATATTTTTGCCCATATTAATGCGCCACAGCTTTTGTCCGTTCATTTTGTAAGCATCAAAAATAACATTGCCGGTATAACCTGATTGGGAGTTATCCTTGGAGTTAGACGGGTCCCACTTGAGGACGATTTCGTATTCCCCATCTCCGTCAAGGTCAGCTACGCTTGCGTCATTTGCGCTATAGGTGTAGCTTTCGCCGCTCGGTGTTGTCCCGCCAGCAGGCTTGTCCAGCGGAATATCTTTATAGTTGTTCGCCCATACGGTTACCGAATTGGAGGCTGGACGCTCAACACCATTAATTACGGCACGGACATAATAGGTAGAGGAGTTGCTGCCCCCAGCATCCAGAAGATTTGTACTCGTCGTAATAACACTGCTGTTTACCTTCGTCCCGTTGCGATACACGTTAAAGCCTGTATTAGCAGCCTCGCCGCCGAGCAGCCGCCAGCTGACAAATACGCCTCCGCTTACTTTTACAGCGACGACTCCTCTCGTTAAAGCCTCCATCTGTCTTGGGGCGGCAGCACTGACCTTCGGCTCCATAACAAAAGCAGGAATAACCAACAAAGCAGCAACAGAGAGCATTATTGTTTTGCGAATCACTTTTTTAACGTTCATCTCTTCTTATTCAGCTCCTTTTCGCACATCATATTTGATTAACACCCACAATTGAAAGCGCTATTGGATTATAAAACCATAATTGGAATCGCTTTCATTTTCGATATTAGACTGTGTTCCGACATATTACTACTCAAAAAACAGAGTTCTTTGTTAAAAAAACCGAGATTCATGCGATTAATTAGCTAGAATTAGATCGCTTTTGACTCACATATCCGCTCGGGATGTGAATATATTGAATAACAAGGTGAAACGGCTATCGCCGTCCTTTCCAGACCTTATTGATGAAAGATGGGAGTGTGACGCTCGTGGCAGAACCGTTATTTATCGTGTCGCGCGAGGATTGGACCTTGCATCGCAAAGGTTACGAAGATCAAGCCCGGCATCAGGAAAAAGTAAGAGAAGCCGTTCGGCAAAATCTTCCCGATATTGTGACCGATGAAAGCATTGTATTATCCGATGGCAAGCAGACGGTGAAAATACCGATTAAAAGCATTGACGAATCTCATTTCGTCTATAACTACAACAAGAAGCAGCATGTTGGACAAGGCGATGGCGATTCACAGGTAGGAGATGTGCTCGGCGTTGATCCTGGGGCCGCCAAAGGGCCAGGCAAAGGACAGGGTGCGGGCGATCAGCCGGGCGAGGACTATGTAGAGGCGGAAATCAGCATTGACCAGTTGGAGGATATGCTCTTCGAGGAGCTTGAGCTTCCTAATCTGGAGCAAAAGCAGAAGGATGTTATGGAAACAACCGAGGTCGTCTTTCACGATATTCGCAAAAAAGGCATCATGTCCAACATCGACAAAAAACGGACGCTCATTCAAAATTTGAAGCGCAATGCCAATGAAGGACGCTCAGGCATTGGCGGCATCTCGCCGGATGATTTGCGTTTTAAAACGTGGAATGAAATCGTCAAGCCCCAATCCAATGCCGTCGTACTGGCTCTCATGGACACTTCAGGCTCCATGGGCTCTTTTGAAAAATATTGTGCCAGAAGCTTCTTCTTCTGGATGACTCGCTTTCTACGCCGGAAATATCAGCATGTTGAGATGGTATTCGTAGCGCATCATACCGAAGCGAAGGAAGTAACTGAAGAGGAATTTTTCACTCGCGGCGAGAGCGGCGGCACGATCTGCTCCTCTGCCTATCAGAAGGCGCTTGATATTATCGACAGCCGATATCCGTCGGCCAATTGGAACATCTATCCCTTTCATTTTTCCGATGGCGATAATTTGACGTCCGATAACGAAAAATGCGTGAAGCTCATCGACAAGCTGCTGGAACGCGCCAATCTGTTCGGCTATGGCGAGGTGAATCAATATAATCGCAGCAGCACCTTAATGTCCGCATATAAAAACATAAGCAATAAAAAATTTATGTATTCGATAATTAAGGATAAAGGCGAAGTGTATAAGGCGCTTAAAGCCTTCTTCTCCAAGCCCGCAGGCGGTGCTTAAAAACATGCATTAGACTTCATCCAGCAGACTGCTGGCTCAAGCAACGTCGATGCCCAAGCACATATCTTCACAAAAAAAGCTTCCTCTTCGGTTGTTCCCGAAGAAGAAGCTTCTTTTGCATGATTTTACAGAGCGTAGCACAAGAGAATACGCTGCACGGTTGTTTTGCTAAACTCGCTCGGTCAAAATACCGCGCTGCTGCAAGCAGCGGATAACGGCCTCAGCCGCAGTATCCGCGTTTCCTTTGTCGGAAAACAGCTCCAGGTCTGGTACAAGCGGCTCCTCGTAAGGTGCAGATATGCCCGTGAACAGCGGAATTTCTCCCCGCCTTGCCTTGCTGTAAAGTCCCTTCGGATCACGCTGCTCGCATATCACAAGCGGGCAATTTACATACACCTCCACATAGGGCAGTGGAGCTGCAATCGCTCGCGCCAATGCTCGATCCGCCTCCAGCGGTGAGACGAGCGCCGCTATGGCAATGCTTCCATTGCTAGCAAATAGCCTAGCCACCTCCGCCGTACGGCGCACATTTTCGCGGCGATCCTCTGCGCTAAAGCCAAGATCGCGGTTAAGTCCATGCCGTAAATTATCGCCGTCCAGTACCACCGTTCGCACACCGCTTGCTTGAAGCTGTCTATGAAGCGAGGCAGCGATAGAAGACTTTCCTGATGCAGGAAGCCCTGTTAACCATACAATGCTGCCGGAATAGGCCATTTGGCCAGATTGCGGCAATTCGCCAAGCTCATACGACTGCCACTGCACATTCGGAGATTTTTGATCCATCTGGCACTCCCCCTTCTTTAGGCGCTCATTTAGAAAAAGCACCGTCAGCCGAAGCGCTTCCTCCAATTTCACAGTTGTGACGGCAAAGGGATGCTTTGCTCCAAAGGTGTGGTCTGCTCCCGTTAGTGAAACGAACGTATGCTGCGGCGCAGCCTCACGCATTTGTTCATAGCCTGAAACCAGTCGCTCTGAATCTTGATCCCCCTGTATCAAGAGCGCAGGAACCGCGAGTGAGCCTAGCACCTTTTTAATATCAAATGCTTCTGCATGGCGCTCCAAATCTTCGAAAAACAGAGGCGATATCGGCATTTGCTGCTGTGTGCGCATATTGGGCACATAACCGACGCCGCGGCTCAGCACCTCCTGCCGAAACGCCTCCGTAAAGAGATTCACGTCCGCTATGCCATTCCATGTTACAACTGCTTGAAGCTGCGGGTGTCTCGCAGCAGCCAAAATACTATTTCCGCCCCCACGGCTATGTCCCAGCAAAGAAATCCGTTTCGTATCCAGTTCCTCCGCGAAAGGAAGCTTCGCTTCAAGCAGTTGCGCGATAATTATATCAATATCCAGCTGTTCACGAGAATAGGTATTAACAGCAAATTTATCCAGCTCGTCAAAGTCTGTTTCCGCTACGCCATTGCAGCTGAAATTAAAGGAGATGACAGCAAAGCCAAGCGTTGCAAGCTGCTCGCAGACATAGGGTATAAAGCCCCAATCCTTAAACCCTTTGAAGCCATGGCAAACGATAACAACTGGCTTCTTTCCCGGTTCGCCCGACACTCGAACATCTCCACGCAGCGTCAGATTTGATTCCACATCAATGGTAAAAGGTTTGCTATTTACAGCTTCCACCTACAAACTCCCCCGTTTCTCCAAATAGATTCGTCCTGCTATCTATTATATGTGAAATAACAGGGGAATGAATAGCTGGGCTAGTTACGAGCTTGCTTGCTAGTTTAAGAAGCCTTCCAATGCAATCGTCGGCTTGCCGTCCGCCTGCCAAGCACCTTTGTTATAACCGCCATTGTAGCCCGGAGGCGCCTCTGGCTCCCAATAAAAGACGCCTAGCCCCTTACCGCCAGCAATATTGCGAACCTTCGTCTTAATCGCAGCAACGAAGCTCTTCGTAGCAGCTGGCTGGTTATATTCAAGACCGATTTCAGAAATGATAACCGGCTTGCCATAGCGGGCAATCATATCATTGGCATTGCTAATCGTTTGGTCGACCTTGGCCGACCAATCCGAAGCCGATGGATACAGCGACATGCCGATAATATCAAAGGTGGCGCCATTGCTGATCAGCCCACCGATATTCCAAACGAATAAAGCATTATCATTGCCGCCTGCCAGATGAACGATCGTCTTCGTACCGGAAGAAATTGATTTTACCGCATTATTCCCGGTATTGACGAGCCACGCGTAGTTTTTCATACTGACCGTCGCTTTGCCGTCATTCCACAGCATGCCGTTATTCGTTTCATTGCCGATCTGTACCCAGTCCGGCGTCACACCCTTCGCCTGCATCGCCGTCATAACCGCCCGGGTATGATTCCATACCGCGTCCATCAGCTGCTGGAACGTGTAATTACTCCAAGCAGCAGGCTTTGTCTGCTGACCGGGATCGGCCCATGAATCACTGTAGTGCAGCGTCAGCATAATGCTCATGCCTGCATTTTTCGCCCGCTGTGCCAGAGCAGCTGCCCGATTCATATCTAAGTAACCGTTTGCATAATTGCTCGAGGGATTTACGAATACGCGAATGCGGACCGAATTAATTTGATAATCATTTTTCAAAATTTGAATGATATCCTTGGTCGTGCCGTTTTTGTCCTTCCAGGTGTAGCCTTGCGCCTCAAGACCGGGAACCCAGCTAATATCCGTTCCTTTCGCAAAGGCAGGAGCTGCCTCGGCCTGCTGAAGCGGCAGCTGTACCGTAATAAGGGCGATAATCATCATAGCGAAAACGAGCAGCTTGAGTCTTTTTTTCATGTTCAACATTCCCTCTTCCTTTAATCGTTTGGCGGATTTGACTCCGACTGGCGCACCTCAAATTGTATCCGCTTACATAATTGTGTTTCAACAACCGTTCCCTAGCAAGATAAGCTTTTCAGTCTATGGTGAAGAAGCATCAGCAGCGTTGAAGATGGGGGGACTGCCGATCCCTTCACCATACCTTTTCTATCACTAACTATGGGATACGCTTCTGATTATAAATTCACTGCCAGCAGAAAAACAGGATACAATGTGAATATAATGGATGATTTTACAACATTCCCCCCTTCTTCGATCATGTTCAACCTTTGTAAGCCTAATGCGCTTCACTACCAAAATGTATTATAATAGAGCCATTCATGCCAAACTGGCAAGCAGGAGGAAACGAATTGACAAATAGCGAGCTCAAACATATGCAAACCCTGCTGCCCGAGTGGGTAGAAATCTCCCGCCAGCAGGCTCTTCATGGCAAAGTGGCCTCCTACATACCTGAGCTTGCAAAATCCCCCAAGGACGCCTTGGGCATTCATATTGTAGGTGCGGAAGGTCAAGTAGCATCTGCAGGAGATTGCGGCATATCCTTTACTATGCAAAGCATTTCCAAAGTTTTTACGCTTATCCTTGCGTTAATGGATAATGGCGAGGAGGCGGTTTTCGCCAAGGTTGGCATGGAGCCGACCGGGGACAGCTTCAACTCCATGCTCAAGCTGGAGCTTGTGCAGCCCGGTATCCCCTTTAATCCGCTGATCAATGCTGGAGCGATTGCGATTTCTTCGCTGATTGCCGGGAGCGGCAGGGAGGAGAAATCAGCTCGCGTGCTCGATTTTTTCCGCAAGCTCTCAGGCAATAGTGCGCTGGATTATGATAACGAGGTATATCTCTCAGAAGCCAAAACGGCAAACTTGAATCGGTCGATGGCTTATTTTCTGAAGGATAAGCAGGTGCTGCAGGGGGAAGTCGAGGAAGTGCTCGACGTGTATTTCCGGCACTGCTCAATCAGCGTCACCTGCGCGGATCTGGCTCGCATGGCGCTCGTTATGGCGCATAATGGAACCGATCCCGTCACTGGCGCTGAGCTGATACCACGCCGTTACGTGCAAATCGCCAAAACGTTTATGATTACATGCGGCATGTATAATGCCTCGGGAGAATTTGCGATTCAAGTGGGCTTGCCAGCAAAAAGCGGCGTATCCGGCGGTATTCTCGCGATCGTTCCAGGTCGCTACGGCATCGGCGTCGTCGGGCCATCCCTGCACCGCAAGGGCAATAGCATTGCAGGCGTGCATTTGCTCGAAACGTTGTCACGAACATTTGACTTAAGCTTATTTTAACGAAGAAGGTGCCTATTATGAATCCATCTGTTGAGCTTGGCATTTCCTTTCATTCCTCGGGGCAGGAGATTGAAATGCTCAAGGTAACGCCGATTGACGATCAGCGCTACCGCATTGAAGAAAATCCATTATTTACGGAAATGGTATCATTCGGTGATATTGTCAAGCTGGAGCAGCAAGGCAACATTTATTTTTATAAAGAGACGGTTCGCAAATCCCGCTTAAGAAGGTATTCGTGGCTGCTCAGCCAGGACGTCGCTTCGTCCGAGGAGCTTGCCGCTTTCAAAAACCGGGTCGCCGACAGCGGCGGCAATTGGGAAACGATTTTTGGCGGCATGCTCATTATCAATGTGCCGAGCCATATTGACTTTGATCCCGAGGCGGAAATAAACAATATTACGGTAAATAAGGACAGATAAGGGGTAAGCGCCGATGAACATTATTGATTTGCATTGCGATGCTTTGATGAAGCTGGCAGATAAGAAGGGCAGCCTTTCCTTCAACGATGCGCCTGAGCTTGAGACGAACAAGCAGCGCCTGCTCGCAGGAGGCGTCAAAGTACAAGGCTTCGCCATTTTTGTCATGCCGAACCTGTCTGATCAAGAGAAGTTTCAATCGGCGCTTGATCAGGTGCATTATTTTTACGAGGAAGTATTAGGGAAAAACCCGGACATCAAGCACATCAAGGAATGGAAGGATATCGGCAAGCTGGCAGAGCACGAAATTGGCGCTTTTCTCACGCTTGAAGGCGTCGATCCGGTCGGCAACGATTTGCATAAGCTGAATATTTTTCACCGCCTTGGCGTGCTGTCGGTCGGCCTGACCTGGAATTTTGCCAACCTGGCTGCTGATGGGGTGCTGGAGCCTCGCGGGGCGGGACTTTCCTCCCTCGGCCGCAAAATGGTACAGTTCCACAATGAGCACCAGATTTTGACCGATGTCAGCCATTTGAATGAGCAGAGCTTCTGGGACGTCGTGGAAACGGCTGATTATTTAATTGCCAGCCACTCGAATGCAAAGGCAGTGTTCGATCATCCAAGAGGCTTGTCTGATGAGCAGGCGCAAGCGCTGTTTGCCAAAAATGCAACCGTCCATGTTGTCTACTATCCCGAGTTTATTAAGCCCGAGTCGGGAGTCATTACGACAATTCCCGATTTAATCAAGCATATTGACCATTACTGCGCTATTGGCGGTGTCAATCAGGTTGGCCTTGGCTCCGATTTTGACGGCATCAACGCTTACGTGAAAAATCTCGAAAACGCCGCACATAGCCAAAATCTGATCAATGAGCTGCTTAAGCATTACTCTGAGGAGCAGGTACGGGGCTTTGCGCATAATAATTTCCTGCGCCGGGTTTCCACTCTTTAATGCAAAGATGCTTCTGAATAATCGTATAGCTCTCTGATTAAAAAAGCGCGAGTAAGCCCCCACCTTACATTAGTGGGGATTTGCTCGCGCTTCCTATTTCTATAATATCTGCATTAAGCCTCGGCTATCTTTTCCAGACGGAGCCGTCGGAGTAAGCGACCCGATCAATTTGAATATTTTTGAGCTTGGTTGTGTCGCTGTAAGAGTAGAGATCCCATGTGTATATGTTTCTATATCCGCTCTCTAATTTAATGTTAGTTCCCTTTCCATAGAAACGGTTGGTGTACGGATAACCACCCTTTACCGGGTCGCCGTATGCATCATAGGTGCTAAAAGAAAGCTCGAAGGAAACAATCGTTTTTGCCGTCAAATTCCATAGCTCTATATTAGCCTCAGGATAGCCTAATGAATCATAAGTAATGCTGTAATCAACTATTTTAAAAGGAACATTATTATTTTTCTTAAGCTCCTCTTTCAGCTTCTTCCTGTAGTCCTCTTCCTTCTGTTTGTAGAGGGCTCTCATCTGCTTTTCAATCGTACCACCATTGCCATAAAGCTGTTTAGCCAGATTGTAGCTTTTGCTTACCGTTTCCTTCTCGCCAGTTTCTATGCTATAGATCGCTCTGCCAAAATAGATATAGTTCGTGCCTTTCGAATCATAATTTTCGCCAGGCTTTACAGTCGCACTGTTAAAGGCGGCTTTGCCGCGCGCATTCAGCGATGCGGTAAAATCGTAGGTCTGCACAGCACCACCGGCATAATAATATTCTTTGTAGTTCACAGTGATTTTTTCCGTGCTTAAATTTTTCACAGCGGAATTCGTAATTTGCAGCGGCAGGCCCGTGTAATATTTACTTTTGCTCGGGTCAACCGTTTTAATGCTGATTTGATTGCCCTTTGCTGCCATTGAAGCGCCCAAGCCGTCTGTCAGCAGACGAAGCGGCACCATGGTGCGGCCGTTTCTCTCTACAGCAGGCGTCCCCAAAAACATAGAAATGCCATTAACCGTAGCAACCGGCTCGTCCAAAATAATCGAAATCGTCATTTCACCGCTTGAGGCGATAATTCGCTTGTTGCCCTTATCCCAGCTAAAGGAGAGGCCTAATGCTTCAATGGTTTCTTTTGCCGATACGAGCGTTGTGCCGTTCTCACTTATGGGTGCCTGTGCATAAGCGATTTTCTTGCCGTTTACAAAAACAGTCTGACTCTCCGCCTTAGCGGCCGAAAGCCCCGTTGGTACTGCCAGCAGCATGACCATAGCCAGCAAAATTACCAGTATTCTCTGTTTCATATTTCATTCTCCCTCTATTTATATATTTCGTGAAGAGACTATTCACTGCGCAGCGAATAGACGTATTCCTTGCCTTCAATGGTAACGATAATATCAATCGGTTTCTTGTCTTTGGCCGCTTCCTTAGGCAGCTCGGCGATAAAATGGAGAACCCCCGTTTTTAATGGCTCAATGCTCGTTATATTCGTATAGGTAAAGTTGCCTCCACCCGACTCTTCAATTGTTGAAAAGCTTTTATACTCATATTTGCTATCATATTTCACTTGTACAGAGGCAAAATCATCTGCACTTTTAGAGGAGCTGAGCAGGCTTTTGAATTTAAGGACGACATCCAAATAAATATTTTCAGCATCCTTCACCTCGTAATACGTATAGAAGCTGTCCGGCTTCGGAGGTACGACTTTGGACGTGAATTCTGTCTTCGTGAGCGTCACCTCTGCGAAGTCAGCAATAACGAGCGCTTTTTTCAGTTCTAGTACATTGCCAGTGTCGGCGGACGGCTCTGGTTGTGGCGTTGAAGAAGCCTCGCTTGCGGCGGTGGTTTCCGGAGCCTCGGCAAGCTGTGCCTTTAACTTCTCGTTTTCAGCACTCAACTGGCTCACTTGCTCCTTTAATTGACTAACCTCTGTGGAAAAATCCTGGGTTTGACTGGCGCAGCCAGCCATAACGAGCATTGCGGCAGCTGCAAAAATAGCTTTTTTCATAATGGTAAATCCCCCCTATTATCTTTAGCTATTAAAGTTTCTACATAAATCGCTAAAATCCTCTATAATCATTTCATTTCACTGAAAATTCATCCATTATTTCTTTATATCTCTGTCATATTTTATCGAACTTCAATTATTAACTGCTTCAATTACGATTTCAAAGCACCATAACAAATTTACCAAAATAACGGGCAGAGGCATTTTCAAACAAATAAAAAAACGTTATTTCCGCAAAGGGAAACAACGTTAAAGCATTACATCATCGTTCAATATGCTTCAGCCATTTACATGATCAAATCAGCGAGCAGGCCAAACAGCAATAAGTACGCACAAGCCGAAAAAGCAATATAAGACCATAGCTTTTCCTTGGTCACCTGGCTGGCCACCGACGCGCCGATTAAGGAAATGCCAAGGTTAGACAGCAGAGCCGCCGCCATTACAAAAGAGCCCAGCTTGAAGCTAATGAGCGAAATGACGCCCGCGATTAAAAATCCAGCGCCGGAAGCGAGCTGCATCGCTCCAATTGATGTAATAAAAGCTCTAATTGTTAGACGCTGCGTCGCTCTCCACAAGCTTATCCCCCACAAAGAACCGAGGAAGGCAAACGTCGAAATTAGCGACAGCAGCAGGATT
Organism: Paenibacillus sp. KS-LC4; assembly: GCF_036894955.1. Classification (NCBI taxonomy): domain Bacteria; kingdom Bacillati; phylum Bacillota; class Bacilli; order Caryophanales; family Paenibacillaceae; genus Paenibacillus; species Paenibacillus sp. KS-LC4. Next base: position 1,746,493 of record NZ_CP145905.1, on the reverse strand, counting down.
TTTCCGAATAGCGCTGCACTCATGCCGCTTCCCTCACGCAATAGATCGGTCACCCCATAGCCGAAAAATAAGGAAATGGCGCTGCCCGTAAGCAGCCCAAACAATAAGAAGCCTATGATTGCACAAACGATGCCGATTATTCCATAGCTTAAATGTTTAGCCGGATTTAAATTCAGCCCCTCCAGCGGGTTTTTCAGCAGCCTCAGCAAAATCTTCCAATCCATTTGCTTAACGGAGCCGGACATGTTTTGCAGCAGCTTGCTTGCAGCCTCTGCCGCGCCGCTTCTCGCTCCTGCACTTGCGCCAGTCCCGACACCAGCACCTGCACCAGCCGCGCCTTCCGTTCCGGTCGCTTCATTCCTTGCTGATGCAGCCGTTTCATCCGCTTCATTTGTTGAGAACGCCGCCGTGCTCGCTGTCCTTGCATCAGCTGCTGCATCGGATTCGCCATTGTCGTTGCCGTATGCGCCATATTCCCCATACTCACCGTATCGGTCCCATTGCTCCGGCTCCTCTCCCAAAAACTCACGCTCCTGCTGCAAAGCCGCTTGCTCCCGAGAAGCCGCGAGCAAGCGCGCATCCTCCTCCTGGCGCGCTTGCTCCTCCAGCCGTGCCGCTTCCGCACGCCGCAAAATCTCTTCCCGCCTCGCGGCCTCGGCCCGCTGCGCTGCTGCCTGTGACTGCTGCGAATCCCGCGGCTGGCGGAACACATGCACCGTCTGACTGGCTGGCTCACTCTTGTCTAAATCGAACGGCAGCCTATTGTCCGAATGCTGCCCTTGCTGCTTTTTATCATCCTGATCGTCCATTTCTGCATCCTCCTCCTGCTGTCAAAAGCCGCCCTAATGGAGGGCAGCCATTCCCAATTGCGCTAGTCCATATCCCGATAATTCGCCTCATCAGCAATGCTCTGGATATCATCCGAGCTGATGCTGATGTAGCGATAACCGTCGGCCTGCTGCCGGCGAAGCGCACGCTCCTTGAAGTAGCGCGGACTGCCTTCTCCTGCATCCTCATCGTACACGAGTAAAATGCCATCGGTTTTGCGAAACAGCAGCTCATCCCTCGCTTGCAGCTGCCAAATGCCATCATAGGGCTTGTCACTGACCGACGCATAATAATCGACGCCCTTCAGCACCTGCTCATAATATTCCTTCTTGTCATCCTTCCACTTCTCTTCCGGATTACTGTACGCCGTAATAATAGAAAGCCTGAGCTGCGGATAATGCGGCTTAAGCGCAATGACTGCTTCGCAAGCCCACAGATCAACACCATATTGGCCGGGCGTAATGACCCACTGCAAGCCATCATCAATGAGCGGCAGCAGCTTATTCGTAATCGCCTGCTTAATATAGGCAATACCCTCATGCTTTTGATTAAAAATGTTCAACTCATGCGCGCGGTAGCCCGACACTAGCAAATTGTTCATGCCTTCGGCACATTTCTAAAGGTTCGTTCATAATCCTCGAACCTGATTTTACGTATCCTTTTGCGATCGGCGGTTCGTACAATGATCCCTTCCGATTTTCCAGCTGCATCCATTCCTACACGCGTAGCCGCAAAATCACTGAGAAAACGGCTCGTCTCCTCCAGACCGACTGGAAATGCCGCTCCATCCAGCACAGCCAGCAGCGGTGCAGCATCAAGATTCCAGCGCTCGATAAACGCCGCCTTATCCGCCTCTTGATAAAAGGGCTGACCGCCATGATCGCGCCATTTCGCAATTTGGTCAATGGGCAGTGTCAGCAAATGCTGAAGCTCTTCATGCGACAGCGAAAACAGATCAAACACCCGATAGCCCTGGCTCCCGCTGGACGTATAATTTTTGGCCGCCTTTGTTTTCCCGCCATAGCTTTCCTGATAAATAACCGTCAGGCCCAGCCCTCCATCCGCCAAGCTTGCCTGCATCCGCTCCGCAATTGGCGTTAACAAGGTCGCCATATTGCCGTAAGGATTGCCGATTCGATCACCCTTGGCAAAAAGCAGCTCCTCCCGTGAGCCAATCAAATAGTCCGTTCCGGCCTCACTATGCAGCAGTATAATACGCGCATTTTCCCCATCCACTTTTTCAAAAACATAAATGGGCTTATCCGAATCGAAGGCTTCGCCCTCAGTTAACCTATCGTTTAAACGGCCTCGTTCCCCCAGCTCGTGATAGGTGAGGATACTCGGATATTTCGTTAAGGAATTCAGCTTTGCAAAATCCATGATTCATCTCCTGCATCATAATAAGTCTGCTATCTCCTCATCATACCATCGTTCCTCGCTCTTGGTTAGCCTGAAGGCAAGACTTCACTACCGAAATGCCGCCTGCCGCTTTTTTTCTGTACTCCACCACCGGCACAATCTTAATCTTAATGCGCCGCAAGAAGCCAGCCTCCACGCTTAGGTGAAGGCTGGCTTCTTGATGAACGATGCGGCTTTATGCGGCTATAGTGAAGCCTGCCTTCTACCTGCAACGAATCATTGTACGTCGCTTTACCGATTGGGTTACAGGTCTCTTTACCTCTTAAGAGCGAAGATGAAACATGGCAGTGTGAGCCTTCGTTTTCATTAAGCTTATTTCCCTCTCGTCATGGGATGCTCTAAATCGACATGTCCCATTAAGCTTTCCACCTGCTTGCCATCGACGAGCAGATCAATCGTTTTAACCTCTGTGAATTGGAATAACGTCCATGTTAAAGCATCCAAAGCGAGTATCTCGCTACCCGATCCGAGACGCGCCGTGTCAGGCATATGAATGTCGAGCGTAAGTGCCCCATTGTTAAAATGGACCGATTTCAGCTCAATCTCCTTCGACCAGAGCGGTATCCGTTCGGCATTGTCGCTATGCTGTAAAGCTGTAAAGGCCGCCGTATATTTCTGAGCAGGAGTGGAAAAAGAAATCTGCACACCCGCTTTATCCAGCTTTTCCCCTTGCGGGTCTGAAAAAAAAGCTTCAATGGTCCGCGTCTTCACCTCCGCAGACGGCACCGGAGCCTCGGCCGCTTGCTGCGGCTCCGCAGCCGCGGCCGCCGTGACCGTCTTGGATGGTATTGCATCTAAAGAAACCTCTGGCGCCGGGTGGGCTGACGACTTGTCCGCGCAGCCTGCAGTCGTCATAACGATGAACAGGAGCGCCGCAATAGTAATCTTTGTGTTCATTCAAACTCCACCTCCTTGGAATTGAAAGAAACAAGCTGTACTATTTAATACCCAAATATTCTTTAATTCCCTCAACGATGCCCGTTGCCATTCGCATTTGCACCGCTTCATTCGTAATAACCGCCAAATCCGACGGGTTGCTCATAAAGCCTGTCTCAAGCAGAACCGCTGGCATCGTTGTCTCCCGGATGACGTGGTAATTGTTATATTTCACTCCACGATCTTTGAGTCCAGTCGCTTCCAGCAAATAGCGATGAATCGTCTTAGCTAATGGTATGCTCGAATCCCGCGCATAATACGTCTCCGTACCCGAAGGTGTAGAGGTCGTAAAGCTGTTGGCATGCACGGAGACGAACATATCGGCATTCAGCGCATTTGCCAGCTGCGCACGACTTGAAAGGCTGAGTGTCGTATCATCGGTTCGTGTCATCACTACATTAATGGCAGACACCTGCTTCAGCAACTGCTCGACTTTTAAGGAAAGCGTCAGGTTCAGAATTTTTTCCTGCAAGCCTGTCAGCGCTACCTTACCTGGCTCAGCGCCGCCATGACCCGGATCAATGACTACGATTTTTTTGCCATCCGCACCGATTGGCGGCACAATCGGCGCCCCGTCTACATCTCCGTCCACATTTAAGTCTACGACGTACAGCCCAGAATCATCGCTGACAAGCTGATAGGAGGTCGCCTGTCTCAAATCCAAAACGATGCGAATAGCTGATGGCTCGCGGGTAAATAGAGAATAACGCACCTTCGTAACCTCTGAGCTGTCCGTGATTATAAGCTCGCCCATCTGGCTGCCATTTAGCACCTGTCCATCGCCAAACGTCGGGGCAAAAGCCGAATTTGGCAAATCAATGACAAGGCGATCCGGCGCCTTCATTGCGAAAATTTTCGGCCCTACTTTGCCGCTTGTCGTGACGATAAGACGATTGTCACTAAAGCTGATAGCGCTTACTGTCGATAATTCATTCGGGATAGCTCCATCAATAATGCTCCCTCCCGTTTCGTCTGGCGGCGATGTGGTTGGGTCCGTTTCCCCCTCCTCAACGATTACCTCTGGAATAGGGCTTGTCAATGTGACCGTCTTCGTCTTGTTGTTCCAGCCAACCTTCAGGTTCATCTGCTCGCCTACGAAGCGCAGCGGAACGAGCGTTGTTCCTTTTTTAATAACAGGAGGAGCATCTATAAATACGGTTTCCGTATTGATCTTCGCCGTTTTCTGGCCTACCGTCATTTCAATGTGTGTGTCCTCTTTGCTAATCGTGACGGTCTGTGCCTGCTTATTCCACAGCACGTCGTAGCCCAAGCTTTCCGATACAATGCGAATCGGGACCATTACTTTTTTATCCATAATTTCGGCCTTCGTATTTTCAGGCTGGACAAGCTCCGTTCCGTCCAAAATCACCCTCGTATCTACGACTGCTGCTGCAAAGCTGTTGTCTGGAAGCGCCAATAAATAAATGAATAATACCAACAAAAAACCAAGCTTCTTCATTATCCACCCCTGCCAATTCGGCTTTTTTTGAATCATTGCAACCTCTCTTCTCTGTAGAAAATCAATATTTTCCATAAAAGAATAGACGATATATTTTGGTAAAAGTTGCAAGAAGCCTAACCTAATTAGAAGAGTAGCTTTAACGGAGCCCTATTCGCTTATTGGATAGGTAAAGCTAAGCTGTTTAGTCAAATTACGATTATGGATTGTGCGCCCAAACCGTCTTCTTCGTTTGCTCCATTTGCCAAGCGACAACTTCGTCGTAACCAAGACCTTTAGCCTTCTCCATCATTTGCTGCTTCAGTTTGTTGAATTCGGTGTCGTTCTTCGCGATAACCATCTTCCAGGAGTATTCTTTGATCACCTTGCCGACTTCGTTCTGCTTTTGTTGAATGTCAGTAGGAAGCTGAATCGGGGCTTCGCCTGTAAAGGTCTGTTTCGTTATGGCGACCATATTGTTATTGGTGTAATATTCCTTCTGTGTGCTTACCCCCATCGCATCGCGCCAGCTCAACTCAACCTGATTCGGGTTATGTCCGAGCGACGACGACCACATTTCGCGGTTATACGGCTCACCGGTTTCAGGGTTGATCATCATGCTTGATATCGTGGTGTTATTGATCTTAGACATACCCGAATTGAAGCTGCCCCCGCCGTATTCCTCTGGAACCGGCGTTTCATTGGACGGGAATGCCCCCCAGCCGTAATCGGTCACGTAAGCTTTGCCGTCCTTAATATCCCAAGCAAGGCCCTTCGGACCATTGTTCACCGTCATAATGCCTTCAGGTGAGTACAACCAGTCAAGGAACATCATAATGCGAGCCGGCTCTTTCGCTTTGGCTCCGATCGACCAAACACGTTCGCCGCCATACGGCGTATAGCCGAACGTAACCGCCTTCTCTTCCGAAAACGGCACAGGCATCAAGCCCTTGCCTGCTGAAAGATGATTCGGGGTATTGTACGTATCGTCCATCCATGTAAACGGAGTAAAGAAAAACTGGCCATCTTTGAGCTTGCTGGAAACGTCCCCAAATTTCTGCGTCACCGAGTCTGGATCAAGCAGGCCCATCTGATTGGCTTTATAATAAAACGCCAGACCTTTCATGTAATAGCTGCTGTCGTCGATAAGACCCTGATATTTTTGCTCCGTCACGGATGTCAGAATCATATCGCTCGGGTTAAAGCCATCGCCATTGATGTAGCCGTAGTAGGCCCCGATGTTCCCTAAATTCATCGAATTGCCGTCCCATTCCGACCAAAGTGAAAATCCGTACGTCTTCCTGCCGCTGTCGCTCTTTGGCTCAAGCTCCTGCATCTGCTTTAGGAGGGGCAAGTAATCCTCCATCTTGGTTATTTTCGGACTGCCAAGCTTCTCATACAGGTCCCAACGGATACTCGGACCAAACGTCAGCTTATTGCTTTCGGACGAGCCTTCGCCGGAACCGACAGAATGGCCAATGCCGTAAACGTGCTTGCCGTCGCCGAACTGCTTCCTATTTGCTTCAATCGCTTGACCTGCATTCTCTTTCATATGATTTCCGAACCTCTCCAGCAGACCGTCCTTGTTCCAGTCCAGCAGTAGGCCTCCTTTAATCGCATCCGTATATTCTTTGCTATTGTTACCCCACACAACAAGATCACCCAAGTCACCCGAAGCCATCCTTGAAGCAACTACCTCACCCGTGCTGCTTTGGATATTCAGCTTGATATTGAACTTGTCCTTGACGACCTTAGCGAACCAGCCCTCTTGCGGTCCAGCGTAGCTAGTAAGCTGAGAGAGTACATTAATCGTTAATTCGGGCAGCTGTTCGGCGCTTGAGACGTCCGTTACACTAGATGTACCAGACGTCGTATTCCCACCATTGCCGTTGCCAGTGCATGCTGATAATGCAAGAACAGTGCTGCATACACACATCACGAAAGCCCACTTTTTTCTTTTTGTAAACATTTCAATTCACCTCAGATTTGTTTTTATATCCCCTGAAACCTTCTCTTCGCATTACAACAAAGGTCAGCCCTTTACTGCTCCGATCATAATGCCTTTGACAAAGAAACGCTGGAAGAACGGATAGACGAGCAGGATTGGTGCAACGACGATAATCGTAACGGTCGTCTGGATGGTCATCGGAGTCGGCATTTGAGAAAGGCTGACCTGGCCAACCGTAGAGTTCCTCATCATTTCCGCAAGTGAATTCGCCTCATTCAAATAACGATACAAAATGAACTGCAGCGTGAACAGCTTGGAATCATTAACGAGAAACAGCGTATCGGTAAAGCTGTTCCATTGCCCTACAGCCGTAAATATCGCTAACGTCGCCAATATCGGAGTTATCAAAGGCATAACAATCTTATAGAAAATGGTTATATAACCTGCACCGTCGATTTGAGCCGATTCCTGCAGCGCGATCGGTGTCGATTCAATAAACGTTTTCACAAGGATAATGTTGAACGGCACGACTATTCCAGGAAGAATATACGCCCAAAAATTATTCATCAGCCCTAAATTTTTCATCGTTATAAACCAAGGGATAATCCCTGCATTGAAGTACATCGTCAGAATAAGAAAGCGGTACCAAAACTTGCGTCCCCACATCTCGCTCCGTGTGAATAGATATCCGAGAAAAGCAGATGCCGCTACGGTCAATATGGTTCCCAGAACGGTCCGGCTCACCGATACAAGCATGGCTAGCTTAAGGCCCTGAACATGAAACACTTTCAAGTAATTTTGAAAATGTATCCCTTCCGGAAAAAACAAGATTAGCCCCCTGCTGCTTAAATCATTATCGCTAATCGTGTTAATAAACAAATAATAGAACGGAAATATACATAACAGCGTAAACAATCCGAACATCGTATAATTCAGGATTGAAAACAAACTGAATCGGGATTTTTCCCACGAGTCCATAGTTGATTCTCCTTTCCTGGCGACTGCCGAATTAAATGATCGTTTCTCCCCGAATCATCTTTGATAACCGATTCGCAATGAAAAGCAGGACAACGCTGACCAACGATTTCAGGATGCTTACCGCCGTCGAATAAGAGAAACTGGAGTTCGCGATTCCGATATTGTAAACGTACAAATCCAGCACTTCGATATCATTCGCGTTGATCGCATTCTGAAACACATAAAATTGTTCGAAGCCTGCGCTGATGAACCCGGCGATGGACAGCAGCAGCAAAACGAAAAAGGTCGGTATCAGCCCCGGTACGGTCACATGCCTCATCAATCTGAACCTTCCTGCCCCATCCACTTTGGCTGCCTCGTACAATTCCTGATCGATCCCGGCAATGGCTGCGATGTACAAGATCGCCCCCCAGCCCAGCCCTTTCCACAAGCCTAACAATGTCATTTTGATCCATATATAACTGTCTGAGGCCAAATAATTGATCGGCTCCGAAATCCATCCCACATTCATCAGCACTTGATTGACAAAGCCGCTCTGAGTGGAGAAAAGCATGAACACAAAAGCATAGACGAGCACCCAACTAATAAAATTAGGCAGCGTGGTTAATATCTGAACCATTTTTTTGTACCAGGTTGATTTGATCTCCACCAAGAAAAGCGCGAATATGACCGGAAACACCGAAGTCATTAGACCTAATATGTTCATCCCAAAGGTGTTACGCAGGACACGAATGACCTCCGCACGCTGCATTTCATTCGAAACCATTGTGGTGAACCATTTGAATCCGACATAAGGAGACTGGGAAATGCCTAGAGCCGGACTATAATCGTAAAATGCATATATCCAGCCATACAAAGGCAAATAAGAAAATAAAAAGGCTAAAATCAGGAACGGCAAAGCCATAAAAAACAACCGATAGCTGCTATGCTTAACTGACTTGCGTAACCGCTTACTTTTTTTCGCAGGCGAGATGATTTTAACAAATTCGGATGGCACACCATTTCCCCCTCATAACATATAGCTCATTCCATGCTTCTCTTATCAGATCATATAGCACGGCTTAACATAGAACCTTGATTTTCAGGTCATAGAATAGCATAATATAGACATAAAGCATGATTTTATTGGAATAGGAGGTAAAATTTGAGCGACACCTATTTAGAGTGGTTCACACTTGATAAGGAATTCCCTTTCTTTATTCATTATGGCGAACACGACGATGACCTGGAGCTGCATAAGCACATTGACTTCTCCGAGCTTGTCATTGTCCTGAATGGAAACGCTACACACATCGTCAATCATGAGACCTTCTTTATTAAGAAGGGAAATGTTTTTGTCATAAGCGGGGCAACCTATCATGCTTACAAAGAACCTCATAATTTTAGAATTTGCAATATTATGTACCGCCCAGAAATGCTGCTATCGGCCGGTCTTGATTTAAGAACCTCCAACGGTTTCCAATCTTTATTTGTGTTGGAGCCGTTTTATCGCAATATTCACTCGTATAAGAGCAGCCTCAGATTGCCCATTCCCAGTCTGGAGTATGTCTCGCTCCTTATCTCCGTTATGATTAACGAATACAACGGCAAGCTTCAAGGGTATCAGACCATGCTGATTGCCCGTTTTATGGAGCTCGCCGTCTATTTATCCAGACAATATAACCATCAGGAGATGGGCGCTGACAGCAATCTGATGCATTTGGCGAATGCCATCTCCTATATGGAAGATCACTATCTCGATCCGCTTACTCTGGAAGACATCGCTGCTAGATCGAATATTTCGGTCAGACATTTGAACCGCATCTTTCGCTCCTATTATCAAACGACTCCGATCTTTTACTTGCAACGACTCCGTTTAGAACGAGCTTGCACGTTGTTGAAACGAACGCAGCTTTCCATTACAGAAATTTCATATGAATGTGGATTTAACGACAGCAATTATTTTACCCGCCTGTTTAACAAAGTGTACGGGCTTCCGCCTAAGATCTATAGACGGAGTGTCTAGATATGTTTATCCATATGCTAATCGAATAAAGGGGCTCACCCCTCAATCATCATTAGATGACTGGGGGATGAGCCCCTTTACCGCTTAAAGCTGACTGTCAGATCAACGTATAATTGAATCACTGTTAGCAAATGCACTGATAAACACCAGATTGGCCGTCGAACCAACAGCATGCTCATTGGTAGTCCATTCGGTAGCGCAATCCATAAAGTTTTTGGCAGGGAAGTTGGAAATACCCGGATTGTTGTACTTATTCGCCCCTAACGGCATAAACCCCTTAGGCACTCCTGGTCTAGGGTCATTGTTCATTGTTGCGTATACGGTCTGAAGACTGTCCTCGCCATGCCCGGTTACAAAGCTCTTTCTCAATGGATTGACGCCAAGAATATAGTTTAATGCAGAAAGCGCCATATTGTTAATGGTTTCGTTATTCATTCCAAGGAGGCTGGAACCAATCAGGGCTTCTGTAGCTGTACCAAGTATCATATTGTTGCTTCCCCAGTAGTAATTGCCTTCGTATATCGTGTTATTCCAAGCATTATTTTGATATCTATTAACTTCTTTGTTTAACCAAATTGTGAACTTGTCTTTATACCAGTTCACAGCATTCATGTCGCGGTTATTAGATTCCATATAATGAAAAAATGCATAATGCCAGGTGCCGACCCAATCTCCCTCCAGATTCACAAATCTATCCTCGCTTTGTGAATAGTTATTCACGAAATAATTGTTATACTTGGCAGCACCGGTAGCTCTATACAGGGCTGCGGCCGCTACGAGCCTCGAGTCCTTATCGGAGTCTGTATCATAAGCTCCTGATGGACCTTTAATATTAACGGGATTCTGTTCAAGATACGACCATGCACTCTGGGCAGCCGCTAGACATTGAGCAGCAAACGCTGGATCATACTCTGCATAAGCCATTGAAGCATGAGCTAAAGCAGCTGCGGCCCAAGCCGTATCATTGGTCGGCCTTATATTGGTGACATTATCTCTTTTATCCCTAATAGCCCTCATATTATTATCATTATCCATTGACTCGACTTTTGCGTAAAACCCGCCGCTGTTAGTGTCCTGCATGTTTAGAATCCATTCCAGCTCCCATCTTGCTTCATCAAGGATATCAGGAACACCGTTTCCGCTCTCTGGAATATTAAACTGATTATCTGTATAAGAATTAGGAAATAAATCATGCGACCATAATAGCGTCATAACCGTCCCCGCTCCAGCACTCACATATTTTCCTTTATCCCCGGCGTCAAACCATCCTTTTGATACGTTCTTTGTAATCGCAGAATTGGATTCAAAAGGTGCTGCCGTATCCATAGGCGTTATATCTGCCCTTGGGAAGTCCGGAGTGTACGCTGGTTCAAGTGCCGTTCCTGAACGTTGATAGTAGTAATATCTTGCCGCATCGACTAATAGAGGCTTATATACGTCATCTCCTATTTTAAAAGCAGGAGACTCTTCTATACCTTCTGCACTTACAGTAAGGTAATAATCGCCTGATGCTTCAAGGTCCGTAAATACAGCTCTTAAAACCCTTTCTCCTGAATCAATGTCGTAATTTTTGACGAGGATCAATTGCCCGCTATAGGCGACCGTGTCATCAGAAGCTCTCCTTACCTGAAATGGGGTTCCGACGTCGGCAGTGAGCTCATTCTCAAAGCCGGAAACATTAGCATATTTCTCGGAGGAATTCCGAAATCCCACCTGATTTACCTTGATAGCCGAAAATCCCGCTTCCTTATCAGGAGAAGTTAATTTGATTTGATTTAACCATACTGTAAATGGCTCATTGTTTACTTTATTCAGATGAATAGCCTTTGCATTGTATTCGTCCAGATCAACCGATGAGTCATTGTAAATATCCTTTAAGGGGATCTTTACATGCCGCCACTGCGTCGTAACCGTAACATAATCCGTTATCGGCTTTAATACTCTATGTTCTACACCCGATGCGCGTCTTTCAACATGGTCATCGCCGCCGATTTTAAATTGTTCCCCGCCATTTTTGCCTTTTACATAAAACTCCAGATAGCCGTTCGGAACATAATTGTGAATATCATGATTCGCCCATTCGGCCATTACAAGAATGGACTCCATCCAATCTACCTGGTTTGTAATACTTAACCTCAATGAAGGTAAATGACCATAGGTTACTTGTGAATCAACAGGCAAAGCGCCGTTTACCGTTACCAATCCGCCGCTGCTCCCGGACCACCCCTTATAAGTATCTTTGAATACATAATAGTCTGGAAGGTCTCTCCACCCAGCCGGAGCGCCGGAGCTTGCATGGACGACTGTTGTTGGAGCGATGACAGGAGTCATTACGACTGCGATACTTACGATAAGAGCTAATAATTTTCTCATTCTCAGTATTACCTCCCTATTCATTTTCTGATCGCCTTATCAGTTCATTGATACATCACTACTCATTCATCGAGCAAATGGTAGACTTCCCGCCTCGCCTCCTCTCATAATTAGTTACATTCACAACCTATATCCACAACCGTACATTTGAAGAAGGGCTTCCAGGCTTCCAGGCTCCCCTTGCCCGTATGACAGGTGAGGCTTTTCCTTTCAAACAGATCGCTTTCAAGCGTAGCTTGTTAGAGATACGAGCTTGCTACGCCTCTCATTACCAATTGTATAGCGCTTTCATACTGTTTTCCTTGATTTTCAAGTCATCGAATAGCACAATATAGACATATGGAAACTGTGCCTGAAATAAGAAAATGAGCGCTTGTTCCTGCGGAACGATGCGCTCATTTTCATTCATTTTTGCAAGCTATAATGCGCTCGACATTGTACACATCCTAATTGAATCCCCTAGGAATTTCATGGAAGCTTCACATTCGCACCAAAAAACGGCTACGATTGCCTCAGCGCAAATTGTAATGCTTTTTCACCTAAGATTTACCCGAATTAATCGAAAAATCATACACCCGGCAGCACTCCGCCGGAATCTCCTCGGCCAGCCACACCTCATTGCCAGCATAATAAAAAATAATGCCCTGCTCCACAGCAAGCTGCGTATCCACTTCCAGCACCACAAGCCTGCCCTTGCGACTGCCGGCAAGAATAGCAAAATCCAGCCCCTCCGACAAATGGCAATATTGGCGGCCCATCGCTTGAATGCCTTCGCGCAAAATCGCCCCCACTACCGCCTCATTCGTGCCATGATACAGAACCTCCGGCGGCACCGCTGCCGGATAACTGACCTTTTGCACGCTATGGCCATAACGGGCGCGAATGCGCCCATCTATAAGCTCAAAGCGCTGCTTTGAGGAATGCTCTACAACATAATGGATATGCGCTTCCGTTATGCTCTTCCAATCCGGCGACCGATTAATCGCAGCAAGCAGCTCGCTTAGCGAGCAAGAGCCGTCGGCTTCATCCAGTTGGACGTCAAACTTTTCGGGCGCATGCCGCAAAATTTTGGTCATCATCTTGCTGAGGCTTTTTTCCCGTTTTTCCGTTAGCATCGCTTAAGCCCCCTTAATCGTTGCCAGCGGCTTGCATTTGGCCACAACCTCGGCCAGCCCGGCGCCAACGACGCTCTCAATAATTTGATCCACATCCTTGTACGCCTGCGGCGACTCGTCGACCATGGACTCCAGCGAACGCTGGTTGAGAACAATTTCGTCCTCCATCCCTACCCGCATCGAAGCGGCGAACTCTTCCACTGTTATGAGCCGCTTGCTCGCGCTCCGCGAACGGATACGACCAGCACCATGGCAGATCGAATGGTAATTGTCGCGGCCTCCTTGCTTGCCCACCATAATGTAGGAGGAGGAGCCCATGGAGCCAGGAATAAGCGCTGGATGCCCCGTTTCCTTGTAAGGCGCTGGATTATCTGGATGCTGCGCGGGCAGCGCTCGCGTCGCCCCTTTGCGGTGGACGAAATACGAATGACCGTCATGCTCCTCCTCCCACGCATAATTGTGCATGAGATCATACAGCGTCGACATTTCAAATTTGCTGCCAAAAACATCCTTGCCCGCCTCGCGAATCGCATAAGCGATCAAATGGCGATTGACGACTGCATAGTTCAGAGCGGAATACATCAGCTCCACATAATCTTTCCCAAGCTCATGAGCAAGCGGTGCGAACACCAGCTTTGGATCGGCAGTGCCTATTCCTTCAGCTTTCATCATTTTAGTCATATTGCTGCTGCAATATTGGCTAACCGAGCCGCCCCACGCGCGTGAGCCGGAATGAATCATAATGACGACCTGACCATCGCTCAAGCCCCAAGCTTCCGCGATTTCCCGATTTTCCTCGGGAATTTCAATCGCCTGAATTTCAGCAAAATGATTGCCGCCTCCGAGCGTGCCAAGCTGCCTGTGCGAGCGATGCCATACCCGCTCCGGGAACAAGTCCAGCGCGCCGCCCTCTACATAAAATTTGCTGCTCTCCACATGCGTCAGCGAAGTCGCTTTGCGCGGGGTATAGGCGTCTGGAATATATTTTTTCGGCAAGCCGTGCAGCCCTTTTTTCACAACATGCTCTAAGCGAATATCTGAAAAATGGCCCCGACCATGCTCTTCCATCGGCAAATACTTCTCAATCGCCTTCACCAGCTTGCGGCGCAGCTTTACATCCTTTAATTCGTCCTTGTGCAAATTGGTCAAATGAACCCGCATGCCGCAGCCAATATCACTGCCGACAATGGAAGGCGAGACGTAGCCGTCCTCCATATTCCACACCGCTGTCGTTCCAATGCACGTCCCTACGCCAACATGAACGTCAGGTGTATACCCCATATAAACCTGATTCGGTATTTGCAAATTGTTGTTTGCCAGCTCAAAAACCTTATAATCCAGCGCCGCGAACAGCTCCGGCCCCGCATATACATGCACCTGCCCCGATGGCAGCTTCACTTGTTGATAATAGTTTTGTAACATATGCTAAATTTCCTCGTTTCCTATGCTGCGGCTGCGCCCTGCCGCCTTACCTGTGACCAAATTCGGCGCTCAGCCCCCATGCTTCCCGAAGGGCCGAGCGAAATAGCTCATTCAGCGCTTGATCCTGCTTCAGCCCCGAGGCTGGCGCTTGCTTTGCCACTTCCTCGTAATAGGCGATGCGGCTTGCCAGAAAATCGTTAATCACGGCAATTTTCGGCTCCAAATCCAGCTCAATGCCCGCTTTCTTGCGTTCCAGCAGCGTCAGCACCTCACGCTTCAGCAACGATTCTGGCAGCAGCTCATGCACAAGCTCCTCAAAGGACAGAGGCGGCACCGTTCCGCGCTCCTCCACCCACTGGCAGGCGAGCACCGGACGCAGCACGTAGAAATATTTTTTAATTTTCACTTGTTCACCCTGCAAATACTCGCGGAAGTTTCCTTTCGCCATATGCAGGTAATGATAGATGCTGGAACGCGGCGAGAAGCTCGCCGGGAGCAGCATGCGAATTTGCTCCGCAACCGTCGTCTCCTCCAAATAGTTGATTGGCGATTGCAGCCATTCCAGCAGCGGCGGGTTCGATTTGCGGAATAAATTCAGCGCTTTTCTCAAATCCCAGCCGTTTATATCCAGCATGTCGCTGATCGGTCGTTCGATCACGTCGCGCTTCTCAAAAATGGATAAATACCAATCCGTCTCCCGTACATAAATAAATCTTACATCGTAATCACTGTCCTTCGATGGGAAGCCCCATGCGCGGCTGCCTGACTCACAGGCATACACAATACGCACGCGTTCCTCCGCTTCTATTTTGCGCAGCTCGGCTGCTATTTTAGCTTTATAATCACTCATCCGAAGCCCTCCTCTGTTTTTAGGCAACAAAAAAAGAAGCTGCGGACATTCGAGCATCGTCCATAGCTTCTTCGGTAAATAGAGCCATTGCAAGTCGGTTAGACAGCGCACAGCTGACCTATCACTCATCGACTTACAGCAGTTGGTTCCGCTGAGGCCGAATCGCATGGACGTTAGATATGAAGTTGGTTTGTGGCATAATCATCAGCGTTACGGACATTTGTTTCGGCCTCCCTTCAAGTTATTTCGTTCATCTTACTCGCGTCCCCAGCATTTGTCAACCCATTATTAGCAAGCGTAAACGGCTTTCGCCGTCCTCTGGGGGCAAAGCATCGTTTCGCGGTGAAATATAGAGAAAGGATTGCAACAGTAATACTTACCTATATTTTAAAAAATAGCCCGATAGCCAGCAAGCGCCAGCTATCCTTCCTTCTTCGCACTCAGCAGCGAATTAAGCTGCTCCAGCATATTGCCGCCGCTGGAAAGCGAAATCGTGCCGATTTTCTCGCAAATTTTCTCCATGAACTCCAGCTCCTTGAGGCGGTACAGCGTCGTATTTTCGTCCATCAGCTTCGCTGTATTAAGCAGGCTGCGAGTCGAAGCGGTCTCCTCGCGGCGGGTAATTAGATTAGCTTGCGCCTTCTTCTCCGCAATGAGCACCGTGTTCATAATATCCTTAATATCGCCTGGCAAAATAATATCCTTCACGCCTGCCGATAGAAATTGGACGCCGTAATCATCGCCCTTCTCATTCAAGCGTGTGAGTACAAAAGCGGCGATTTCCTGCTTCATCTTCAACAAATCATCAAGGCGCAGCGTGCCGACATATTCTCGTAAAATCAGCTGGAGCGCAATATACACCTGATCCTCAAACGATTTGATCATCAGCACTTTAAGCGGCTCGGTAATTTTGTATTGGCAGACGAAGTTGAGCCGCAGCGTCACCTTATCCTCCGTCATCATTTCCTGACCAGTCAAATCAAGCTGCTGCTGGCGCAGATCCGTCTTGCGGACAAGCACGGTAGTCGGGCCATTCCAAAAATAATATTTGCCCGGCGTCAGCTCGCGCTGCATCACATGGTTATAAAACAGCGCCGCTGTCTCATAATTCGCGACCTCCACACACTGATAGTAGCCGCTGAGCTTCGACATAATCGCGAGATTAATGTCCTTGCCAATCTCAGGCTGGCGGATGTCCGCATGGACGAACGTATGCTTTTTCAGCACATTCCAGAAAATATGCTTGCCCGCCGTCAGCAGCGCACTGAACTTGCCGTCCACATAATGCAGCACATATTCATAATCCTGCACCTCGACGATGGTAAGCTGGGCAAGCAGCTCCTGATCATGCAGAAACAGCTCGACATCCTTGCCTGGTATTTGAAAACGCTTCGTCACATTTAGCACGATCACCGTCTCCTCGCGCCATGCGGACAAGCGGTATTTGCCTGGCTGCAACAGCTTTACATAGCCGCCTTTACGGAACAGCAGCGCGCGCTCATCATCTTGTATAATCAATGGATTTTTGATTTTAGTCGTCATATAAATTCACCTCATTCAGGTTGGTTAAGCAGTTGGGATTCTTACACTCAGGAATGCTTCCTGCGGTTAAAGCGGAATCAGGCTTAAGAGCATCGTCAGGCGCAGCCAATTGCGCGGTGCTCGGCGAAGCATAACAGCCGCGTTCACCTTCAACCGGCCGATCCTTCGCTTTGCAAACCGCAAAATATACCCGCTTTCCCTGCTCGGTATCCACCGATTGCATAGCCGTGCCGCAGCGCCGCCGGATAGGCCGGCATGAGCATTCCTGCTGCAAGCCTCTCTAATTGTTAGCTCCTTGGAAGGGAGTTGTTGTGTGCTATAGCATAGCTACAGCTGCTCCAATGCTCCGTATCAAAACGGTTGGGATTCGAACCCGTTCTAAAGCTGGTGGGACTGAGGCTTCATACACTTTGCAGCACACAAGCGTACAGCGTACGCCCGTACTGCTGGATTATATTGAAATCCATGCCATGGCAAAGTCATAAGCTAGCAGCCCAATCTATATATCGGAGTGAAACGTGCTGTGCCGCCAAAGGACGGAGGGCAGCCGTTTCACCTTGATAGCAAGGTTAAGTGCCTTTAATGGCAGCCATCGGCTGGCATTTGGCAACGACAGCGGCAAGCGATGCGCCGACCACACTGTCAATAATTTGATCCACATCCTTGTAGGCTTGCGGGCATTCATCAAGAATGTCTTGCAGCGAGCGGTGGTTGACCAAAATCTCATCGTCGCTTCCGACGCGCAGCGATTGCTCGAATTGATCGACGGTGACGAGCTCTTTTGTCGCCCGTCTTGATCTGGCGCGGCCCGCTCCGTGGCAGATGGAGTAGAAGTTTTTAACCCCCTCAGCCTTGCCGACCATAATATAGGATGCCGTGCCCATCGAGCCCGGAATGAGGGCGGGATGCCCCGTCTCCTTATAAGCAGGCGTATTTAAAAAATGGTTCGGCGGCAGCGCCCGCGTTGCGCCCTTCCGGTGAACAAGCATCGGCTGCTTGCGGTGAAACTCCTTCAGCGCGTAATTATGCATGAGATCATACAGCACAGGCAGCTCCATCTCGGGGCCAAAAACATCCTTAAATGCTTGCTGCACGCCAAACGCAATCATATGGCGGTTGCTCACGGCAAAGTTAAGCGCCGAATACATCAGGTTCAAATACATTTGCCCTTCATGGCTTGCAATCGGGGCGTAAACCAAATTCGGATCAGGGCTGCTAATTCCCCACTGATTCATCGCTTCTTTAATTGCTTTGTTATGCTCGCGGCCAACCATTGCGCCCCAGGCCCGCGAGCCGGAATGAATCATGACGACGACCTGACCGTCAAACAAGCCCCATTTTTCAGCCAACTCGCTGTATTCCTCATTAATATCCAAATATTGAATTTCAATAAAATGGTTGCCATTGCCAAGCGATCCAAGCTGCCCGTGGGCACTTCGTTTAATACGCGGCGGCAAATGCTCTAGCGCCCTATGGTCAAAGCCGAAGGCCGACTGCTCCACATGCGTAAGCCATTGCTCATTCGGCACATATTTGGCCGGCAGCCCTTTAAGCCCATGCTGCACAACGCTCATAATGTCGATATCCTCATAATTCGTGTTTGTCCGCTCATGGGTTGGCACGTATTTTTCAATCGCGCTAATCAATGCTCGGCGTACCTTTTTATCCTGAATATCGCGCTTATGCAGCGGCGTTGTGTGAACCCGCATTCCGCAGCCGATATCTGAGCCGACGATTGATGGCGAGATAAAGCCGTCCAACATATTCCAGACTGCTGTCGTGCCAATGCAGGTTCCTACCCCGATATGCGCATCTGGCGTATAGCTCATATATTGATTGCGCGGGATACGCAGATTGTTGTCCGCCATCGTATAGGCATTAGGCTCCAGCATTGCAAATACCTCATCATTTGCGAACACATGCAGCTTGCCATGAGCGAGACTAAGCTCGCGGTGATTTTTCCCTTTTAACTGAATCGTCATCTCCAAGCCCTTTGCAGCGCTCTCTGCTGCTGTGTTTTCATTTGTTGTTTTCATTTCGGCTCCTCCTTCGTGCTGCTGCGCGATTTGCGCTCCGTCGTCCTTGCTTGATAAATCTGATTTTGCCTTAAAAGCAAGCCCGCGAACATGGCGAAAGTATTACGAATAGGAAAAATATAACGATTTTTCTCGCCAATGGTCGATTTTGACAACTCTACTCATCCTCCATAGAATAAAAGAATAGATAACGACAGCAAGCCGGAAGGCAGGGGAACACCGTTGGCTAAAGAAAGCTTCGATAAAGAGATTCAATTTCTGCGCATGCTCGTCTTGACGAGCGGAGCCTACAATCGGCAGCAATTTGCCGATCGGCTCGGCATCTCCATTCATACCTTTGATAAAACGATTAAAAAGCTGAAGGAAATCGTAAATGCCGTCTATCAGCAGCTTCCCGAGGAGCAGGGCAAGGAATTTGCCGAGACGGTTCGCTATAGCTATTTCGATTCTGCTGATCATATGCTGCTGTTTCTATTCCGCGCCAAGTCGCTCAAGGAGACCGAAAGCCAGCGTATTTCGCTGCTGCTGGAGGCGCTGCAAGGCGGCACAGCACAGACCGCCATGGAGCTGATGGACGCCTGCTGCGACCATATATCCGCTGAACTGGCACCCCCGGATGAAAAAACGATTCGCAGCGATTTGAAATATTTGGAGGAGGTCGGCGTCATCCGCAAGGAGCCGGGGCCTCGCCCATACCGCTACCGGCTGGCTAACGAGCTTGTGCAGGAGCTGACGGAGGATGAGCTGCTGGATTTATACGATTTTGCCGACGTGATGGCGAATACGCATGTGCCCTCCTTGCAGGGCTATATGCTCCGCGACAGCCTAAAGAAGCATTTGCAGCGTACACTGGACAATCCAGCTACGCTGGACGCTTTTTTATACAAATACCATTTCTACTCCCGCCTGCTGGATGAAGCCCATTTATTCAGTCTGCTTGCCGCTATTCGCAAACGCCGCAAGGTGAAATTTCTTTATTTTTCACCAAAACAAGAAACCGCCTACGCATCACGCAACACCAATCCTCTGTTTGAGCGCGATACAACAGGCAAGGAAGAGGTGGCGGTTCCGATTAAAGTCGTATACGACCATCAATATGGACGCTGGTATTTGCTAGGCTATCGCTCAGACAAAGGCATAGTGAAATATAGAATGGAGGGCATGACGCAAATTCAGGAGGATGACGCCGTGCCGGAGGAGCAGTTCAAGCAGCGCCTGGCACAGCTGGAGGCGCGAACAGCCCAAAGCTGGCTCATTGATACAGGCAAAACCGTTACGGTGCGCGCACGCTTCTTTAACCCTGTAGGAGCACCGCAAAACTTTATTAAGGAGCGTGTACAGCTTCAAGGCCAGTGGGGACGCATAAGTGAAGAGGAGGGAGCCGATTCTTTTCTATATGAAATCGAAGTAAACGGCACTTTTGAAATCAGACCTTGGCTTCGCAGCTTCGGCTCAAGCTGTGAGGTGCTGGCGCCGCTCCATTTGCGCAAAGAGATGATTGACGAATGGAAGGAGATTGCTGGCTACTATGAATCCGTTTGAGAAAATTTTTAACTATCAGCTCATGTCCCGCCTTGAAGACTCCGGCACCTTTATGGTGACCGGGAATGAACGAAGCTGGCTCAAGACGATGCTGCAGCATCCTGAAGCAGTGCAGGCTTTTGCGCCTGAAACACTGGCGAAGCTCGAAAGCCTGCTTGAGCAGGACAGCATGATGGAGACTGCTGGTCCGCTCATACAGAAAGCCGCCAGCAAGGAACTGCAAGTATACCATCCGCTGCTGCGCCAGCTTAGACGCTCAATTATGCAGCGTAACCAGATTAAGCTAAGCTATATGATCAAAAACGGCAAACTGAACAATCAACAAGCCGGTGTGCCCTATAAGCTGGAATATTCCATGGTAAAAAAGGAATGGTATTTGCTCTGGTACCATCAGCGCCACAGGTCGCTCATGAGCACGAAGCTGCAAACGATTCTAGCTATTGAAGATATGCCTTGCCCGCCCGAGCGTTATATACAGCTTACCGCCTCTATTGAAGCGCTGCTAGCTAAGCGCAGCACGAGCGCCATCATTGAAGTTGTGGAAACGTATAATGCGGAGCTGTCGCGGATTTTATACGCTTTTTCCTGCTTTGAGAAGGCTGTTTCCTACGATGATCAGCTTAATCGGTATACGATCAAGCTTACATTTCCTAACAATGAAGCCGAATATGTATTGTCGAAGGTCCGCTTTCTCGGCAAGCGGATTAAAGTAACCGAAGGCGATTATTTGCAGCGCCGCATGCGCGAGGCATCCACCCTTGCGCTCGCAAGATATGGAGCAGCGGAAGACTCCAACGTATAGCTCCTGTCCTGCATCGCTTTGCTGCCAAGTACACAAAAGGCATTTCAGCACGAGTGTTTCCTGCTGAAATGCCTGCATAGCAGCATGGGAAATTTAGCTAATGCGCCGCTTTATTCCCCTGCTGCTCACCCGCTCCGTGAGAGCGGCTTTTATGATTAAAGTCGCCCCGCTTGCGATAAGCATGCACCGCCAAAATAACAAACGCCATCAAGCTGCAAGCCCCGCAAAATTGCATAAAAATTGAAAAGCTGCTTACCTCCACCTTGGAGAAAAAGAGTGAAAATAGCCCCGCATTTACCGCTACGCCCAGAAACGTGGCGAACATAAACAACCCGGACGTTCTTCCCGCCTGCTCCGGCGCATGGGAGGTCAATAAATACGTATGGGCAATAACGCCAAAGACCTGACCGATCATAAGCATCAAAGAGCTAATAAGGATAGAGAACATCGCGCTCGGAAACCAGCTCATTGACAGCAGCAATAGGCCAATAGCGAGGCTTGAGGTCATCAACAGCGGAACCTCGCTAATATGCTTTCGCAGCCTGACGATTAATAGCGTACCTACAAATCCGCCGATGCCATTGCCCAAATAAAAGTAGCTAAGCCCGATTTGGTGGCTTTGATAAATATCGCGCGCCGCAACTGCCGGGAAAAGATTAATGACGCCTGCCCCTAAATTTAAAAAGAAAATGGACGATAAAAGCACCCATTTGATTTTCTTCGCTCGCGCCTCCGCAGCCGGAGCCGATTCAGCAGCAGTTGCCGTCTTCTGCGGAGCTGCGGTGTCAAACAACGGCCTGCGTTGTAAAAACATAAATAACAAAGCTCCAGAAAAAACAAAGGAAAGCAAATTTATTAAAATGATGCTCTTAAAGCTCAGCAATAGCAGCAGCAGGGAGCCGCCTACCGTACCCAGCACATTTGTCGCCCACGTTATATTCGATAGAACAGACATCGCTGTCGTTACTTGCTCCGGCGCAACGCGCTTGCGGATCAGGCTCGATTGAGCTGCGGTAAATACAGGCGTTGCCAAGCTCAGTCCTACAATGACGAGCAGCGCCATAAGTACATTTCCCAAGCTGATCATGTCTGAACCGAATAGGACAGGCAGCAGAATCAGCGTGCAGAGCACGTCCAGCGCAATCATGACATAGATACTATTGTATTTATCCGACAAAGGCGCCAGCCACTTTCCCCCTACCAATATCGGAATATAGACGCATAGCAGCGTCCATCCCAGCACAGAGCCTTCCCCGCCCTGTTTGTCGAAAATGTCATACACCGCTCCTGCGCGGAACACCCAGCCTCCTAGCTGACTTACGGCGTAAGCGGCGAATAAGGGCCATAAGTCGCGAAGCCGAATAGCCCTTTGCGATGCTGCTTGCGGTACATGTTTCACCTAGTTCCCCTCCGATTTTATGAAGCCAGTTCCTTTTCGATTTCCACCATTAACGTATGGAGCTGTTCCGATGAGCCAAAATGCTCCTTGGCTGCCTGCAACTGGTTGAAGGCTTCCTTCAGCTGTCCTAATTTACGATAGAGCATGCTTAAATTGATATAATACTCCTCGCTCTTCTGCAATTCGATAGCTTGAAGCAGATCCTGTAGACATGCGTCATACTGCTCGTTTTGGTAGGCTAATATCGCCCGATTGTTTAACGCCTCGCTCAGTCTTGGATTGCTGGCCAAAGCCTGATCCAAGTCCGCGCGCGCAGCGTCAGCCTGATTCAGCTCTTGATAGACGAGAGAGCGATTGTTATAGGCCTGAGCGTCTTCCGGCTGATGATAGATGGCCTGATTAAACATCTCCAGCGCCTCCTGATGTTTTCCCTCCTGATAATAAAGGAGACCAAGCCCCATATAAGCAGGGACAGCGTCCGTCTTCAGCTCCAAGGCGCGGAGATAATCCGCTTCAGCCGCCTCGCTGCGGCCCAGCTTCTCATAGAGATCGGCCCGATTGATATGCGCCTCATAGTAGGGCGGACATAACTGGATGGCTTGCTCATAATAGCTGAGCGCTTCCTCGTTATGGTCGAATTTTTTCAGCAAATTGGCCATATCGTTATAATATTCGCCATAGTTTGGATCAAGCTCTATGGCTTGCTTATAGGTCTCGAAGGCTTTTGGGAAATCTCCCAAAATTTCATAAATCTGCCCCGTATTATAGACAAGGATCGACTGATGAAGCGCATAACGCTCACTGCCGTAAATACGTTTCATTTTGTCCAGCCCTTGCGTACACAATTGAATCGCCTCATCTAGTCGGCCTTGGCGGGCTCGAATGTAGGCGAGCGCATTTTCCGCAAATACTTTAATATACTCATATTTAGGATGGTCGTGAAACAGGCTGTCGATTTTCTCAAGGTTAAGCAGCGCATATTGCTCCGCCTTCGGCAAGTTTACAGGCGTTTGATATCGTCCATAAGTCATGCTTTGCGAATATAAAATCATAGGAATCGAAAGGCTTTCCGGAAACTGCTGGTAGAAAAACTCCAAATAAGGGATCGACAGCTTCGCTAGGCCCAAGGAATATAAAATAAAGGACATTCGGATAAATACAGCATTGTAAGGCTGATCGCCATCTGGCAACACTCTTAAATGCGAGGATGTATAGTAGGAAGAAAACATTTCGAACCAGGTATCATATAAACCGATTTCCTGTAGCTTAATGGATAATGGCGTAAGCGCGGCTAATTGCTCGCTTTGGCTAGTTAGCGCCAGCCCATGGACGGGATGCAGCAGCCATTCTCCTGCTTCATCCTGTGCAAGCTTGACTAGGTGCTCCCGGTGGTAGCGATCGCGAACCTCAGGGTGAAACGTCGTATAATTGCGGATCATCGTCGGATCGTCAGAGGAGCAATGTCCCTCTATGTATTCGCGAAGCAAAGCCGAGCGGAATTTTTCACCTTTCAAATTCAAATAAAAATCAATGCCCGTTTCAAACGATAAATAGTTATTTAGCTCAAGCCCCGCCGCTTTGCCGGCGAGCAGACAGAACAGCTTAACCGGATTGCCGTCAGACATCGCAAATAGCTGATCCACTTGCTTGGGAGCCAGCTTGGGAAGGTCTGGAATCATTTGAAGAAAATCAGCATATTCGCTGCGCGCAAGACGACTCATGGTCACTACTGTGCTTGCCGCCTCCAAATCCTGCTCCAAGGGGCGATCGCCTAGCAATATAATATGCAAATAGGCAGAAAGCCGCTTGCGCCGCATCATAATGCGCAAAAATGTTTTTACCGTGCTCGACACGTCTTCTGCTTGATCGACGATAACAATAAAACGACGATTTTGCAGCTGGCAATACTCCAGCAAAAACTCGTACACCCCATGCAGCAGCTTTTCCTGATATTCATGATGATAAAAGCGGGTTCGCTCATCCTGCGTTGCCGTATTGGTCAAATCCTTGGCGTATTTGAAATAAGCAGCTGGCAAAAAAGGGAACAGCCGCTTTAGCGTCTGCTCATGGCGATGAATAAGCTCGGGCACTGCCCTATGCGCATCGGGCAATACAATGTCAAGAAAAGGAGCAAAAGCTGCAAAATAACCATGTGTCAATTGGCTGCCATGCGAAGCGACGATCGTTTCATTCGTTGCGACTTGCTCTGCCCAGGCTCGGACGGTATCCTTTTTCCCCAGTCCTGACTCCCCGTACACCATAATAAAGCTGCTGCTGCCTTCCAATCTATGCTGCCAGGCATGTTCCAGCTTCGGAAACCATGCTGGACGAATCCGCAAAGCGTTCGTGATCATCGGTCAACCCTCCAAATTAATCAGTAGAATAAACAAAAGCCTTTAAAAATAACGAAAGAGAGACCTAAAGTGAATCCTTTAGGCCTCTCTTTCTCCTGCAATTAGTTAGCTACGTAAGGAGTTGTTGTGCGAATAGTGCTGGATTTTTTCGACGTTTTTTTGATCATAATCAAAACACCTCCACTTCCAGTCATCTAATAGACAACACAGTAAAAATAGTATAAAATTATACCAAATTACAAATTTGTCCATCTGAGACTAGTATAAGACAACTTCTATTTTTTTACAACATTTATATAAAAATCAAGTTTGATCTTACACAGCCTCCAGTGACCACATTGGTGACTCTATTTAAAGGAGTGAGTAGAAATTGACAGCAAAGCTTCAGCAGCATAATTTCACAAAGCTGCATCAAAGCATTACCGAGCAACATCAAAATTTTATAATCGGCCATATTAACGAAAGCTGCTTGCGCCTTGCCGTATTTACTGGCGACTTCCCTTGGCATTCCCACCCTGATTCTGATGAAATGTTTATCGTGCTGGAAGGTGAGCTTATTATTGAGCTTGAGCACCAGGAGGCACTGATCCTCAAGCCAAACGATTTCGTTACGATTCCAGCAGGTGTCATTCATCGCACACGCTCGAAGGTTCGGACGGTCAACCTGTGCTTTGAGCATACAGAAGCCAATACGGTCTATGTTTCCGAGGGAAGTGGAGCATGACCATTCGGACATTAAAGCTTGATGACTTGCCCCATATTGGCGAGCTAAAGGAGGCGATTCTTTCTCCAGACGGCAAGCATGCTGCGCTTATTAGCAGCCATTGGAATTTAGAAGCGGACCGTTTTGAGACGGTGCTGCATCTTTTATTTTGTGGCGGCGCAGAGTTGGAGCGCTTGTGGTCGCTTCCGGTTGCTGGGGCACGCTGTCTGCAAATGTCTCCGAATGGAAGCAAGCTTGCCTTCTTGCGTGCTTCGAGGGATGAGGGCTGCGATGAGCTTGCATTAGTATCTCTGAAGGATGGTTCCTTACTGAACGCTCCTCCGCAGCCATTGGTTAACGCTGCGGAGCTTGTATGGCATACCGATAACAACAGCCTATTCCTCGTATGTGACGAGGAGGAAGAAGCCGGAGAAGCTGCCGAGCAAGAGAAGCCGCTCTACAGCGACTATTGGCATATTGAAAGTATTCCGCAGCGCTGGTCATGGTGGCGCAAGCGGCGGGTGCTTATACAAATATTTCTAAAATCAGACATAGCAAATGCCCCTTCAGCTGCCGTGAAATTAGCCGGGCCTTGCTATGAGCTGCGCCAGCCTAGGCCTTCACCTGATGGCGACAAGTTGTACATCATCGAGGAGCGCTGTACAAATGAGCTGCAGCCGCAGCTTTTTTTGCTGCGGCTGAACGTTGGCACACGTTTAGAACAGATCAAAGAACAGACCAAAGAACAGACCGATGAACCGACCGAGCTTATGCTTCCGAACAGCATGGTAGGAGCGATCGTCCCTTCTCCATCGGGGAGATATCTCGCTTTTGTCGGCTCTCGCACGAAGGTGTTGGAGGCTTCTCCTTATCGGCTTGGAGAGCCGCCTCTTAGCCGATTATCTGAGGAGCCCTACTTAAACCCCGTTAACGCATACGACAGCCGCATTCATATTTTGGATCTGCATACGCTTATGCTTCATCAGCTTGGTTCCGAGGCGCCGCTAAGTGCTAGCATACCGATCGGCATGGCACCGATAGCCCAGGACATTTATTGGAGCAGTGAAGAGGAAATTTATTTTATTGCTACAAGCGGTCACACGACCGTTTTTGCCCGTCAGCGTCTATTTGATGAAGGCTCGCTCGAATGGAGCAGGCTTGGCGTAGGCTCATCGCGCAGCCATAGCTTTGCCTCTGACGGTACCTGCTTTTGCATTCATTCCGAGCAAGGGGCCCCCTTCGTACCAGCTATATACGATCCAAGGACGCAATCGCTGAAGTTATTTTCCCAGAGCATCCCACTTGTTCCGCAGCAAGTAGTCTGGAGCCCGCCTATTGAGCTTGAACATATTTCTGCTAGTGGAGCATGGCTGTATTTGCCGCAGGAGCAAGCAGAGGAGCCCGGATCTATGCCACTAATTGTGTATATTTACGGCGGCTCCACCCCGCTCTGCATGGCTTACGAGGATACGCATCAATTACTCACTGCCCAGGGCTATGCCGTGCTCGTCATGAACGCTTCCGGAAGCGCCGGATATGGCAAAGAACGGGCTGATCTCCATAGAGGAGATTGGGGCAAAATAGCTGTACCGGAGACGATTGAGACGGTGAAGCTCACTCTTGAAGCATATCCCTTCCTCGACCATGCGAGAGTGGCGCTATATGGTGGCAGCTACGGCGGTTTTTTGACAATGAAGTGCCTGACAGAGACGAGCATCTTTAAAGCTGCCTGCTCGATTTCAGGTATAAGCAACATTGCCAGCTATTGGGGAGCAAGCCATTTCGGCTATCAATATGGGCTTAGCGCCTTGCCTGATCTATTCCCTTGGAGTAACCCGGACTTCTTCACTGCTGCCTCTCCCCTATTTCATGCTGATAAAATCAATACGCCCTTGCTGCTGCTTCATGGGGAAATAGATGGTGTTGTACCCTTGGTAGAATCAGAGCAAATGTTTACCGCCTTAAAGGTTCTAAAGAAGGAAGTCTCGCTCATCACTTTTCATGAAGAGGATCACGGGCTTCGCGGTCGTCCACGCGTCAAGCTCATGCAGCGGCGACTGCTGCTGGCCTGGTTTGACAAGCATTTGCGGCAAAAAAATGAGGCTTGGGCAGCTTACACCGCTGGAGAGGTAGATCAGGCGATTCAAATGAGCTAAAATAGACTTAGCCTGACTACATCTATTTCCAGCTTAGGAGGAACTATCCTTGAACAACTACCATCAAGCTCCCTTTCAACCACCATACCAGCCGCCAGTAAAGAAAACAAATGGTGCATCTATCGCTGCATTAGTGTGCGGAATTGTGGCATTCATCCCCTTTTTTGGAGGTTTGGTCGCCATTGCTGCTGTTATTTTGGGCATCATTTCCTTAAAGCAAATTTCTTATACAAAGGATCAAGGCAAAGGAATGGCTATTGCTGGACTTATTTGCGGATCGGTTAGCATCCTATTAAATCTGATGCTGCTTTTTTTAATTCTCATTGGATATTTAAGCTATCAGGAGGGATATTCTAACTACGAAATGCAAAATTACTATAATGCCTCTATATAAGTTCGGCTTAACGACAAAGAAGCCGCCCCTTATCCGAATGCAGGCAGCTTGCTGCTCTGTTAATCGGCTTAGAGGCGGCTTTCCTATTTCCCCATATATCTAGCTTTCCCGCATAAAATCCTCAAGGCTTTTGTCCGCCTTCGACTGATTGCACATATGGCAAGCGCAGACGCAATTGTCCGGCGTCGTATGACCACCCTTGGCACGCGGAAGCATGTGGTCGATCGTATCCCCATACTGCTTGCAGAAGAAGCAAGTATAATTATCCCGCGTTAAAATATATTTACGAAAATCCTTATTGCTGAATAACCTGCGAATCGTCCGGCGATTCACGACAACGGCGGCATGCTCGTTGACGAGAATAACGGCAAGCTCCAGTTCGATTTCCTGATACCACTGCCTGCCCTTGTCGGTCTTGCCTCTCATCCATACCGTGCCTTGACCGGAAGGACGCAAATAGGAAGGATCAGTCGGCGAATGATTAGACGGCTTCGGCAATGGGCGCTGCTTCGGCGAGCGGGCAGCGGTCTTCGCCCGCGGCGCCTTCTTCTCCGGCTTACGCATGACCCCCGGCCTGCTCGCCGCGCAGGACTCCTGCGCCACTGCCACCGCCGCCGAATCCGTTACGAGCGGCAGCGGCTGGACGCCTGCCCTCGGGGCCGCTGCGCCGGCTTTCGCCGCTTCCCTGCCGCCCGTCTCCTTCGCCGCTTGCTCCGCAGCGGCAGCTACAGCCGCTGCGGCCTTCGCCCGCCTTCTTCGCCCGCCGCGTTTCCTGCGGGACTTCTTCTGCACGCCAGCAGACGCCGCTTCCAGCCTAGACTCGTCTGCGGCGCCTGCTTGTACAACTGGCGCCTCCACAACAGCTACTAACGCGGCCTGCGAGCTCGCCCGTTCTTTCCTGCAGGAGCGGCAGGCGCCGCGCCGCGAGTCAGGACCCGAGCGCCGGCCTGTACGGCGCAAAAAATCGCCAAGCGGCTTATCTTCGTTACAGTACGCGCACTGCTTGATCGGCGTTTTTGTAATCTCCTCCATAATTTACAGCTTCATTCGGTAGATAGGTTTATTTTCTAGCCCGCGAATAAATGGGGTCCATGGCTCCGTGTCTGGCGTCGTATCCAGAGCATCCTCGACCATTTGCAGCTTGGCATCCATAGCATCAATATGATGTAAGGCAACCGCCTCCGCTGTTTGAGGCTGAACCGGACTGCCCCATTCCCCCAGATTGTGATGGGAAAGCACCAAATGCTGCAAGCCGAGCACCTTTTCTGAATCCAAATCAATATCGCAGCGAATAGCTGCTTCTGTAATCCAGTTAGACGCAAGCGAAATATGTCCCATCAGCTTGCCAGACAGGCTGTATTCGGAAACGATGCCGAGCTGGGCAACCATCTCCTCAGGCTTGGCAATATCATGCAGCAAAATGCCAGCCTTGATCAAATCGGCATTCAGGAATGGACGCTGCTTGCAAATAAAAGCGCCAATTTCCAGCATCCGCACAATATGATAAGCAAGCCCGGCAAAATACGCATGATGATGCGTTTTCGCAGCCGGATAATGCATCAGTCTGTCCTCGACCTTATCCACGCAATACGTGACGATGGTCCGAATTTCCTGATCGACAATGCTGGCGGTTACCTGCTTTATCGTATGCACGAGGTCAACGGGACGAACCGGTGCCGAGCGGATGAAATCCGTCAGCGCTACCCCGTCCTCTTCTGTAGCCTTTCGCATGCGCGAAATTTTGATTTGCAGCTTCTCCCGGTAAGTGTGGGCGTTGCCTTGAATTTTCACCAATCCCATTGGAAAAAAGGTTTCCTTATCCGCACTTGATACATCCCAATATTTAGCGGATAGCTGGCCGCTGGCATCGCATAATACGATGTCAAAATAATCCTTCGGCGTTGCCCCGTTTGTCTGCTTCACTTCCAGCTCTCTGAGTAAATAAAATCCGGTAAAATCGTCTCCGCTCACCAGTTGGTTAATCAATGTCATAATGACCTGTCCCCGCTTTCCCTTTGACCAAACATCGCCTCAATTTTTTGATTTAAAACTTCCAGCAGCGGAAAGCTGCCTTCATGGCCGAGGCTGTCTGCCACCGCCTTGTAATACCACTCCTGCTGCCCTCTGCCACGGTTGAAGCGTTCCCATACCTTCTCGCCCTCCCGCTCATAGGCAGCAAGCGTCGAGCCCATATTATGAAGCTTATCCGCGCAGGCTACCGTCTTAATATCGAGCGGTGCCTTTTTCAAATAATCTAGTTTATATTGCTTGCGCTCTTCCCAAGACAAGGATTTGTCGGGCTCCGTACAGCCAACGACAATACGCGTCACTTCCGGGCCAAAACGCTCCAGCAGCGCTTCCTCCGTCGCTTCCGTATCCTCGAGCGTATCATGCAAAATGCCCGCAGCAACCCACTCCGCCTGGCAACCCGCCTCCATTAATATCATACCCACACCGAACGGATGTGAAATATAAGGAATATTTGACCCTTTGCGCAATTGATTCCCATGCAGCACCGCTGCATAATCAATCGCTTTTTGAATCAGGCTCATGAATGTACCCCTCCAAATTCGAGATCGTTATTCAGATAAGCTCCCTACAACTTTAGTCTAGCATCTTCCTGTATATGCAAACAAGCACGCGTTTAGGCCTGAACGGAAAAATTCATCAATAATATAGCGTTTTCATGACATAAACACAGCAAAAAAACCTCCAGCCCACTTCTTACAGCGGACTAGAGGCTCATTATGCAGCTTGTAAACGCTTCTTACTGTGCAGGCTTTACTCCCTGCTCTTCAAGAGACTGATCACCCGTCTCGCCTTCGAGCTGCTCGTTGTGCGCCTTAATGAATTGATGCGCATTGAACAGCATAACTGTGGATTCAGCACGGTTTAAAATTTGCTGCGGATGGAATTCGCCCTTCTCATCCAAGGAGGTGAGCTTGTACAGCAGGGCGCGTTGGATGGTGCCCTGATATTCAGTCGCAATGTCGCTCTCGTCCGAAATGACGACGTACATTTTAATCAACGGATATTGGCCGGTCTTTTCCAGCGCCTGTACGAGGTAATGCGTGAACTGCTCGCGCGTCATTGGCGCATTCGGATCAATATTAGCCGGGATGTCGAGCTCGTTGTAGTGCGCAATGATGAAGCTGTCCGCGTACCATGCATTATTTTTCACATGCTCAAAAATACCCTCTGCTTCTGGAGCTTTATTAAATGAAATGGCGGCAAGGCTAATTTGCGTTGTCTTTACAATAAGCGAAATACCTTGTGCATTTGTTAAGTTTTCTTCCGGCTGGAACAGCGATTGCGATACGCCATTTACAATGCCGAGTCCTTGCAGCGATTCAATTTGTGCCTTTTGCGGGGAGGATGCGATATCCTTAAATGAACTTGCTGCTAAAGCCTGACCTGTTAGCGCTACCGATAAAGCCACGGCAGCAGAAATAGATGCTGTTGCGATACGTTTCTTCATTAGAATCAATCTCCTTTAGTTGTTGAACGCGTTCTAAACCTATAAACGATGCCTGTTTTAAAAAGGTTGCAGCCTCCATTCGCCGCTTTAGGAGGTTATCCCCTTAGCTCAGAATTTGTATTCCACACCAACATGCCCTTTCTGAGCTAAGGGGATAAGCTGCAAAAGAGAAAATAAACGCTGCCCAAGCAGATGGACAATTGAAACTTTAGGCCGTTTGCTTCGTATAATTTGAAAGGGCATACATTTTTTGCTCAAAGCCCTTAACATTCTGTTTTGAATAACCGATAAATGGGAGAGACTGAGAAGATGGACTGGCGGCATTCCGATTGATCTATTTTCAAGATAGTTATGATACATAATCGTTATTTAAGTTTCCATGTCGTTCTGTACTATAATGAAGTCATATGCTAGTTCTGATTCCGTCCATAAACTTACAAAATTCAAAGACGGAGGTATCTGTCGAAAATGTCGATTGGCAATGAAACTAACCAAAACCCGTGGGAAGGCTATTATGGTCCCAACTATGGGTACATCCAAGAACAATATGAGCTTTTTAAACAAAACCCTGAAACTGTAACATCTGAATACCGCGATTTGTTTGCTCGCTTTGGCGAGCCGCCTGCTTACACAGCAGGCCAAACTGCCGCTGCACCACAAACGGTAGGAGCTGCTTCGATTGATGCGAAAACGCTTCAAAATTTGGTCGCTGCCGGCAAGCTCGTATGGAACATTCGCGCATTCGGCCATTTGGCGGCTGATATTGATCCACTCGATATCGGACCTAAGTCGAATACGAAGATGCTGAGCCCTGAAACGTATGGCATCACAAAGACGGATCTGCTGGCTTTGCCTGCTGAGCTCGTATGGACGAATGCCCCTTCCGATGTTGCTAATGCATGGGAGGCTATCCAGAAGCTGCTGAAAGCTTACACAGGTACGCTTGCTTTCGAATTCAGTCACGTCCATGATGAAGCGGAGCGTGCTTGGCTCAAGAAGCGCGTTGAACGCCAGCTGCCTTCTGCTTCTCTCAACAAGGAAGAACGTAAGAAGCTGCTCGTCAAGCTATTCGAAGCAGAGCAATTTGAAGATTTTCTACAGCGCACCTTTGTCGGTCAAAAACGTTTTTCCGTTGAAGGCAACGACGTGCTTGTAGCTCTTGTTGATGAATTGGTTCACGAGCTGTCGAATGACGGAGTGAGCCAAATTGCGATGGGGATGGCACACCGTGGACGCCTTAATATTTTGGCCCATGTGCTGGGCAAGCCTTATACCAAAATTTTCTCCGAGTTCTACAACTCGCCTAACAAGAAGCTTATCCCGTCCGAGGGCTCCATCGGCATCAATTATGGCTGGACTGGTGATGTTAAATACCACTTGGGCGCCAATCGTTCGTTCAAGACAGGCGAAACGGTCGAAACCCGCATTACGCTTGCGAACAACCCGAGCCATCTTGAATTCGTCAACCCAGTTGTCGGCGGCTTCGCTCGTGCAGCGCAGGATGATCGCAGCAAGCCTGGCTATCCGGTAACCAACCTGGATTCAGCTGCCTCCATCATTATGCACGGTGATGCAGCGTTCCCTGGTGAGGGCATTGTAGCGGAAACATTGAATATCGCTCAGCTCAAGGGCTATACAAGCGGTGGTACGCTTCATGTTATCGTCAACAACCGCATTGGCTTTACAACGGAAAGTCATGATTCTCGTTCGACTCAATACGCAAGCGATGTAGCCAAGGGCTATGAAATTCCAATCGTGCACGTAAACGCTGATGATCCGGAAGCTTGTATTTTTGCAGCGCGGATGGCCAGTGAATATCGTACTCTTTTCAAGAAGGATTTCTTGATCGACTTAATTGGCTACCGTAAATATGGACACAATGAGACGGATGATCCGGAGACGACTCAACCTCTTATCTATAAAAAAGTACGGGCGCATGCAACGGTTAGCACGATCTACTCCGATAGATTGATTGCTGCTGGCGTTATTACGGAGGCTGAAGTAGCGGAGCTCAAGCAAGGCGTCGTAGACCGCCTGAAATCAGCTTATGATGAAGTGAAGGCCCGTGATGGCCAAGAGCCTGTTCATCAGACACAAGGACTGCAAGGAGAAAAGGATAACGC
The DNA here is from genome assembly GCF_036894955.1 of Paenibacillus sp. KS-LC4. Taxonomy (NCBI): domain Bacteria; kingdom Bacillati; phylum Bacillota; class Bacilli; order Caryophanales; family Paenibacillaceae; genus Paenibacillus; species Paenibacillus sp. KS-LC4. The sequence continues at coordinate 1,712,652 of NZ_CP145905.1, read as the reverse complement.
AACTTCCGTTTCCCCTGTATCCATTGAAACGCTGCAATCCATTAATGCTGAGCTGCTTCGTTTCCCTGACAGCTTCACTGTATATCCGAAGCTGCAGAAAATTTTGGAGCGCCGCACGAATGCATTGAACGAAGGCGAGAAGCTTGATTGGGGCCATGCGGAAACGCTTGCCTTCGCAACGATTCTTGCTGACGGCAAACCGATTCGACTTAGCGGCCAAGATGTCGAGCGCGCAACATTTGCTCACCGTAACCTCGTGCTGCATGATGCGGTAACAGGCGATACCTTCTGCCCGCTTCACGAGTTGCCGCATGCGAAAGCATCGTTCGCCATTCATAACAGCCCGCTTTCCGAAGCTGCTGTTCTAGGCTTTGAATATGGCTACAACGTACACGCGCCGGAAACGATGGTTATCTGGGAAGCGCAATACGGTGATTTCACCAACGTCGCTCAAGTGCTTATTGACCAGTTCATTTCCGCCGGCCGTTCGAAATGGTCGCAAAAGTCCAGCATCGTCATGCTGCTTCCGCATGGATATGAAGGCCAAGGACCTGAGCATTCCAGTGCACGTCTAGAGCGTTTCCTCCAGCTGTCAGGCGAGGAAAACTGGACGGTTGCCAACTTGACGAGCGCTGCGCAGTATTATCATATTTTGCGCCGCCAAGCTTCCATTACGGAAAGCGAAGCCGCACGTCCATTAATTATTATGGCTCCTAAGAGCTTGATTCGTAACCCGCGCGTCGCTTCCAGCGCTTCCGAGCTTAGCAATGGCTCGTTCAAGCTGGTCGTTGAGCAGCCGAACCTCGGCAGCAAGCCAGAGCGCGTAGAGCGCCTGATTTTGTGCACAGGTAAAATCGCAATCGACCTTGAAGATGCCATTGAGAAGGAACAAGAGAAGGATCTTGATTGGCTGCACATTATTCGTGTCGAGCAGCTTTATCCGTTCCCTGAGAAGGAAATTGCTGAAATTATCGCCCGTTTCCCTCAATTGAAGGAAATTGTGTGGGTGCAGGAAGAACCGAAAAACATGGGCTCATGGCATTATGCCGATCCGCGCATCCGTGCGCTAGCCCCTGCTGGTACAAGCGTAAGCTACATTGGACGCCCAGAGCGTTCCAGTACAGCGAGCGGCTTCCAGCAAGTACATGCTTTTGAGCAGCAGCATATTATTTTGCAAACATTGAAACATAGTCCGTCATTGACATACAACTCAGGGAGGTAGCTACTGTGCAACAAATTATAGTACCCGCAATGGGAGAATCAATTACAGAAGGCACGATTTCCAAGTGGATTGTTAAGGTTGGCGATTCGGTTAAGCAAGGCGATGTGCTTCTGGAGCTTGAAACAGATAAAGTCAATATCGAGATTAGCGCCGAGCAGGATGGCACGATTCAAGAGATTACACGCAACGAAGGCGATACCGTTCAAATCGGCGAAGCTATCGGCTCCATTGCGGCAGGTGGAGCGGCTCCATCCGCTCCTGCTGCTGAGCCGGCGAAGGCTGCGCCAGCTGTTGAAGCAGCAGCCCCTGCGCCTATCGCGCCTCCAGTAGCAGATGCAGACAGCAAAGGCGGTCAAGTTGCCGCTTCCCCTGCTGCAAGAAAGCTTGCAAGGGAAAAAGGCATTGACCTGACGCAGGTTCAATCCCGCGATCCGCTTAGCCGCGTTAGCTCCGATGATGTGCGCTCGCATGGCACACAGCCGGCAGCGTCGCAAGCACCGGCTGCTCCTGCCGCTAAAGCGCCAGCTGCACCTAAATTCCAATCGGCCAAGCCTTACGAGCGCAAAAAAATGTCGCGTCGCCGCGCAACGATTGCAAATCGTCTAGTTGAAGCTCAAAGAACCGCAGCCATGCTGACAACGTTCAACGAAGTCGATATGACCGCTATTATGGATATCCGTAAACGCCGGAAACAATCGTTCCTTGACAAGCATGAGGTTGGTCTTGGCTTTATGTCCTTCTTCACCAAAGCTGTCGTTGGCGCTCTGAAGGAGTTCCCGCTGCTAAACGCTGAAATTGAGGGCGAGGATATTATTGTAAAGCAGTTCTACGATATCGGTATTGCCGTATCGGCTAAGGAAGGTCTTGTGGTTCCGGTTGTTCGTGACGCGGACCGCCTGAGCTTCGCTGAAATCGAGCGTTCAATCGTTGACCTTGCTGGCAAAGCTCGTACGAACTCGCTCGGATTGTCTGATCTGCAAGGCGGTACATTCACCATTACAAATGGTGGTACGTTCGGCTCGCTGCTGTCCACGCCAATCATCAACGCACCACAGGTTGGTATTCTGGGCATGCACAAAATTCAGCTTCGCCCAGTAGCTATCGACGCTGAGCGCTCTGAGAACCGTCCAATGATGTACATCGCCCTTTCCTACGATCACCGCATCGTAGATGGCGCTGAAGCGGTACGCTTCCTCGTTAAAGTGAAAGAAATGCTTGAAGATCCAGAAACGCTTCTGCTTGAAGGTTAATAAGCATAAGTGGTGAACGAATAGATTTTGACCAGTATAACCCCTATGGCCTTAATGGTCATGGGGGTTATTTTTTACTTACAAAAAATAACTAATGAATGCGTAATCATTCATTATTCTTCTCATTTAAGTCTGAATTAGAATGAGAAGTTTCTCATCTATTTTTAACAATTGGTATCAAAGCACTATTAAATCTAGTTTTATGGTCTCAGAGGAAATTACTCTCAATTTTATTTGTGGTATTGTATAGCTAAGAACATATAAATAGACAAGCTATCAACCCAAAGAAGAGAGGGCATTCGCATCATGAAAAAACTTCGTTTTGGTAAACTGGCTGCATCCCTTGCACTTACCGCATCCCTTACTTTATCTGCTGTTCCTTTCACCCAAGCACCGGCAGCTTATGCGGCATCCGCCTCCACCCAAGCCAAGATCGTTTCTGTGGCAAAAGGCTATATGGGAACACCTTATCAATTCAGCGCTCCCACTAGTTCAACTCGCGTTTTTGACTGCTCCTCCTTCACTAAAAAAGTTTTTGCAAGCGTTGGTGTTTCTTTGCCGAGAAGCTCGCAGGACCAATCGAAGGTCGGCTCGTTCGTATCTCGAAGCAATTTAAAAGTTGGCGATCTCGTTTTCTTCTATTCCCCTATTCATCACGTCGGCATTTATATCGGCAATAATCAAATTATTCATACATACGGCGCTCCTGGAGTGACCGTTACGAGTTTAAGCTCCAGCTGGTGGAGCAATAATTACGCAACGGCACGTCGGGTGCTTTAGCACAAATTAGCTTGCACTCACACAAACGTCTACCAAGCGTAAACGGCTTTGCCGCCCCCGCGGCAAAATAACCGTTTCGCGAGGAAATAAAAGCCGTATCACAATCGTCAGAGTCTCCCCCAATCTGACTGCGATACGGCTTTTATTCATGTGCTTATTCCTCGTAATAAACCCTGAACATAATGTCCTGACTGTAATTACCGAAGCCTTTGCCGTACAGCGTAAGGCCACCTACATGTGCAGCATCCTTATCTACCGCAATGCGCAGCGTCCAGTGATTGCGATCCATTGTAATCTGCTGCACGCTAGCGTCGCTTACCTGCTGGCCATCCACAAAGGTGCCATCCTCCTGAACGCGGATGACTTTGAGCAAGCCGTATTGATTCAGGTTGCTATGCCACCAGGAAGGTGAATATTTGCCGCGTGTGCCCCCGTAATCGCCAGGGCTTGTCCACTTGCCGATGGTCGTGCCATTTAGGCTGAAGCTAATATCAGACAGCCAATTCGGATTGTAGCCCGGTGCCTCAGAGCCCAGCTCCAGCACAAGCTCAAATGCGCTAGGCCGCTGCCCTGGCAGCAAATAATTAGGAATTTTATATTCGACGTATCCCCGGCCAAACCATAAAATGCCCGCATTCATCCGCTCCGGCTCTAGAAAAAAGCGCGGGTCATCGAATTGTCCAATAACCTTCTCCACCGTCGCGATGCCGCAGGTCGGATGCACTTCATATTCGGTGTAATGTCCAATCGGCACCGTGCTTTCGTGCATTTTTTTCACTTCACGTGTGTGATGGGGCAGCTCGATTTCAATGTGCTGCTTGGCAAGCGTACATATTTTATGCGTGCCTCCCTGCTTGCGTACCATCTTCGTCTCGATGAGATTCGCCTTCTCCAGCTTGCGGATATGCATCGTCACAATCGCGCTGCTAAGCCCCAGCGCCTCTGCAAGCTCTTTGACATTCATCGGACTTACTGCCAGCAAATCTATAATATGAAGCCGCACCTGACTCGACAGCGCCTCATAAAGCGGCAGCCAAGCTATATCTGTATTGGCTTTAATCATTTTGTTTCCCCCCTCCTCTCCCTATCATCGCATAAAATGAAACGAGAGGGAACAACCGCAAGCTTAGCCCTCTCACCTCAGCTACGCTTGCGATTGTTCCCCATTTGAATTTACAGCTTAATTCGAATGACATTCCATGATGCTTTATTCAGCACAGCTTGAAATTGTCCTTTATCCGTCAATGCGGCGCTGCCATTCGTGTGCGGCGTGACGCGGTTAGGCGCATCTGCTGTATTGGAAGCTAACAAATCCTCATTTTCCAAAACAATATGCTCCAAAATTCGTCCTTGACCGAAGCTCCGCAGGTCGATATCGAATGCAATGCTTTCTTCCAGATGACGATTCACGGCAAACACAGTAACCTCTTGCTTCTCTTCATTATGCACAGCTACCGCTTCAATATAAGGCACATCTGTAAATTCTTTCGTGTCATGCTTAGGCGAGCTCATGAGCGGTACAAGCACCTCGCCTCTTCCGAACAGGCTTGCGTGCATATACGGGTAATAGATCGTCTGTTTCCAGGCTCCTCCGCCATTTGTCGTCATAATTGGAGCGATGACGTTGACGAGTTGCGCGATACATGCCATCTTCACACGATCGGCTCGCTTGAGCAGGCTAATCAGCATACAGCCAACGACCAGCGCATCCTCATGCGTATAAATATCTTCCAGCTGCGGAGGGGCAATTTGCCACGGGTCAATTTTTTTATCCGTTTCATTTGAATGGAACCATACATTCCACTCATCGAAGGAAAGATTGATTTTCTTCTTGCTGCGTTTCTTCGCCTGCACAAAGTCGGCTGTAGAAATGACCGTATGAATGAAGGAGTCCATTCCCACAGATTGTGCCAGGAAATTTGCTGTATCCTTATCGCGGTTTCCGTAATACTGATGCAGGGAAATATAATCTACCTCATCATAAGCTAAATCCAGCACCGTAGCTTCCCAATCCGGGAAGGTCGGCATGGCGATTCCTGAGCTGCCGCAAGCGACAAGCTCAATCGTGGGATCGACCCAGCGCATAACCTTTGCAGTCTCGCTGGCGATACGTCCATACTCGACGGCTGTTTTAGCGCCTATTTGCCAAGGGCCATCCATCTCATTGCCCAGGCACCAGGTTTTGATATTGTGCGGGTCCTTATAGCCGTGCTGAATACGCAAATCACTCCAATACGATCCTGACGGATGATTGGAATATTCAAGGAGGTTACGTGCTTCATCTGGGCCCCTCGTTCCTAAATTCACAGCCATCATCGCGTCTGTATTTGCTTTGCGGCACCAGTCCATAAATTCATTAAAGCCAATCCAGTTCGGCTCAATCGTGCGCCAAGCAAGCTCCAGACGTCTTGGCCGCTGATCTAGCGGGCCTACGCCATCCTCCCAGTTATACCCGGAAACGAAGTTTCCTCCGGGATATCGTACAATCGGCACATCCAGCCCTCTTACAAGCTCCAGCACATCGGAGCGAAACCCCTGTTCATCCGCCTGCGGATGGTCTTTTTCATAAATACCGCCATATACCGCTCGGCCCAAATGCTCGATAAACGAGCCATAAATTCTTTTATCGACTTCACCTACTACAAAATCCTTATCAACGATCAGCTTTGCTTGTTTTGACATTAGCTCACCTCATAAGATTAATATTTTTGTTAATCAGATAATAAATTTACAATCCATATAATCATTAAACACTATGCAGCAGCAGAACGCAAGCACGAATTAATAACGCTTTCAATCGTTTTCTCCAAATAAAAAAGACGGTTGAGGAGCTGCTTCGGCACTCTCCATCAACCATCTTTTTCCACAATGCGCTTTCTGACCTGCACACTCGATTCGCTATTCAGGAGCAGCAGAAGCTCGTTCCAGCTGAAGCTCGCATATCGTTCCTTGATTCATTTTACTGTGAAAAAATATATTGCCGTTCATCTCCTTGACCATATTCATGACAACCATCAGTCCGAGCCCCGTTCCCCGCTCCTTTGTCGTATAATAAGGCAAGCCTAACCTCTTAACTTGTGCTCGACTCATTCCGCAGCCCGTATCGCGAACCAGAATTTGAATGTGATTGCGCACCAGCTCGGTCTGCACCGTCAGCTTGCCTCCTTCAGGCATAGCCTCAATGCCGTTTTTCATAATGTTGAGCATACATTGCTGAAATTTCTTGACCTCTCCGTTAATAATGAGCGGCTCCTTTGATAAATGATAAACCTCGACCGTAATGTTCGACATCACAGAATAAGGCTTTAGCCAAGGAATGACTCCGTCAATTTCATCCTTCACATTCAGTCGGCGACGCTCTTCTTCACAAGGCTTCGAAAAATTCAAATAATCGGTAATAATCGCATTTGCATGATCAATACCTTCAAAGGCATAGGTGCGGTAGCGCTCAAATGTCTCGCGATCCAACTGCTGTCTCCCCATCATTTGAAGAAAGCCTCGCGTCGTTGTAAGCGGGTTGCGGATTTCATGCGAAATGGAGGCAGCGAGCTGGCCAACGATTTGATTTTTTTCGGAAATAACGAGCATCTGCTCGTACCACTCCCGGTTTTTCACATTAAAATAAATAAAGCTAATCAGCAACGACGAAAACGCCGCTCCAACAGCGATAACAATGAGCTGCACCGTATTAAAATCATGTCCAAGCGCCAAGGAAACACCAATAAAGGCCAGCATATGTAACGAGACGAGGAACAGATTGACAAGGCTAAGCTTTTGCTGGGTATTTGGCTTTATCTTAAAGTGGAATACCCCTCCTATCAGCAGCATCAGACCAATCGCTGTCCCTGTTGGCAGCCAGTGATTGCCATACAGCAAGGCACCTCCAAAAAAAAGCACCATTCCTGTAATCACGCCTGGAAGCAGTCCTTTATAAAGCACAGCAAGAGCCAGAGAGACTGAGGTCAGATGCAGAGCATACACGAGGGGATCAATATCCTCCAGGCTCAGAAATACCGTTGTAAATACGACGAGCAGCCCCACAAACAACAGCCTGCGTTTCATCGTAGAGCCCAGCGATCTTGGAGTAAAAACAATAAACATGAGTGCAGCCGCCATAATATACAACAGCCCGTGAATGATTGATTCTAAAGTAAGATGAAGCACAATTTTATCCTCATACTCTCTCTCATTTAATAACTTCTTACAAAAATTGTATTTAAAATTTCGATAAGATCATAATTTTATATTACTATACATACCCTTTCATTGCCAATGACCGACTGTTTCCATTATAAAAAAAACTCCGGCTCGCCGACGGGACTCGCCCTTCAACTTTACTTGAAGGCATGTCCCGCCAGTGAAGCCGGAGAATTATTGGAGAAGATGCAGCAGCAGCGCTTTTTGAGCATGCATCCGATTTTCCGCCTGCTGATAAATGAGCGAATGCTCCGATTCCACCAGCTCCTCTGCGATCTCAAAGCCCGGATGAATCGGCATATCATGCATAATATAAGGCGCGCTGCCAGCAAGCGTGCTGCTGTTCAATTGATACGGAAGCATCACCTCAATGCGGCGCCTTTTTTCCTCTTGATAAAATTCCTCTTTATAAAACTCCATATCGACCCATGTATCCGTATATACAAATTGAGATCGAGCAACTGCATCCTGCAAGCTGTCGAGCTGTTCCACCCAGCCGCTTTGCAGCGCATTTTGCATCAGCTTCTGGTTCCACGATGGTTCATTAATGATCGGTGTAACAAGCAGCAGCTTGATGCCCAGCAGCATACAGCCCTCCACGAGAGAATTGGCCACATTGTTATGAATGCCAACATAAGTAAGCGTTATACCAGAAAAGGTACCCGCCACCTCATAGATCGTCATCAGATCAGCCAGAGCCTGACATGGATGGTATCTATCACAGCACCCATTGATGACCGGGACAGTCGCATAACGCGCCAGCTCCAGCAGATCGGCATGATTTTTAAGCCGTGCCATAATGATGTCGCTGTTTCGGGAGACGTAACGCGATTCGTATTGTATCGGCGAGATGCTGAAATTGCTGCTGTTCCAATCCATCGGAACGACGTAGCCGCCAAGCTGGTTCATGCCGGATTGGAAAGAAAGATTCGTCCTTGTTGAGCTTTTTTGAAAAAGCATCAGCAGCCCCTTGTTGTCGGCCGCCTTACTGTAGACTTGCAGGTTGCGCTTAATCTCAACCGCCTGTTCGATGATACTCTGAAGCTGCTCCTTCGTTGTATGCTCAAAAGATAAAAAATGCTGCAAGCTTAACACTCTCCCTTATGAATAAAAATCCATTATAATGAATTATTATTCATAATAGCGAGTTTGCCTGCTTTTGTCCAGCCTCTTCCATAGGCTAAGCTCAGACGCACATAGTCCAGCCATAGTCCTGCTTAAAAGCCCGGATACTTAACAACGGGCCATTTTTCCTTGCGCAGCTTGGATACAAACGCTTCATCTACGTTGAGATTGCTTTTTACAAGCTCCTTTGGAGTAAGTGCCATCCACTGGTTAAGGGAAACGTCTGCGAAGCGGTCGCTTTTGAACATTTCCAGAAACCATAGAGTTGTATTTCCGGTATTTTGCACATAATGACCGCTGGCAAAGGGTACATAACCGACATCGCCTGCCCGCACATCATACGTCCGCGCGTTTCCATTGCCGGTAAATACAGTCATTCGGCCCTGTCCCGATAAATAATATTGCCACTCGTCGTTATTCGGATGCCAATGCAGCTCGCGCATAGCGCCGGGTTTAATTTCGACAAGTGCTGCTGCAATCGCTTTAGATGCTGGAAAATTGGAGGAATCAACGATTCTCACACTGCCTCCAGGCGTAATGATAGGGGGCTGCTTTAACAGCTCAAACTTAAACGACTGCGGGATAGTTCCGTATGGCGATTCTACCTTCTGGCTCTCAATAGAGCCGGGAACCGTGCTTTTATATATATAAACCTGATCATCTGGAATATGGTCGAAATCACTCTCAGGCACGCCAAAATTAGCCGAAAGCACCTCCTTCGGCGTATGGGCAAACCAATCGGAAATTGACAGCGTGTTCAAATCCGAGAAATTCCCATCGTCAAACACAAGCAAAAACTCACAGCCTCCCTCCAGTCCTTGAATCGAATGTGGAATTCCCGGCGGAAAATACCACAAGTCACCCGGTCCAATATCCGCAATGAAGTTTCTTCCGTTCTGGTCCACCGCTGTAATTCTTGCATGACCAAGCAGCATGTAGGACCATTCTGCCTGTTGATGCCAATGCATTTCCCTGACCCCGCCCGGAATGAGCGACATATTGACGCCTGCCAGCGTTGTCGCAATCGGCAGCTCGCGGGCTGTTACCTCACGGGACCACCCTCCTTGATTCAACTGCATATGGGCGTCCGAAAATGAAAATTTCATATTGGGAACGAGGCCAGCATCCGTTACAGGAGGAACTAGCATATCCGGATTTTCCAAGTCCCTCATTACATCTCGCGGCCCTAAATCCGGGCCGCCTGCTCCATCGCTGCGAATCGGCTGGGGAATAGGGGAGTAGCCTTGCCTCGTATTTTCAGATTCGCTCATAAATAACCCTCCTCCTGTCCATGGGTAAACTGCACACCCAGCAGTCACTATCTGCTAATATATGCTGTGTGGCTGTGAATATGAGCGTTACAATTTATAAACTCTTCCCCAACACGACATAAACTTGGCCCACTGCACATACCTATGGTATGAACGGTATTATCAAGTACGGGGGGATGGCTGATGAACCAGGATGAGATCCGCGCATTGGAGCGGTCCATCGATGAAATTACGGAAATCGCTCAAGGCTTTGGCCTCGATTTCTATCCGATGAGGTATGAGATTTGCCCAGCCGACATTATTTATACGTTTGGAGCATATGGCATGCCGACGCGCTACAGCCACTGGAGCTTTGGGAAAACCTTCAACAAAATGAAGCTGCAATATGATTTTGGACTGAGCAAAATTTATGAGCTCGTCATTAACTCTAACCCCTGCTATGCCTTCCTGCTGCAGGGCAATTCACTTATTCAGAATAAGCTGATCGTCGCGCACGTTCTCGCCCATTGTGATTTTTTCAAAAATAACGCCCGTTTCAGTACCTCCAACCGCAATATGGTCGAAAGCATGTCCGCTACAGCGGAACGTATTCAGCAGTATGAAATGGATTACGGCCTGGAAGCGGTCGAGAAATTTATTGATGCTGTGCTTGCTATTCAGGAGCATGTGGACTCGGCAATTATTAAGCCCTATCAGCTTGATAAAACCCGCTATATTGAAATGCTGACGACGGAGCAGAACCGCTCTGTCCATATGACGACCCCATCCGAATACGAGGATTTATGGGGACTTGACCCGGATGAAACACAGCATCAGGATCAAACGCCGCCGCCAAAGCACTTCCCGCCAGCGCCGGAAAAGGATTTGATCTGGTTTATCGAGGAATATTCGCCCCAGCTTACAGACTGGCAGCGCGATATTATGTCGATGATGCGCGATGAAATGCTGTATTTCTGGCCGCAGCTGGAGACGAAAATTATGAACGAAGGCTGGGCGTCCTACTGGCATCAGCGCATTATTCGCGAGCTTGACCTGACGAGCGAGGAAACGATTGAATTTGCCAAGCTGAACTCCTCCGTCGTCGTACCCTCCCGGCACACGCTGAATCCTTATTATTTGGGGTTGAAAATTTTCGAGGATATTGAGAAGCGTTGGGATAAGCCGACGGCAGAGGAGCAGCGGCGCTTCGGGCGCGTGCCGGGCAAGGGCCGGGAAAAAATGTTCGAGGTACGCGAGCTCGATTCAGATATCTCGTTTCTCCGCAATTATTTAACCAAGGATTTGGTTAAGGAGCTGGATCTGTATGTTTTCGAGAAGAAGGGACCCGAGTGGAAAATAACCGATAAATCGTGGGAAAACATCCGCGACCAGCTTGTTTATTCCAAAGTGAACGGCGGCTTCCCCAGCCTGTTCGTGACTGATGGCGATTTCAACCGTGTAGGCGAGCTGTACTTGCTGCATAAATATGAAGGCATGGAGCTTGATCTGAAATATGTCGAGCGCACGCTGCCGCATGTCGTCTATCTTTGGGGCAAATCCGTCCATCTCGAAACCGTCGTCGAGGACAAAAAAATCGTGTTCAGCTGCGACGGCAAAAAAACAAGCCGCAAGTTTGTTTAAGGTATGACCATCCTTACTGAAGTTTTGGGGCAGAGCATCCCCTTGCTCTGACAATATTTAAAAAATGCGGGACGCGGCCTTGAGGCAGCTTCTCGCATTTTTTTGCATGTTATAAGCATAATCCGGTTGACGCCTCCCCCTCTCGCCTCACCTCTATCTCCTTATCTCCTCACCTGTTCCCTTTTGTTCTGCTTTTGGAGGTTATCCCCTTAGCTCAGAACGCACTTCGTCACCTCCACTGACGATAAACGAATCTTGTCTTCAGATTGGTCATCAACCTTACAATTTCCTGACCCACGTTTCTGAGCTAAGGGGATAACAAGCCAAAGAGAAAAAAAACCTTTAGCTCCAAGCCTTTCTTATTAATACAACTAAAATCTAACGCAGCAGATCGGGAGGCCGCTCTGTAATTGCACAGTTGGCAAACATTTGACTCCGCATATCATTTCGCTTACACTTTAACATAGATTAAAGCTTCCTAATTTTAAGAGAAAGGAGTGTCCGTTCATGAAGAAAAAATCGCTATTTTTCATCTCCTCTGGCTACGGATACTCGACTGCTGTTTTTTTCTAAAAGTCATTTCACGGGTGAAGTCCGCCCAAATCGACTGGTTAAAAATAGCAGAAATCTTAAAATGAGAGGCGAAGATGTATGAAAAATGTAGGAATTATTAGAAAAAATCCAGCAGGTATGCCTAGTCCAGTAGGAAATTACAGTCACATTACAAAGGTTCCGAGAAATGCCGAGCTGTTTGTAACTTCCGGACAAATTGGAACGGACCAAAACGGCAACATTCCGAACACTTTGAATGAACAAATTAACAATATGTTTGCTAACATCAACTTTTTACTGAAATCCGAGCAATTAACCTCCGAGCATATTATTAAGGTGAACATATGGGCCACTGAAAAAATAGACTGGGATTATCTCTACGAAAAATGGGCGGAGCTATTCGGCATTCAATATCCTTCTATGACGATTGGTTATCTTTCCGAATTAGGACTGCCCGAAATAAAAATAGAAATCGAAATCTGGGCAGCTAAAGCTTAAACAGGCCGATACAGCAGCAGACTAAGATAACGCTTAGTCTGCTGCTTTTTTATATGATCAGCGTTATTCCGCTTGCACCTGCAACGACTCCAGGTAGGCTTTATTTTGCAGCACTCTCGGATCATCTGGCCGGAAAGCTCGGGCAGCCTCATTATGCCGATACGCTTGCTCGTAATCACCTAAACGATCATAGCAGACGCATAGCTGAAGATGCGGCAGCCAGGTTGAGCAGGCCACATTGACAAAGCCCAGCCGTTGGTCGGACTGCCCACGCTCAATGGCGAGGTTATACCAGTAACCAGCCGTCTCGAAATCTTTTTGCTGCAAAAAATAATATCCTAGCCGGCAACAAAACTCTGCGCGCGGACTGCCATATTGAAACGATCTTAGTATCGACTCAAGCTCCCGCTCTGCATCTCCAAGCTGGTTATAGCAATCCGCCAGCTTACCGCATGTCGCCGCATTATCCTCCACCCAGCCTTCGCCCGTCGAAAGAAATTTTTCATAATGCAAAATCGCTTGTTCATATTTTCCGTGGTCGCGAAGCTCATTCGCATAATAATAAAGATCACGAGGAGTAAATGTCTCGCCGCGCTCCAGACGTTTTTCATAAATCATTAAATTACGGTTACGGTCATGATGAAGACTGTTATGGATAACGGCAATATCGCTGCTTTCAATGTTTCCCCACACCTCTAAATACTCATGCACCGCGCCAATCCATCGGTAGTTGTTCACCCTTTTGACGAGTCGGTTGCGGCTAATGCTGGATGTCAGATTGCCATATTCATCGAAGGCTAAATGATAGTTCATTCGGACGGAGTCGACCTCTGGGCTCAGCTCTGCCTTTAAAATAGCAAGTTTTTCACGATCATTTTCAAGCAGCATATCATCCGCATCGAGCCAAAAAATATAGTCCTTCCCGGCCTTGCTGAATGCATAGTTTCTAGCAGCAGCAAAATCATCCGTCCATTCCCTATCAAAAATCAGCTCGGTATAATTGCTGGCGATGAATTTCGTACGATCTGTTGAACCCGTATCAACAATAATAATTTCATCAACTAAATCGTGGATGGAAGATAAGCAGCGGCCGAGGGTATCTTCTTCGTTTTTGACAATCATACACAGACTAATGGAAATCATTTTGCTCACCTCGACATTATTAATCGAACTAGTAGTTGCCATACTGCGTTAGGTCAATTCGTGTACGGACCAAACGATACCATTTGTTGCACCACTGCCTAAGTTCAAGGATATGGTAAGCCCATTTGCCGCATAAAATAGACCGATAACGTCTCCGGCATTAAGCGTTACGTCTCCAGCTAAAGTGACCGTTCCACTGCCTAGAATCGCTCTTAAGGTTAAGACAAGAGCAACGTTGACATTGAGAACCGGGAACAGGCCAGTAATTAGAGGCGTGGCAATTGGCGATGTCCGCTGGACAACAAAAGCTGGATTAACGGCTGCACCGAGCGTAATTGTAATAGCAGCTGTTGTTGCATAGTTAATTGTGGCCTTAATCGCGTACCTCCCCGTTGTGGGAACCGTATAGTTGCCCGTAACCGCATTAAAATTGGGATCGCTAAAATAGGGACTAGCTGTAGACCAATTCGTTAGCTGCGCACTAACAGAAGTCGTAAGCGTTGCAAGGAACGCTGAAAACCCTTGCGTAGCAAAGTTAGGCCCTGTGGCTCCCGTTGCTCCTGTATCTCCTGTTGCTCCCGTTGCTCCTGTTGCTCCTGTTGCTCCCGTTGCTCCTGTTGCTCCCGTTGCTCCCGTTGCTCCTGTTGCTCCCGTTGCTCCCGTTACTCCCGTTGCTCCCGTTGCTCCCGTTGCTCCCGTTGCTCCCGTTGCTCCCGTTGCTCCCGTTGCTCCCGTTGCTCCCGTTGCTCCCGTTGGGCTTGTTGCTCCGGTGTTTCCTGTTACTCCGGTTGCTCCCGTCGAACCCGTCGCTCCTGTATTCCCTGTTGCTCCTGTCTCACCTGTTGACCCAGTTGCTCCAGTCGACCCCGTCGCTCCCGTGTTTCCCGTTGCTCCCGTCGGACCCGTTGCTCCTGTATTCCCTGTTGCTCCGGTTGCTCCCGTTGCTCCCGTTGCTCCCGTTGCTCCCGTTGCTCCCGTTGCTCCCGTTGGGCTTGTTGCTCCGGTGTTTCCTGTTACTCCGGTTGCTCCCGTCGAACCCGTCGCTCCTGTATTCCCTGTTGCTCCTGTCTCACCTGTTGACCCAGTTGCTCCCGTTGGGCCTGTCGCTCCCGTGTTTCCCGTTGCTCCTGTCTCACCTGTTGACCCAGTTGCTCCCGTTGGGCCTGTCGCTCCTGTCTCGCCTGTTGACCCAGTTGCCCCCGTCGAACCCGTCGCTCCTGTATTCCCCGTTGCCCCTGTCTCGCCTGTTGACCCAGTTACTCCCGTCGAACCCGTCGCTCCTGTTTCACCTGTTGACCCAGTTGCTCCCGTTGGACCCGTCGCTCCTGTGTTCCCTGTTGCTCCCGTCGAACCCGTCGCTCCTGTGTTTCCCGTTGCCCCTGTTTCACCTGTTGACCCAGTTGCTCCCGTTGGGCCTGTCGCTCCAGTTGCTCCCGTCGGACCTGTTGCTCCTGTCTCACCTGTTGCTCCTGTGTTCCCTGTTGCTCCTGTCTCGCCTGTTGCTCCGGTTGCTCCCGTCGAACCTCTCGCTCCTGTTTCACCCGTTGACCCAGTTGCTCCCGTCGAACCCGTCGCTCCTGTGTTCCCTGTTGCTCCTGTTTCACCTGTTGACCCAGTTGCTCCCGTTGGACCCGTCGCTCCTGTGTTCCCTGTTGATCCTGTTTCACCTGTTGACCCAGTTGCTCCCGTCGAACCCGTCGCTCCTGTCTCGCCTGTTGGCCCAGTTGCCCCCATCGAACCCGTCGCTCCTGTCTCGCCTGTTGACCCAGTTGCACCCGTCGAACCCGTCGCTCCTGTCTCGCCTGTTGACCCAGTTGCCCCCGTCGCACCCGTTGCTCCTGTTTCGCCTGTTGACCCAGTTGCTCCAGTCGAACCCGTCGCTCCTGTATTCCCCGTTGCCCCTGTCTCACCTGTTGACCCAGTTACTCCCGTTGGGCCTGTTGCTCCGGTGCTTCCCGTTGCTCCTGTTTCGCCTGTTAACCCAGTTGCTCCAGTCGAACCCGTCGCTCCTGTTTCGCCTGTTGACCCAGTTGCTCCCGTTGGGCCTGTCGCTCCTGTGTCTCCTGTCGCTCCCGTCGCTCCCGTCGCTCCTGCGTTCCCTGTTGCTCCTGTTTCACCTGTTGACCCAGTTGCTCCCGTCGAGCCCGTCGCTCCTGTCTCGCCTGTTGACCCAGTTGCTCCCGTCGAACCCGTCGCTCCTGTCTCGCCTGTTGACCCAGTTGCTCCCGTCGAACCCGTCGCTCCTGTTTCACCTGTTGACCCAGTTGCTCCCGTTGGGCCTGTCGCTCCTGTCTCGCCTGTTGACCCAGTTGCTCCAGTCGAACCCGTCGCTCCTGTATTCCCTGTTGCTCCTGTTTCACCTGTTGACCCAGTTACTCCCGTCGAACCCGTCGCTCCTGTCTCGCCTGTTGACCCAGTTGCTCCCGTCGAACCCGTCGCTCCTGTTTCACCTGTTGACCCAGTTGCTCCTGTATTCCCTGTTGCTCCCGTCGCTCCTGCGTTCCCTGTTGCTCCTGTTTCACCTGTTGACCCAGTTGCTCCAGTCGAGCCCGTTGCTCCTGTTTCACCTGTTGACCCAGTTGCTCCCGTCGGACCCGTTGCTCCTGTGTTCCCTGTTGCCCCTGTCTCGCCTGTTGACCCAGTTGCTCCCGTCGAACCCGTCGCTCCTGTGTTCCCTGTTGCTCCGGTCGCTCCCGTGTTCCCCGTTAATCCTGCTTCGCCAGTCGCCCCTGTCGACCCTGTTGCACCAGTATCTCCCGTTGCGCCACCCGTTGGTCCGGTTGGTCCCGTCGATCCAGTTATTCCTGTCGCTCCCGTCGTCCCAGTCGATCCCGTCACGCCAGTTGCCCCTGTTAGACCCGTCGTGCCGCCAGTCGGTCCAGTCGGTCCAGTAACTCCTGTTATCCCTGTTGCTCCGGTCGGGCCGGTCACCCCTGCAACGCCTTCCGCACCTGTAGCTCCAGTTGCTCCTGTCATCCCGGGCAGCCCATCTGCTCCAGTCATCCCTGCTGGACCCTGCTCTCCCTGCACACCTTGAGGCCCACGCTTGCCATCTGCCCCCCTTGGACCCGGAGGGCCTGTCGGCCCTACTACAGGAACAGGACAGCATGGCGGTTCAGGAAATTTATGTTTATGAACGGCCTTTCGTTTACAAGGACGCTTTTTCTTATGTTCGCATCTCGCTTTTTTTCTTGGCTTACGTTTCGGATTATCGCATGAGGATATTTTGCTCATTCGCTTCTTATAGGAACCCAACAAGAACATCCCCCTCGAACTTAATAATCTATATTAGGTCATATGTTTGTCAGACCTTGGACTATCACAATAAGTCACAAAACATTCCCCCTAGCCCCTCCAAATGCAGCCCCACCTTCTATCTGTTAAAATAAAATAAACTATCCCTTTCTGCCAAAGGAGCTGAAAGCCTTGTATTTACGGAGTGCAGAACTACTCAAGGAGCGTATTCCCAATTCCAGCACCTATCCCTTTTCCATACCTGTCATCCAGTCAATGAGCAAGCTACATTTTCATACCCATATCACCTTCTTTGTAGGCGAAAATGGCTCCGGAAAGTCTACCTTTCTAGAGGCTATAGCCTATCAATGCAGCTTTAACACCGCTGGCGGCGGGCGCAACAACAGCTATGACGTGGATGCCTCTGAATCCGCACTTGGTCCCTACATCCGGCTTTCCTGGATGCCCAAGCTCACGAACGGCTTTTTCCTGCGCGCAGAAACGTTCTATCAATTCGCCTCTTATCTTGATACAGTGCCCGAAAGCCTGCCCTATTACGGGGGCAAATCGCTGCATGAGCAGTCGCATGGCGAAGCCTTTCTATCGTTGTTTAAGCACCGTTTTGGCAAAAAAGCGATTTATCTGCTCGACGAGCCTGAGGCCGCGCTTTCTCCAGCCCGCCAGCTCGCGCTGCTTCGCGTCATTAAAGATTTAGAGCGCGATGCCCAGTTCATCATCGCGACTCACTCGCCTATTTTGCTCGGGTATCCGAACGCGCAAATTTACAATTTTGACGCCAAGCCCGTTGCAGAAATTCGCTACGAGGACACGGCACACTACCAGCTAACCCGGCGCTTTCTTGAAAATAGAAAAAATGTATTGAACGAGCTATTCAGCAACGATTAGCAGCTCTTTCAATTTCCCTTACATAAACTTAACACTCTATGTATTAATTTTCTCACGCGAATCTATTTCTATTATTTAGAAAAAATAGTACAATTGCCTTGAGCTTCCAACCAAGGAAGCCACTCTATTTGAACCAACTACTAGAAGCGGAGGTTTGATGATGAAGGGTAATTTTTTGAAGCGATTGACGGCTGGAGCACTCATCTTAGCAATGTCTTTGTCGGCGAGTACGGCCGTTTCCTTAGCGGAAGGGCCATCTGATCCAGCTCCCGTCCTACAGCCCTCAGGAAGTGCCAATGGCAAAAAAATTCTGTTCGACAATGCCCATGCCCAAACAGCAGGCGCGGCAGATTGGGTCATCGACGGCGGCTTTTCCGATTTTGGACAAGCTCTTGCAGGCCGAGGCTATTACGTCAAGGAGCTTCGCAAAAGCGGCCCGATTACGCTAACAGACTTAAGCGGCTATGACGTCTTCGTTATTCCTGAAGCGAACGTGCCGTTCAAGACGAGCGAGCAGCAGGCTATGCTTTCGTATGTGCAGGGCGGAGGCAGCATTTTCTTCATCGCAGACCACTATAACGCGGATCGCAATAAAAACAGATGGGATTCCTCTGAAGTATTCAATGGCTACAGACGGGGAGCTTGGTCAAATCCTGCGCTAGGCATGAGCACAGCGGAAGCCAGTTCAGCCGCTATGCAAGGTGTAGCCAGCTCCGACTGGCTGTCGAATAACTTCGGCATGCGCATCCGTTACAATGCGCTAGGCAATGTAAACTCAGGAACGATCGTGCCGGCGTCACAATCTTTTGGCATTACTAGCGGCATTAATTCCGTGACGATGCATGCCGGATCGACCATCGCCATTACGGATCCGACTAAAGCAAAGGGAATCGTCTACATACAGCAGACTTCGGCTGCTTGGGGCAATGCGGTCGACCAAGGTGTTTATAATGGCGGGGGAATTGCGGAAGGGCCTTATGTGGCAATTGGAAAAAACAGTCTCGGCAAAGTAGCCGTCATCGGCGACTCTTCTCCTGTCGAAGACAGTACGCCTAAATATTTGCGTGAGGAAACAGGCGGTACCAAAACAACTTACGACGGCTTCACAGAAGCGAGCAATGGCGCGCTGCTCGTGCAGCTTGTGGACTGGCTTGCTGTTAAAGAAAGCTACACAGCACTGAATCAAGTAAGCGGCCTCACGCTTGACAGCGCAACAGCGCTGCTTGCTATAGAAACGCCGCAAACGTCAACCCAGCCGCAGGCTGAACCATGGGCAGCACCGGCTTCCGGCTACAAATGGTGGGACAGCTCCACGTTCAAGCAAGGCTCCTACGGCTATGCCTCAACATCACAGCCGCCTACATCCGGCGCTGTGAACGAAACCTTCGAGACAGGCACGAAAGCAGCCTATACGGCAGGTACGGTTACGCTCGGCTCAGGCTCATGGACCTTTGATAATGCGCTGCTAGGCGATCTAGCTACCGATAAGAAAAACGGAACGAAAGCTGCTAGAGTCAGGTCGGCAGGCTCTATCTCTATGAATTTCAGTGTGACAGGCGGCGCGACCAGCGTCAAAGTGAAGCACGCAAGCTTTGGCAGCGATACGGGAGCGACATGGAAGCTTCAAAAGTCGCTGAATGGCGGCTCCACTTGGACGGACGTCGGCAGCACTTACTCCAGCAGCCAGTCGTTAGCCGAGCAGACGATTACGGTAAATGAAAGTGCAGCGGTACGCTTCAAAATCGTAGTCGCCGGCACATCCGGCAGCCGCTTGAACTTTGATGATTTTACCATCGTTCAATAATCTAAGCCTTCGAATTTAAACCTTCCAAAAAACTAACGAAAAAGCCCTTCGGGCGCATATGCAGCTGTATCAAAGCTTAAGCAGCTACAGCTATGCGCCCATAGGGCTTTTCTCACGTTTCCCCGCCTGCTTCATTCCTCTAATTTGCGAACATCCACCGTCACCTTAAGCATCTGCTGCCCACTTCCGCGATAGACGCCTTTTACCGGAACGATATCTTTATAATCTCGTCCATGGCCCAGCTTTACGTAACGCTCGCCTACGGGAGCTTCATTCGTCGGGTCGAAGCTGCACCAGCCGAGCGAAGGTACATAGGCTTCCACCCATGCATGGGACGCCTGCTCAAAATCTGCGGTTCCGCCTTGCAAATCGCCAACGAAATGATAGCCGCTCACGTAGCGGGCGGGAACCTGCTGAGAACGGCAGCAGGCGATCATCAGATGGGCAAAATCCTGGCATACGCCACGCCTGCGTGCAAACATGTCGCTCGCCTTCGTCTCCACAGTAGTAGCATCTGGATCATAGACAAATTCGGTGCGAATTTTTTGGGAGAGCGCCAGCAGCCAGCCGTATACGCTCAGCCCATTATTTTTCCGATCCTCTACGCCCACTGCATACATCTCTACTTCTGGACTCAGCGCCGTATAAGCGGTTGGCAGCAGAAACTCCACGAAACGATTGCCCGCATCCTCTGATTGCAGCCATTCCCAGGCAACTTCAGCCGCTCCGCCGCCGTTCAGAGCGGCGGCCTGCTGCTCCGGTGTAAGTGCCTCCTTCGTCACAACGGTCATTTGCGAACGAATCGTGAGCTTGCGGTGCGAGTCGTTCACCGAAAACGAATGCACCCGATTGCCGAAAAAATCCTCATAGCTGAAGAGCGGCGCATTCGGCTCAATCGCAATGGACTGCTGATAGCAGGACTGGCGTTCATCCGTACTCGGCGTCAGACGAATTTCATTGACACTGTCCGTAACGGGCGTGCCATAATCGTATTGCGTCACATGCGAAATGTTCAGCTTCATGCACTGGCCTCCCCCATGCGAAAAAAGGTTTTGGCGAAGGTGCCGCCCAGCGTCTGGCAAGCCTCCAGCAAATGGCCGACGATTGCCCCGTCACGGTCCAGCGCAACATCATCCCGGTCCAGGCAGGCCAGATCCGCCTTCACCTTGCTTACCTGACGAATGACCTTGTCATGCGCCGAGCGCAGCTGCATATCCTGAAAACGTATATCCCGCATATGCTCATCCAGCGTATGCAGCGCAAAATGCACCGACCTCGGGAACACTTCATTCAAGATAACAAAATCGACGATTGATTCCACCGACATGCCATCGGCATAATAACGCCGGAACACCTGATAGCCGCTCAGCGATCGCAGCATGGCCTGCAAGTATGAATATGCGCCTGTCGCATTGCTCCAGCTCTCCCCGCTCGCAATGACCGTATTATAAGCTGCTTTAATAATGCGCAGCGTATTTTCAGCCCGCTCCAGATAGCGGCCGCATTCAATAAAATGCCACTCATTTTCACGCGGCATGACAGACTGGCTGATCCCTTGGAACAGCGCCGTCCATTCCTTGATTTTCCCAAAAAATAAATGCGGTGATTCCGAAATTAAATCCTCCGGCTGCTTCTCTCGCAGCCACAAATAAAAGCCGTTGACGGCATCCCACATCTCGCTCGGCACCTTCTCGCGCAGCGTGCGCAGATTGCCCCGGGCGTGACTGACGCAGGACACAATTGAATTCGAATGGTCGCGGTCAAGCGTCATATACCGCAGCACATCCTGCTCGCTGTAGCTGCCGTATTGCTGGACAAAGGACTCCCTGCTGCCCAGCGCATCCACGATACGCGACCATTTGCAGGTCGCAGCAGCAGTTCCCTGCCCTAGAACCACAGCCTCCGCATCTGCACCATCCTCTGCCTGCAAGTGATAGTGGACATCAATTAAACGCGCATGGTTTTCCGCCCGTTCCATGTAGCGTCCAATCCAAAATAATGCCTCCGCATTCCGATTAAGCATAGTCATCCCTCCGATTATTAGGCTTCCCGCCTCATTGATCCCTGCCGGCTCACCGGTTTAGCAGCTTTACCGCTTCGAGGCTTAGAAGCATTCAGACTTAGCGGCTGAGCACCCATGTATCCTTAACGCCGCCGCCTTGCGAGGAATTGACGACTAGCGAGCCTTCCGTCATTGCGACACGCGTCAGCCCGCCAGGTATGACATGTGTTTCCTCACCCATTAGCGCAAAAGCTCTTAAATCAATATGGCGCGGTGTCATGACGCCATCCATCATGATCGGCGCTCGTGAAAGCTTCATCGTCGTCTGGGCGATATATCGCTCTGGATCGAGCTTAATCGCTTCAGCGAATGCTTTTATTTCCGCTGTTGTCGCGCTTGGGCCAATTAACATGCCATAGCCGCCGGAGAGTGAGGTTTCCTTCACGACCAGCTCCGAGAGATGATCCAGCACATATTCCCGCTCTTCCTTGCGCGACAAAATATAGGTTGGCACATTATGCAAAATCGGCTCTTCGCCCAAATAATAACGAATCATATCCGGCACATACGCATAAACAGCCTTATCGTCGGCAACCCCGGTGCCCGGAGCGTTAGCAATCGCCACATTACCTGCGCGATAAGCATTCATCAGCCCCGGAACACCTAGCAGCGAATCCGGCTGAAAAGCAAGCGGATCTATAAACTCATCGTCGATCCGCCGATAAATAACATCCACCTTGCGAAGTCCGCGCAAATCCCGCAAATAAATGTTGTGATCCTTATAAACGAGATCACGACCCTCCACAAGATGAATACCAAGCTGCTGAGCGAGGAAAGTATGCTCGTAATAGGCCGAGTTGTAGGAGCCCGGCGTAAGCAGCACAATAAGCGGATCACGCTTGCCGCTCGGGGCAAGCGCGCGAAGCGAGCTGAGGAAGCAGTTGAGGCTTCGCTCGATGCTCTGGACAGACGAGGACAAATACAGGTCGTGGAATAGCTCGCTCATCAGCGTCCTGCCCTTGAACAAGTAAGAGAAGCCGGAGGGAGATCGCAAATTGTCCTCCAGCACAAAGTACCGCCCCTTCTCATCTCGGATCAAGTCGATGCCCGAGGCTGTAATATACACGCCTGCGGGCACATCCAAACCAACCATTTCCGGGCGGAAATAAATGTTGGATACGATCATTTTGCGGGGAATAACGCCATCCTTTACAATGTGCTGCTGATGGTAGATGTCATGGGTGAAGGCGTTAAGGGCGCGAATGCGCTGACGCACACCGCGGTCAATATTGTCCCATTCATGCCGGGGAATGACACGGGGAATATAGTCGAACGGAATCGTCCGCTCCAGAGGCTCATTTTGATTGCTGCTGTACAGCGTGAAGGTAATGCCCTCCTCCAGCATTCGCTGATTGAGGGCATGCTGACGAATGTTTAGCTCAGAGGGCTTAATTTTCCCGAACAAGCGATGAACGCTTTCATAGTGGGGACGAACGGAGAAATCCTTTTCAAACATTTCATCATAAAAGGATTGTGAATCATAATAATGCGACTGCGACTGTCTGGCCGTCGACATGCCAACCGCCTCCTCCAAGATGGCTAAACCTCACATCTAAATCCTGTAACAATAATGATCGTTTTTGATCCAATAGCATATTAATGTTAGTTTTTATGACGTTAAATTTCATAAAATCGTCCATTTCTATAGCTCAATCATACTAAAACCGAATATTCATGTCAACTTATATATCACAAAAAAGCCGAAACTCTCGCGCTGGAGGATTTCGGCTTTTTGTCAGTTTATCTTCTACTCAATATGGTTTATTCGGATGCTGCATTAAGCTTGCTTAAATCTTTGGCGACCTCATCGACCATTTTCACAAAAGAAGCAAGCTCCTGCGATTTTGCCGCTTGATTACGCGCTTCCGCCGACGTCTGATCAGACTCCTTACGGACGGAATTCACCTTTTTCTCAATTTCACTAAGCTTATTTTGAATCGTTTCCTGGGCTCCGCGTGACGACGCAGCGAGCTTGCGCACCTCATTGGCAACAACCTCGAAGCCTCGCCCATGATCCCCGGCTCTCGCCGCTTCAATGGCGGCATTTAGCCCCAGCAAGTGCGTCTGATCGGCTATTTCCCGAATCATCGCCCCCATCTCCGTAATGCCGTCAAGCTCGCCCTGCAGCTCTCCAAGCAAAGAATGCGCTTTCGCTTGTGAATCCGAAGTAGACAGCGCTGTGGCAGCAATCGACTGTGCGCCCTCTTCCAGCTCGACCATGAGGCCTGCCAGCTGCTGCACCGCTTCCGTTACCGTAGTAAGCATAGTTGCACGCTCATCCGCAAGCTCTTGCACCTTCATGTACTCTGCGCGGTTATAGGCTTCAAGCACGAATTGCGAGTCCAGATTGAACATCTTGGACAGGGAGTGAATAACCGGCTTCCAGCCATCTGGCAGCACACGCTCAAATACATCGGTCGAAATGTTCAAGTAAGTCATATATGTACCTAGATACCAGTCGGTTGTCAGACCGATTCGGGAATGCACGAGACCGATTTTAATTCGGTTTTCAATAAACTCTTCATCAATAACACCGTCAGCAAGAGACAGCCAATATTCTCGCTGCGTCCCTTTCAAGCGCTCCACATTGCTGAATTTTTTCATTAAATCTACCAATTCGGGATAGAGTCCCACATTATCGTAAAAGCGATCAACAACCTCATTGACCACCTGCTTAAAAATAGGCCTGCATTCAGCAAGTAGCTGTAAATCCTGTTCCTTGATTCCTGTATAATCCAGCTGTCGCTTACGTTCTACTGTGACATTAATCATTGAAGAACCCCCCACCTCTAAATAAATAACAACTGCTCTATTAAGTATATCGGCATTTAGCTCCATATAGGTAGACATTTCTTTAATAATTCAAGAGAATTTGTCTAGATCTCTACAAAAATGGAGTAAAAACCTGAATCTATCGTCCCATTTTCCCAGTCCTATCCACCTATTTTAGCTCTTTCACGGCGATATTTATCGGGGCAACGCCAAGAAGTTCGGTGGGCAGCTGCTCCACCGAACTTCCTGATACACTCCTATTAGGTTCGTTAGCGATTAAGCAGGCTTCCAACATAACGCAGCAGCTCATTAGCGCATACCGGGCAATAGCCGTGCTCATCAGAATCTTCGCAAGCCTGGCAGCAAAATAGGAACACCTAAAGGGCGTGACGGTCATACGCTGCGATTATTACAAGGGAATAATCCCTTCTTTAATAGCTTGAGCACATGAATTTATTGATTTTCCAAGAAATGTACTAAAGCTATCCCAAACTAAAACAGGAGAACCGTCTCCCTCAACATACTGATAAACTGGAGGGTCATTACCTTCCGATATAACAAAGTAGTTGAATTCATATCCTTGATGCATTGAGAAGACAAAAGCATCAGATGGTAAGTTAAAAATTTCTTCATTTTCTTCCAGTAAGTCTTCAGCTTCTTTTCTAAGTTCCAAGAGATTTTCAATATTTCGAAATAATATATCCGTTCCTTGAAAGAGCAATCCTGCATCGTGACCAATCGCCAAAAGGAATTCACGATATTGGTTCGGTAAAATTGTACCTATCGCTTGTTCGCACTGATCCACTTCTAACTCTGAAAAACCTTGAATTTCGTTTTCATTTGCTATTTTGCATTCACGCAATAAACTCACTATTTCTTTCTTATCCATAGAAATCACCTACCTACTTTTACTTGGCCCATGACTTATTATTACCTCAACATCAGGAAACTGTTCCTTGAATTGTGTTATTACACCCGAACATGAATCGCAAAATGGTAGTTCGGAGAAAAGATGAACTTTACCTGAGGCATTACTCGGTAATTTAGAAGCTAACTCCTCTAGGATTTTTACCTCTGCATCTAAAGTCCTTGGATTACCATCAGAGGTTGTTATCGTTTCGAACTTCCGCTGACTTGGTACTCCTGCTGTTCCAACTCTATCTGCTTTACCACTAACCCCAATTATTTCACCCATAGACCCATTAATTTCATACTCAGCGAATGCAATGTTTCGTTTAGAAGCGATATTATTGGCTTGCCGAATTGAATTAATTTTATCTAAAGACTCCTCAACAGTATGAGAACCTACTTTAGCAACTTCACCCGTTCCCTCAGCTTCATTCTTTAAACGATCAGCCAATTCCTTCTTGCCAGCCTCGGATTCGCTAAAGAAATCCTTATGATGCTGTGACGGACTTGGAGGTATAGAATCAGGACTATCATGAAGTTTAACACTTCCTCCAGAACCTACCGGAACAAGATCATCACCCATCTTCTTAATCGTCATGGCATTCTGTAGCTTCTTCCAACCAGTAGCTGCTGCATCCTTAATATCCAATGCATCACGTATCAGTTTCGCTTTAACCACATCAGTCGCATTCCCAATCCAGCCTGTCATTTTATTCAGTGAATCGCCAAATGCATTGCCTAAGGTCTTCACAATTTTCGCACCAGCGATCTTGTTACCAATTGCCTTCGTAAGACGTGAATCCATTATACCACCGGTTAAACCGCCGATTCCCATATCCAGCGCCAGTGTACCAAAACTAAATCTTTTGCCTTCCATTGTCTGACGAATGACGCTTTCAAACCCATTCTGCACCGCACCAAATGCCATACGTCCACCTAGATTCGCCATCGGACCGAACGGGCCAAACACCGCTCCAGATATCGCCCCGATCACCGACTCTCGAAAGGCCGTTGACACATACGTGCCCATATCGCTGACCTCACCGCGTGCAATATCCGACACCGCTTGGCTCACGACGGCCGCCGTTCCTGCAATAGCCGCTCCAGCTAGCACGGCGCCGACAACGACTGCTCCGGCTCCTAATGTCGCTACCGTAAAAGCTGCCGCTACCGCGACAACGGCTACGACAGCCAGACCTGCCAGCACGTTCATGCCGAGCTTCTTCCAACTGAACGGCGGCTTTTCCGGTGGGGGCGGTGGAGGCGGCGGCTCGCCTTCTACGGGCGCATCGTCATACGGCGCATAGCTCGTCCGATCCTTCCCCTCCGTCCGAATCTGCGCCCCCATTAGGTTATATTCGCCTTCCAGCGTAATTCCACTTGGCGCACTCGTCTTCTTCGCAACCAGCAGCGCTTGCGCGCCAATCACGACACGCTTCGGCGTGAACAGTGAAATCTCTTCCTTCGCCGTCAGCGTCAGCTTGCGCGGACTGCTCAAAATAATGCCGACGGCATCATCCAGCTTCAAAAACAGCGGCTCCTTGCTTCCGCCTGTGAACTCGACTCCCGTCGGCGACAGCTTCATTTCACCGCCATGCTCCGTGCCAAAATAGCGGTTGTTCGGATCTGCCGTCTTTTCCGCACTCGCTCCGTTCGTTCGTACGCCGCCCGTAACAATCGCTTCTTGACCACCTGCATCGGCCAGATACAGATTCGCCTTCGTCCCTACCTGCGGCATACTGTACATCGCGCTTCCCGTCTCTGGGGCGTATCGGTACCAGTGCGCCGTTCCCTTGTCCTGCTTGTCGTCAATCGCCAGATGCACCTGCACCTGCTCGCCTTTCACCGCCAGAATTTCTCCTTGCAGCGTCAGGCCGGACAGCCTGCTATTCATCTTAGGCTGCTCTCGTATCCCCGCTTCCCGCGACAGACGGTAGTGGTAGATCAGCTGGCCTTTTTCTAGTCGCGCCGTCATCGACGATACGATCAGCTCAATATATCCCCGAATCTTAAAGCGGTCGCCCAAGCGATAGAACGTCCGAGACTCTATTTCATAACCGAAAAAATCCGTATCATGCAGGCCCGCTGCTTCTCCGCCCGCTTTTTGAAACGCCGCTAAATCCTTGCTCACCGTATAGGAGGCGCCTTCTGGCAGCTTATGCTCTTTCCCCTCCGGCATCCCTATGAACAGCTTCGGCGTTTCTTCCAATATATCACAGACGACGACCGACTGGAACTGGCTCGCTAGCCGTTTCGTCAGCTCCCAATCCGTTTCCTCATATTGAAGGACAGGCTCAGACGGTTTTTCCTTTTCTCCTTGCTGAAGCAGCACATCTCCACCTGGATAGGCACGAAGCACCGTGGTCATGATTGCCCCATACGTCTGGCTCGTATCCTGAAAAGATCGCTTCCGCTTCTTCAAATCGCTATAGATGCTTCCCGATACCGCCTCAATGTCGACGGTGTACACCCCATTGTGATGCACCGTCTGTACGGACGTGACGACACCCTTAAACAGCGGCTTCCGCTTGCCCTCTTCTTCGTCGTACAAGGCGATTTTATCCTGCCACACCGCTTCCAGCGTGGCGTTCGTCCGCAGCTCCTCCTCGACGATCCCGCTAATTCGCAGCGTCCCATGCTCGCCTGGCTTCCAACTCATCGCCACATCCGTGATATGCTTCAGCTTGAAAGGGTCCTCCACCCGCAAGCGATCATAACCGATCATCTGTCCCCTCCATCCCGATTTATTTCTTCTCTGTATGCTTGCTCTTCCATGCTATGGTCAAATTAAAGCCGTATGCACTTTAATTCCAAATGCCAATAACGAATAGACTGCCAGCATCATGTAGGAACATGCAACTATAGTTGGTTACAAAACAGGATATTCGACAAAATACAACATTTACCTTCTTGTTATAATATTTCTTTTTTATCTAAATTCTGAATCAATGAAAATGACACCCCAGTGTCATCCAGGCAACGCCAAGAAGTTCGGTGGGCAGCTGCTCCACCGAACTTCCTGATACACTCCTATTAGGTTCGTTAGCGATTAAGCAGACTGCCAACATAACGCAACAGCTCATTAGCGCATACCGGGCAATAGCCGTGCTCATCAATTAACCGCTTCGTCACTTCATTAATCCGCTTGAGCTGGATTTCATCCGGCGTCTTCGTAGAGGTCGTGATTTTCACGACGTCCTTCAGATCGGTGAAAAGCTTCTTCTCCACCGCTTCACGCAGCCGCTCGTGGCTGGTGAAATCGAATTTTTTCCCTTTGCGGGAATAAGAAGAGATTCGAATTAAAATTTCTTCGCGGAACGCTTTTTTCGCATTTTCCGAAACGCCGATTTGCTCCTCAATAGAACGCATTAGGCGCTCATCCGGATCAAGCTCCTCGCCGGTGAGCGGGTCTTTGATTTTAGCCCAGTTGCAATAAGCCTCGATGTTGTCGAGGTAGTTTTCAAACAACGTGCGCGCCGACTCCTCATAGGAATAGACGAAGGCCTTCTGAATTTCTTTTTTGGCTAGGCCATCGTACTCCTTGCGGGCTACCGAAATAAAGTTCAAATAACGCTCCCGCTCCTCCTTCGTAATAGATGGATGCTGGTCAAGGCCATCCTTCAAGCCGCGAAGCACATCCAGCGCATTAATGCACTGCATATCCTGCTTGATCAGCGCGCTCGAAATCCGATTGATGACATAGCGAGGATCAATGCCGGACATGCCTTCCTCGGTATATTCGGTCTGCATCTCCTTAAGGTCGGCATCCTTGAACCCTTCAATTTCTTCGCCGTCATACATCCGCATCTTTTTCACCAAATCCATGCCCTGCTTTTTCGTCTCCTTCAGACGGGTAAGTATGGAGAAAATAGCAGCAGCCCGCAAAGCATGCGGCGCAATATGAATATGCTTCATGTCGCTCTGGCCGATGAGCTTCGTATAAATTTTCTCTTCCTCGGACACCTTCAGGTTATACGGAATCGGCATGACGATCATCCGCGACTGGAGCGCTTCATTTTTCTTATTACTAATGAAGGATTTGTATTCCGTCTCATTCGTGTGGGCAATAATTAATTCATCAGCGGAAATGAGCGCAAACCGGCCCGCTTTAAAATTACCCTCCTGCGTCAAGGACAACAGGTTCCACAAAAACTTTTCATCGCATTTCAGCATCTCCTGAAACTCCATAAGCCCCCGGTTCGCCTTGTTCAGCTCGCCGTCAAAGCGATAAGCCCGCGGATCGGATTCTGAGCCAAATTCCGTAATCGTAGAAAAATCAATGCTGCCGGTGAGATCGGCAATGTCCTGCGATTTTGGATCAGACGGACTAAAGGTTCCAATACCAACACGATTATCCTCCGAGATGAATACGCGCTCCACTTGAACATTTTGAATATCGCCGCCATATTCGGTTTGCAGCCTCATCTGGCAGGAAGGGCATAGATTGCCTTCGATTCTCACTCCAATCTCCTGCTCAATCTCGCCTCTCAGCTCATGCGGAATGAGATGCAACGGCTCTTCATGCATCGGGCAGCCCTTAATCGCATAGACGGCGCCGCGTTTCGTTCTGGAATATTTCTCAAGCCCCTTTTTGAGCATCGTAACCAGCGTCGATTTCCCTCCACTGACTGGGCCCATGAGAAGCAAAATCCGTTTGCGCACATCAAGCCTTCGCGCCGAGGAGTGAAAATATTCCTCTACAAGCTTTTCAACAGAACGGTCCAGCCCATAAATTTCCTGCTCGAAAAATTTGTACCGCCTCTTCCCATCCCTCTCCTCGACTCCATAGGATTCAATCATTTCATAGACACGCGCGTGCGCCGTCATGGCCGGGGATGGATCCTGTCTCAGCAGCTCGATATAATCCTTGAATGATCCAACCCAGGCCAGCTTCTCACTCTCTGCTTGGTACTCCGATATTCGCTTGAAAATGTCCATGCCGTGCCTCCTCCCATCGCTTCCGCAATACGCAATTTTTCCCTTCGCTCGGCATTTGCTAGTAAAATCCTTTGCGAGTGGAACAAACTTTATTGAAGTATTACATGTCTATGCGTATTCCGCGTGGAAATTGACCACTATTTTAGGCGGTAATCATGCATATTGCGACAAGTATGCCAGCAGCGCGGGTTTGCTTGAAATATAAGCATTTATAAGCTCTACCCTTATAAATGAGTTTATATTTCTCGAACTGAAACGCGCCGCACCGCCAGCGGACAGTTTCAGCCGTTTACGCTTGGACAAATCCATTCAATCTGCCCGCGCTCCCTCTCCTTTTGTTATAATAGTTAGAAGAAAGTGGGGGAATGCACGTGGCAGTAGGCAAGGAAGAGGAGCTATACAAGCCGATAAAAGCTTATTATGAGGCGCGCGGCTTCGTCGTCAAAAGCGAGGTGCTGCACTGCGATCTCGTTGCAAGGCATGCCGATACCGAAGAAACCATCATCGTTGAAATGAAAAAGACGTTCAATCTCGCCCTGCTGCTGCAAGGGATTGAACGCCTTCGTATAAATGATCAAGTCGTGCTCGCAGTCGAGCGCAACCGTAAAAAAAGCGGAGCGCACAATCAGCGCTTCGGTGAAATTACCGAGCTGTGCCGCATGCTCGGCATTGGCCTAATGACCGTCACCTTCTTCAAGACGAAGGCGCCTGTCATTGATGTGCTGTGCGAGCCTGGCGAGACGCCGCAGCGTGGAACACGCCGCAAGAAGCAGGCTAGGCTGCTTCTTGAATTTCGCGAGCGCAGCGGCGATTATAATGTAGGCGGCAGTACCGGCCGCAAGCTGGTGACTGCCTATCGCGAGAAGGCGCTGCGCTGCGCCTACGCGCTCCAGCAGCTGGGAGAGGCGCAATCGCCTAGCCAGGTTGCCGCGCTGACGAGCTTCCCGCGCAGCGGCGCTGTGCTGCGCGACAATCACTACGGCTGGTTCGAGCGCGAGCAGCGCGGCAAATACCGGCTGCTACCCGCTGGAGCAGCCGCCTTGATTGAATACGCCGAGGTCATCGCCGATTGGGTTGCTGCTTTGCCAAGCAATCAGGTTAGGAGCGAGCCGTAAACTCGCGGACCGCTTCAGCGAAGCGCTCTACACCGAGCGCAGTTTTGGCACCAATGTTATAAGTAAAGTTGAGCCGCGCCGTATTGCGCTGCGGATCATAGGCGTAGAAGGAGCTTCCGGGCACGAAAGCAACGCCCTTCTGCACGGAAGCCCTTAGCAAAGCCTCCGCATCAAGACCTTCTGGCAGCTCCAGCCATAAGAACATGCCGCCCTTCGGCTCAATCCAGCGTAAGCCTTCAATATGCTGCCCTGCCAGCAGCCCTTGCATTTCACGCATCCGCTCGCCGTAGGAGGCAGAGATAACTTTAATATGCTCATCCAGCGGGAAGCTATCCAGCAGCTCGCTGACAATTTGCTGATCTATCGCGCTGGAATGCAAATCGGCCGCCTGCTTCGCCTTAGCCATCATCGCAATAACTTCCGCCGGCCCCATTGCCCAGCCTGTTCGCAGCCCTGGCGCAACCGTCTTAGAGAACGTGCTCGTATAAATAACCGAGCCCGCACCGCCTGCTTGCTGATCAAGCGCAAACAATGTCGGATAAACCGCATTTACATCGTATTTTATTTCTCCGTATGGATCATCCTCCAATATTGGCACACCATAAGAGCTGCAAAGCGCGAGCAGCTGTTGTCTGCGCTCTGTGCTCCAGACGCGTCCCGTCGGATTGCCGAAGGTAGGCACGGCATATACAAGCTTTGGACGATGCTCGCGAATAAGCCGCTCTGCATCCTCGGCCACAATGCCATGCTCATCGCTTTCCGCTGCAATGACATTTAAGCCATTCATCTCAAATACCTGCAAGCAAGCGAGATAAGTCGGCCTTTCAACCAATATCGTATCGCCAGGCTCGGTGAGCACTTCAATAATGAGGCTGATCGCCTGCTGTGAGCCTGTCGTTAGCAGCATTTCGTCAGGGGAAACATTCATGCCCTTATAGCCCATACGCTCGCACAGCTGCTCACGCAGCGGCAAGAAGCCCTCGGTCAAACCGTATTGCATAGCACCTGCGCCCTTCGTAAACACCCGATCGGCCGCTTCGCGAATGGCTTGCACGGGGAACAGCTCCTCAGCCGGCAGCCCGCCAGCAAATGATATCATATCCTTGCCCTGCGTCAGCTTAAGTATATCTCTTACGACCGACGACTTGAGAGCGGTCACTCGTGATGAAAAACGGTAATCCATGGTTCGACTCCTCCTAAAATGCAAGCTTTAACGCTTATAGCTCTATGTTATCAAGGTGCAGCCCATATTTAAAGTTTTCTTTTTCGGGCAGGTTGGGTATAATGAAAACAGTTGCATGAGGATTTTGGAGGTGCCATTAATGTCCATCACATTCATTATTGTAATGACTGTCTTCGTCTTGTTTTTGACGGCTATGTTCACCGCTTCTTACAACGATGACAAAACCAAAGGCCTGTAAGCAGAACCATCAGCTTACAACAAAAGAAGCTTCTCCGAAGGAACGCAGCTATAGCTGCTCCATGGGGAAGCTTCTTTTGATTGTTACCTATTATGTGCTACCTAGTAAGCATATATAAGGTTAGCGGGAGAGCTGGCCCATTTCTGCCGCACAAACGCCGCATAAAAAACGTTCTTTAAACTCGCGTACTTCTTCCATTGAACCACAGAACACACATTTTGGACGGTAACGCTCCAAAATAATATGGTCGCCCTGCACTAAAATTTCAACCGGATCTCCCTCATTCATCTGGTAACGTTTACGCAACGATTTTGGAAGAACGATACGTCCGAGTTGATCCACTTTTCTTACTACACCTGCTGGTTTCATCGTTGTTCACCTCTCCTGTGTCTAGTTTGCAAGCCTTTTTCGTGAAACCCCGACAGTTCATTGCCTTAACGCTCTGCCTCTGTTTCCCCATTGTTGATTCTCTCTTTAAGTAAATCGTTTTAAAAAATCCTTAAGTAAATGCTTCACCTTGCCATCAAGCTTTGAATCTGCAATAACTAAAATGATTCGCAGGCCGCCTCTATTTTAAGACAGTCCAGGAAAATCGTTCTGTCTAAGCGCTTCGTACACGACGATCGCCGCCGAATTGGATAAATTAAGCGATCTAACCTTATCCGTCATTGGCATCCGAATGCATGTACTCAAATTCGCTTCAATCAGCTCTTGAGGCAAACCCTTCGTTTCCTTGCCGAATACGAAAAAATCCCCATCCTGATACTGAAACTCATTATAGGCTTTGACCGCTCGCGTACTGGCATAGAAATACCGCCCATCAGCATACTGCTCCTGCAGCTCCTGGAAGGAATCATGGTACTCGACATGAACCGCATGCCAATAATCCAGGCCCGCCCGCTTCAGCGTCTTGTCATCCGTTTGAAAGCCCAGCGGACGCACCAGATGCAGATGCGCACCTGTTGCCGCACATGTCCGCGCAATATTGCCCGTGTTAGCGGGTATTTCCGGTTCTACTAACACAATGTGAAATGCCATCTTCTCGTTGTCACCCCTTGTCCCTTGCCTATTATACATGAATTACTATTTTATTTGAATTAGGAATGAAATTTTACATCCCGTTAACGTGCTCTTAATCCCTGCTTGAACGTCTATCTTCATAATGTAGTTATGAACAAAGACATGTTTAGGATAAGGGAGGCTTAATAAGACAACATGTTGAAGAAGAAAATTCTCGTCGTGGATGACGAGCCCTCCATCTCCATGCTGATTGAATTCAACCTGAAGCTAGCCGGATACGACGTCAGATGCGTAGATGACGGAGAAGCCGTATTTGATATGCTGCGTCCCTTTCGACCAGATCTCATCGTTCTCGATCTCATGCTGCCGAAAATGGATGGCATTCAAGTGTGCCGCGAGCTGCGCAAGCAAAACAACGCTGTTCCCATTGTTATGCTGACCGCCCTGCAAGATGTTACCGATAAAATTGCCGGACTCGATAATGGTGCTGACGATTATATGACCAAGCCCTTCAGCCCACAGGAGCTAATATCGCGCATTCAAGCCATTTTCCGCAGACTACAATCACTGCCTGGAGCTGTACCATCAAGCGCCATTGACATTGGCCGCATGTCGGTTCGCCCAGATGAGCGGGAAGTGCTCATTGACGGCAAGCTAATCGAGCTGACGCCGAAGGAATTCGAGCTGCTCGTCTTCCTCTGCAAGCATAAAGGCAAGGTGCTGAGCCGCCAGCAGCTGCTTCATGGCGTATGGGACTATCACTTCCTCGGCGATACCCGTATCGTAGACGTCCATATTAGCCATCTCCGCGATAAAATCGAAAAAAATGCCCGAACCCCCGAATATATCATGACTGTTCGCAACGTAGGCTACAAGCTGCATGGCCCAAGCGCTTTGGAGCAAACCCTTGCCTAATGATACGAAAGAACCGCCCGTTCCTTTCAATAATGAAAGGTGCGGGCGGTTTTTCTATCCTTTAACGAGTAGGGACTGCGATTATCCGTTGTTTTTCTGAAATTCAGCCATAAATTCAGCAAGCGCCTTGCAGCTTTCCAGTGGAACTGCATTGTAAGTCGAAGCGCGAAGCCCGCCTACATCACGGTGACCCTTCAGGCCAACAAAACCTTCCGCTTCCGATTGCTTAATAAATTTCTTCTCAAGCTCTGCATCCTGCAATCGGAATGTAATGTTCATGAGCGAACGGCTTTCCGGAGCTGCAAAGCCATAATAGAAGCCGCCGCTTTGATCAATCGTATTGTAAATAAGGCTCGTTTTGTCGCGGTTATATTGATTAATTTGAGCAACTCCGCCTCTTGCTTTAATCCATTTCAGCACCAGATTGACCATATAGACCGAGAAGGAAGGCGGCGTGTTGTACAGCGAGCCTGCTTTCGCATGGGTATCATAGCGGAAAATAGCTGGAATCGTCTTAGGGCTTTCTTTGATGAGATCATCACGAACGATAACTACCGTCACGCCCGATGGACCAAGGTTTTTCTGAGCTCCAGCATAAATCAGTCCAAACTGACTGACATCGACCGGACGGCTCAAAATATCACTCGACATGTCCGCAATGAGCGGTACATTGCCGGTTTGCGGAAATTCAGCAAATTGCGTTCCGCCAATCGTCTCATTTGTCGTAATATGCAAATAAGCGGCTTGATCAGGCAGCTGAATGTCGGAAAGTGCCGGAATACGGTTGAACTTGTCAGCCTCTGAAGTAGCAGCTATTGCTGTCTCGCCAACAAGCTTGGCTTCCTTGATTGCTTTCTCTGCCCATGCGCCAGTCATCACATAAGCGCCAACCTTGCCTGGGGTGAGAAAATTCATTGGAATGGTTGCAAATTGCGTGCTTGCGCCGCCTTGCAGCAGCAGAACATGATAATTGTCAGGAATGCCGTAAATTTCGCGAAAAAGAGCCTGCGTCTCATTGTTAACTTGCTCATATAGCTCGCTGCGGTGCGACATTTCCATAATGGACATGCCCGCGCCTTGATACTCTACGAATTGCTGCTGAGCCTGCTCAAGTACTTCAAGCGGTAAAGCGGCTGGTCCTGCATTAAAATTGAATGCTCTCTTCATCTTCGGATAACCACCTTTAGTTATTAACATGATATCGCTATAATAGCAATTTTAGAGGTCCGCATCAAGTAGTTTCCCGTCTTTTCGTGACAAAAGTCGAACACTTTATTATTGATTTCTTGTTAATATTCGGTTTTTCAATAAATACATATCCAAAAGAGCATCGCTTTCAGCTACCGGCTTGCCAATGCATCCTTTAAAGGATGCTTATTACTCCAGCGACTAAATAGAAAAAAGAGCCCCCATTGGAGGCCCCTTCAACGTTCATTCTAGCAATCGAAGTACAGGCTGTACTCGTGCGGATGAACACGGATCGAAACAGTTTTCGCTTCGTTGCGTTTGAATGCAACATAGTTAGCGATAAAGTCTTCTGTAAATACGCCGCCTTCAGTCAAGAATTCGGAATCTGCTTCCAAAGCGCTCAGCGCTTCGTCAAGCGTACCAGGTACGCTGCGGATATCCTTCTTCTCTTCTTCTGGCAATTCGTAAATGTTTTTGTCGAAAGGACCATAGCCCAATGCAACTGGATCAAGCTTGCGCTTAATACCGTCAAGACCTGCAAGCAGCATCGCTGCAAATGCGATATAAGGGTTAGCTGTGGAGTCCGGAGTACGGAATTCAATACGACAGCCTTTAGGTGTAACGGAAGCGATTGGAATACGGATCGCGGCCGAACGGTTACCTTTGGAGAACACCAGATTAACTGGAGCTTCGTAGCCAGGAACCAGACGTTTGAACGAGTTTGTGCTCGGGTTAGTGAGCGCGATCAAAGCTGGAGCGTGGTGCAAAATTCCGCCGATGTAGTTCATAGCCAGTGGGCTCAGGTTACCGTAAGCACCTTTTTCATAGAACAAAGGCGTGTCGCCATCAAAGATGGAGGAGTGAACGTGCATACCGCTACCGTTATCGCCAAACAGCGGTTTAGGCATGAATGTTGCAACTTTTCCGTATTGGCGAGCTGTGTTGTGAATAATATATTTGTATTTCATCAAGTTATCAGCTGTTTTAGTCAGCGTGTCGAAGCGGAAGTTGATTTCTGCTTGACCAGCAGTTGCTACTTCGTGGTGATGACGCTCAACGCGAAGACCTGTTTCTTGCATCAGGCGAACCATTTCGCTGCGGATGTCTTGTTGGGAGTCAACCGGAGCTACTGGAACGTAACCGCCTTTAACTGGAACTTTAAAGCCAAGGTTTCCGCCTTCTTCTTTGCGGCCAGTGTTCCAGCCAGCTTCTTCGGAATCAACCGAATAGAAGGAAGTGTTCATCGAGCTTTCGTAACGAACATCGTCGAAAATGAAAAATTCGGATTCAGGAGCGAAAAACGCTGTCGTACCTACACCGGATTTTTGCAGAAACTCTTCCGCTTTTTGAGCGATGCTGCGCGGATCGCGCTCGTAGCGTTCGCCATCAGGCGTATGAATGTTAGACATTACATTTAGAGTTGGGTGATCAGTGAAAGGATCGATAAATACCGATTCAGGATCTGGCATCATAACCATATCCGACTCTTCGATTCCACGGAAACCCGGAATCGAGGAACCGTCAAAAGCTACACCATTTACGAAAGTATCGGCGTCAACTTCTGTCGAAGGAAGGGTAATGTGGTGCGCATGACCAAAAAGATCCACGAACCGGAAATCTACGAACTGAATGTTATTTTCTTTAATTGTGTCCAAAACATTTTGAACTGACATCAGATATTTCCTCCATTTCCGAACATTTGCTTAGTATTGAACGGGTAACGTTCTCCTATCGTTCCAAACCATGACGTTATTATAAGACTACGATATTAGCATCGTCAATAGTTATGTGAGGTATTTTTTATTCGTATGTTAGCTATACTTACAGGTTTACACATTTGTTCACAATTCCTCCTAACAAGCACAAAAGACTTCGTCGTCCTTCCATGGCGATGAAGAGCTTTGGCGGAGAAATATAAGCCCATTTATAGTGTGAAACTTATAAATTCTTAGTATTTGCAGCAAAAGGAAAAGCCGCAATCCCTTTATTTACATAGGAATTAACGGCTTTTTCGTTCCATTATATTTTCCACTCTTTGAAAGCTTCTGCTGGTGCCTTCTCCGTGTTAAATTCTTTTCCAACAATTAGGGCGAGCTTTTCTAAATCCTTTAATAAATTAGCGAACTGGTCAGGGAACAACGATTGTACCCCATCCCCAGTCATCGAATTGTCTGGATCTGTATGCATTTCGACAATCAGCCCATTCGCTCCAGCAGCTACGGATGCCTTCGACATCGGCTCGACTAGCTCGCGGCGGCCTGTACCATGACTCGGGTCAGAGATCACTGGCAAATGGCTAAGGCTTTGCAATACTGGAATAGCTGACAAGTCAAGTGTATTTCTTGTGTAGGTCTCGAATGTTCGGATTCCGCGCTCACACAGCATCACGTTCGGATTGCCTCCAGCAAGAATATATTCCGCTGCATTGAGGAATTCGTCGTACGTTGAGCTGAAGCCCCGCTTCAGTAATACAGGGGTTTGAATCGTTCCAAGCTTGCGGAGCAGGTCGAAATTTTGCATATTGCGCGTGCCGACTTGGAGAATATCCGCATATTCGGCGCATACATCTACGTATTCCGGCGTCATCACTTCAGTAATCGTTAGCAAGCCATGCTTGCGTCCCGCTTCTGCCATCATGACCAAGCCTTCAACACCTACGCCTTGGAAGCTGTATGGACCTGTGCGAGGCTTAAAGGCTCCACCGCGAAGCACCTGTCCACCTGCCGCTTTAACCAGTCGAGCAATTTCATCAATTTGCTCTGGTGTTTCAACGGCACATGGTCCACCCATAATAACTAAATTATTTCCACCAATTTTAACGCCTTTAATGTCAATAATGGTATCATCTGGGTGAAAATCACGACTTGCAAGCTTGTAGGATTTGGAAATTTTAATGACATTTTCAACGCCCTTGAGCTGGCGAAGATGCTCGGCTAGTGTAGGCGCAGCGCTCCCTATAATACCAATTACAGTTCGATCCGTTCCTCTTGATACATGAGCTTGCACACCTGCTGCTTCAATATGAGCAACAATTTCAGCAATTCTTGCTTCTTCAATATGCGGGTTAGTAATAACGATCATTTCAAATCTCTCCTTTTTCACTTAGACGCTTGTTCGCTTCGACGCTTCTATGCTTTGTGGCTTTTATGCTTTTACTTGTTAAAGTGATTATATAAGAAGCGGCGCCTCCCGTCAAGGGTAAAAGATAGA
This sequence comes from Paenibacillus sp. KS-LC4, assembly GCF_036894955.1. Taxonomy (NCBI): domain Bacteria; kingdom Bacillati; phylum Bacillota; class Bacilli; order Caryophanales; family Paenibacillaceae; genus Paenibacillus; species Paenibacillus sp. KS-LC4. The sequence continues at coordinate 1,673,500 of NZ_CP145905.1, read as the reverse complement.
AAAAAGACGCCTTACGGCGTCTCTGGCACTTCCGGGCGCGCAACAACTGACTTTTTGCGGGCATTGGGAAGCAGCTTCTCCATATTAACAGTACGAACGATTTCCCACGTTGAAGGGTCATCGTCATTGTATTGCTCTAAATACGTAATAACTTCCTTCGTAAGCGGTGTAGGCGTTGAGGCGCCAGAAGTAACGGCTACACGCTCAATGCCAATGAGCCATTCCCGTTTAATTTCCGATACATCCGCCACACGGTAAGCGGTAACGCCGGCAATTTCCTCCGACACCTGTGCCAGGCGGTTGGAGTTGTTGCTGCGCGGATCGCCAACGACGATACAAAGCTGAGCCTCCCCTGCCTGTCCGGCTACGGCCTCCTGACGAACCTGCGTTGCCAAGCAAATTTCATTATGGACTTCAGCCGTTGGAAACTTTTCAAGCAGCTTGCTGATAATATGGCGAATATCCCATTGCGACATCGTGGTCTGATTCGTAATGACGATATTGCCCTCCGGCACTTCCAGCAAATCAATATCCTCGACACGCTCGATAAGATGCACCCGATCCGGGGCTACGCCAATGGCGCCCTCCGGCTCCGGGTGATTTTTTTTGCCAATATAAATAATGTGGTAGTCCTCAGCCATCTTCTCGCGAATCAGATCATGCGTGCGCGTTACGTCAGGGCAGGTTGCATCCACAACCGTCAATCCCTTGTCCTTGGCTCGCCTGCGAACCTCTGGGGAAACGCCATGTGCGGTGAATATGACCGTCCCCTGCTCAACCTGCTCCAAAATTTCCAGACGATTGTCCCCATCCAGCGTAATAACGCCTTCCTGCTCGAACGCTTCCGTCACATGTGCATTGTGCACAATCATTCCCAAAATATATATTGGCCGCGGCAGCTCAAGATTTCTAGCCGTTTGCAGTGCGAGTACCATAGCGTCAACGACGCCGTAGCAATAGCCCCGCGGTGAAATTTTAACAATTTGCATGTTGGTGCACCTGCTTTCTGAACCGTGGGTATTAGCCCAAAGTTCGATCCGTTCCTTCTATTATAGACGAATCTGTCGTCTCAGAAAAGACTATGGGCAGCCAGATCGTAAACTCGGACCCTTCACCTGCGCGCGTCAGCACTTCAATGGAGCCGCGATGCTCATCAATAATCCATTTTGCAATAGATAATCCGAGCCCCGTTCCAACCGTTTTGCCGCGCGATTCGTCCACGCGATAGAAACGGTCGAATATATGCGGCACTTCCTCCGGATTCATCCCCATGCCCGTATCGCTGACCGTAATCCCGACTTGATTGTCCTTGCTGCGCACGCTAAGCTCAATGTGGCCTTCTGCCGTATATTTAAATGCATTCTCAATAAAAATAAACAGCAGCTGCTGCAAATAATCCTGATTGCCTCTCACCTCAATGCCGCGAAGCGGCGATAGGTCGCCTACGCGCCACTCTGCAGTATGCGGGAGCAGCTGGGCGCGGCGTGCAACCTCCTCGACAAGCGGCTGCATCTCTACCACCGTCTTCTCCATTTCATAGCCCGCATCTGCACGGGCGAGCGCCAGCAAATCATTAACAAGCGTCGACATGCGGCGGGATTCCGCTGCAATATCCTGCATGGCCTCAACCGTAAGGCCGAAGCGCTGGTTGTCAAGCGCCAGCACGATGCCATTCAATGCATCCGGTTCCTTCGTTTTTTCCCACATTCGCTGGAGCAGCTCAATATTGCCTCGAATCGTCGTAAGCGGCGTCCGCAGCTCATGCGACGCATCCGAGACGAATCTGCGCTGCGCTTTATAGGATTCATCAAGCTCATTGTAGGCCGTTTCCAATCGGGCCAGCATAACGTTGAGGTTGTAGACAAGCCTCCCCACTTCGTCATTAGGGCCACTCATTGGAATACGCACACTAAGATCAGAACCGCTTTGAATTTTCTCCGTTGATTTAATGACGCGTTCAATGGGACGCAGCACCTCCCGAGCCAGCAGCAAGCCAACCGTAAAGGCTATCAAGACGGCGATAACCGATGCGGTAAACAAAATCGTCTTTAAAGCCTTCAAATAACTTTCCTCGCTAGTAACGATGGCACCCACCTGTATAAGACCAACTAGCTCCGTCTGGGATTCATCGCTGTAAATGGGACGCTGATAAATTAAAAACGTTACATTCGCTTCATTCACCTTAATGTTAGCCTTTATAAAGCCTGCTTGCACATTATCTTTAACGTCTGGAATCGGATATTTTATACCTGAGCTGAGCAGCTCCTTGCTCGCATTAATAACGCCCTCTTTATATCTGACAATTTGCAAATAAAAGGAACGCTCATAAAATCGCCCTTGTGATGGGGCAATCAATAGGTTGAGTTCGTTGACAACTACATTATAGCTGTCCGCTTCGCCCTTCAGCTGATCTTTCATCTGCCCGTACGTATTAAAATTAACAAAGATATAGATGGCAAAACCAAATATCAGCAGCGTCATCGCGAGCAAAGCTGAATACCACAAAGTTAAACGCAGCCGTATGGTCATCGCTGATCAGCCCTCTCCCCGCAGCACATAGCCTGTACCACGAACGGTTTGAATCATGCGCTTGCCGCCGCCCTCCTCCATTTTCTGGCGCAGCATCGCAATATAAACCTCAAGCACATTCGACTCACCGCTGAAGTCGTAGCCCCATATTTTTTCCATAATGACATCCCGGGTCAATACGCGGCGCGGATTTTGAATAAAGAGCAGCAGCAAATCATATTCCTTGGCAGTCAATTCAATGCGCTTTCCATTTCGAATCGCTTCGCGGGCATCTTGGTCAAGTGCTAAATCCTCATAGACAATTTTGCTGCCCGTATCCTCAATCTTGTCCGACTTGCGTCGCAGCAGCGCACGAACTCTGGCAAGCAGCTCTTCAAGTGCAAACGGCTTCACCAAATAATCGTCTGCCCCCGTATCCAGCCCTTTTACCCGATCATTAATATCATCCTTCGCTGTCAGCATCAAAATCGGAACCGTGCTTCCGCCTTCGCGTACTCTGCGGCAAACTTCCCATCCGTCTACATGCGGCATCATAACGTCAAGTATCAGCAGCTGCGGCTCCGCTGTCATTAGCAGCTTCAACCCCTCTAAGCCATTGCTTGCCGTCGTCACTTCATATCCTTCAAAAATCAGGCTCCGTCTTAATAAAGAAGTAATTTTCTCATCATCGTCCACAACTATAATTTGTGTTCTCATCGGTACGCCCCCATATTGTTTAAGCTTCAAAAAAACAGACGCAGAGAGATTGTTCGCCTCTGCGCCTGATTAACCATTCAGCACCGGCTGCACCGATATGCTGCTTGCTTTATTATTGTGCGTTGAACTTGTTGCGGTCGCCAATCGTAACCGTCAAATCCATTTTCGCACCTTTGCGGATAATATTCAACTGTACTTCATCGCCAACCGTTCTCTTCTTAATCGCCGCGATCAAGTCCTGCGTATTATTGTACACTTTACCGTCAATGCCGATAATAACGTCAAATTGTTTCAGATCACCCAAGTAGGCAGGAGAGTTATAATACACATTGCTGACAATGGAGCCTTCCGCCTTCTCCATGCCTAGCTGCTTCGCCATAGCATCCGATACATCAGCCAGCTCTGCTCCAATGAACGGTACTGGCTCTTTCGGAACTTCAACGTTGTTTTTCAAATTTTCCAGCACGCCTTGAATCGTGCTTGTTGGAATCGCAAAGCCGATACCTTGCGCCTGCGAGCTAACCGCCGTGTTAATGCCGATGACTTCGCCATTTACGTTAAGCAGCGGTCCGCCGGAATTGCCTGGGTTAATTGAAGCGTCCGTTTGCAGCAAATGCTCGTAGTTGCGTGTTCCTTGCTCATCTGGAATGGAAATTGGACGTTCCTTCGCGCTCAGTACACCAACGGTAATCGTATGGTCAAAGCCGTAAGGGTTACCAATCGCTGCGACCCAATCGCCGATTTTAATGCTGTCTGAGTTGCCTAGCTTCAAAGTAGGAAAAGCTTTCGTATCCGTCACTTTAAGCACAGCCAAATCCAGATTATAATCAGAGCCCAGCAGTTGTGCTGTTAGCGGCTTGTCATAGCCCTGCACCGTAACTTCGATTTTCTCTGCACCGCCAACGACGTGCTGATTTGTCAGAATGTAACCAGTGGAGTCGAAAAAGAATCCTGTACCGCTTCCCGTTGCCTGTAATCCATTGCTGTTATTGTTTTGCTCCTGGCGCCCTGCTCCCGGATAATCCTGGCCGAAAAACTGCTCAAAGAAAGATTCAGCTGATGAACCGCCATTGCTTCTTGCAGGGGAAGCAAAGGTTTCAATTTTCACAACAGCCGGGCTTGATGCCTCGAACAGCTTAGCAATGTCATCCGGCCTGTCAGACGCTGCTGTAAGCCCGCTATTTTGTCCCGTCGCTGTAACAGTTCCCTGCTGAGAAACGGTTGCTTCCGCCGGCTTGCTGAACCAATTGTTCACATCCGCCGCATACATTAAAGAGCCTACTACTAGAACCCCAGCTATAAATGAAGAAAACATCGCTTTAAATGACGTTCTGCGCTGCGGCTCCTTCACCTGCCAGCCGCCTCTTGCGGATGACTGCGATGAACTGAACGGCCTTAGTGGGGCAGGAGGCATAGTTTCAGCGAAGCTTGCCTGATCCCCATGCTGCTGGCTGTACGGCTGGGATGCCGCAGCTGATTGCTGGCTGGATGCCTGTGCTGGAGCTGAAATAGGCTGATTGCCTGCTCCTGGCCCATCTGTTAGCACTTGATTATCGGTTGCACTCGACTTAAATGGTCCGTAAGAATAGTAGTAGGAAGGCTTGCTTGCCTGTTCAGAAGAATCAGCAGATGCTTCATCAGCTTGGGCCGGCTGAACGTTGTCCTCCTGCTTTTGCTGCCCATCCTCACGATTTTGGAAAAAATCATCAAAGCCGTTCTTTTTATTCTGATCATCCATTCCCGTTTCCTCCTCATCGGTATACAATGAAGCAATTCAGTCTCTAAAGGCTGCTTGCTGGTTAATTGTTGTACTCCTATCATGCACATTCTACCTTAAAATTAAATTAAAATACATTTAAACATACATAAAAAAACTCTCTATCGCGAGTGATAGAGAGTTTTTCGACTTCTTTTATTTATTTTTGGAAGCTTGTTCAAGCTTAAGCCATCGCCCGTTCCACCTGCTGCAAAATGTCCTTGGCCCGCTCGACCCATTCGCTTTCAATGTCAGCATCTGGATCAGTCGGCGATTGAAATTGATCGAATAAGGCGCCTACAAGCCGCACTGAGGCTTCCTCGTCATTGCCTTCATTATATAAATGCTTAAGCACATAAGGCGTTCCCAGCTTAATACGGGCATCCATATCCGAAGAGCTATTATCAATGGTGCCGTCCATCACTTCAAAAGGAATCCGCAGCCACACTTTATGGGCTTCATCCAACGGGCGATCGAACGAACCAGCTGTATAATCCCAATTGCCGCCTAAAGCGAACGTATGCTGCGTCAGCATATCGCGGGTTTCAATAAAGGATTGATGGCTGGCTTCCAGCTCCGATGACAGCAAAATCATAGCAAGACGCTCCTTTTTATGTACGCTTTAGTACGGCTCAGCTCGCCGCTGTACATCATTAGTATAGCCCGCCTTTTGCTGCATTATGTGATAGAGTGCCACGATACGGTTTATTTTTAATTATTGACTTTTGGCCCAGCCCTTGCGATGAGCGAGCACGGCGAGCTGCGTCCGATCGTCCAGCTCGCATTTCATTAATAAATTGCTGACATGCGTCTTGACCGTCTTAATGCTAATGTGCAGCTCTTCGCCAATTTCCTTGTTAGAGCGTCCCTCGGCAATTAGCAGCAGCACTTCCTTCTCCCGCTCCGTCAGCCCTTCATCACCTGATTGCGCTGTGCGCTGCCGGAGGCCACGCGTCAAAGCCTGGGATACATCAGCGGTCATCACCGGCATGCCTTTCGAGGCGCCGTTCAGCGCATAAATTAGCTCTTCGGCCGATACCGTCTTCAGCACGTAGCTGACCGCGCCCGCCTCAATAGCAGCATACACTTTGTCATCCTCCAAAAAGCTCGTCAGCATGACGATTTTCACATCCGGATATTTTGCCATAACCCGTTTGGTCGTTTCAATGCCATCCATATCAGGCATCATTAAGTCCATCAGCATGACATCAGGCATCCCTTTCGGAATGCCGGCTTCAAGCTTATCAAGCGCAGCCTGCCCGCTGCCAGCCTCTGCAACGACTTCAAATTTAGGCTCCAGCATTAAATAGGTGCGCAAGCCTGTTCGAACCATATCATGGTCATCAATAATCATGATTTTCAACTTTTCCTGGCTATCCATTTTTATCGCTCCCCCGCCATATTTTTGGAATAGACACCTTGACCCTTGTCCCGCTGCCTGGCTTGCTTATAATTTCTGCCGTCCCGCCAAGCTTCTGGGCACGCTCGTGCATCGTTGACAGTCCATAAGACCCCCGTTTGACCTCATCTACTCGAAAGCCCGCTCCATCATCCTGCAAGCTCAGCACAATTTGCCGTTCATTTTCGGATAGCGTTAGCGAGCAGCCTTCAGCATTCGCGTGCTTTACGACATTGGCTAGCCCCTCCTGCACGATGAGAAAAAGCTGATGCTCCTTCGCTTCCGACAGCGGCTCAGTCAGCCGCCAATCCAGCTCGCCTTGCAAATGGTTTTGCCGGCAATAATCGGGAAACCACTTGTCCAGCGCTTGGCGCAGCGTACGGCCTTCAAGCTCCATCGGGCGAAGCTGGGCGATAAAGGTGCGCATTTGCTTCTGTGCAAGCGTTGACATCTCGATTAGCTGACCCAGCACCTCAGCCGCGCGTTCGCTGTCCACCTGCTGAAGCTTCGGCAGCGAAGAGGCGCACATATGCATCGCAAACAACTGCTGGCTTACCGTATCATGCAAGTCACGGGCGAGCCTTTTACGCTCCTCCAGCACCGCCGCTTCATTAGAGGCAGCCTCAGCCATAACCTGCTCCTCGCCCGTGCGCTGGATGTAAGTCATCCGCTCCTCCATTTGCCTCGCAAGCACATTAAATTCCTCATAAAGCTCGGTGAAGGACAAGCCGCCCCGCTCGGCAATCCGAATTTCAAAGTTGCCGTTAACGGCCTGCTTCATCGCAAGCTGAAGCGTATCCACTCTGCGCTGTATACGCCTGCCGGCCCAATAACCGCAAGACGCAGCAACAAGCAGGAAGACGGCTGAGGCTGTCAGCCCCAGCTCCCATCTTCCTGCATTTGGCATGAGTCCATAAGCGATCATCGCCGCCGCTCCATAAGCCAGAGCGGCAGCGAGCACAAACATGGCTATCAATTCCCATTTTCCACTGCGAAGCAACCGAACCATCATAAACGCTTATCCCACCCTCGTGACACGCACATCGCCAATAAACGAGCTAACGACCAGCTTGATTTTTTTATCCGCCTCTGCATAAGAAGGGGAAGCCATATCCATTGACTTGAACATGCCTTGCTCCTTTTTGCCAAGAAACTTCACATCGCCAATGAAGACGCTGCTTTGCACGTGAATACCTACTTCATAATCGTTAGGGACGTATACCTTCACATCGCCGATAAAAGAGGATACCGTGATCTTCGTTTCTCCGTAAGCGATTTGTGCTTTCGTTAAATCAATGACGGTGTCGCCGATAAAATGCGAAATGTTGATTGGCTGAAGCTCCCAATGATCATGGCCAATATGAATGTCGCCAATGAAATTGGAGCGGGTTTGTACATTCGGATCATTGTTCCACCACTCGCTTTTACCGCTGTAATGATTTTTTTCATTTTTCCACTCTTTGCGCTGATCGCGGTAATGCTGCTTGGCCTGCTCTTTCCACACGCTGTCAATTGTCCGCTCCTTCTCTAAATTAATTTTAGGAGCAAAAGGATCGGTTGGTCCCGGATGAAGCGGAGGTGCCGGAGGAACATCGCCATCCCCATAACCATCATAAGATTTCCAATCCTCGGTTGGCGGCTCATGCTGCTTCCGTCTTTTCCTGCTCGGCTTGCGAAGCATATTAATGCCGACCAAAATAATAATAATCGGCCAAATATACGGCATAATATCGCCTATGGACCAATTCGACCAGCCCATATTGCGGGCAAGAAACACAGCGCCAATAATGATCATCACCCAGAAGCCGCCGCCATGCCTGTGGGCATCTTTCGAGCACACCCCTTTTAGTCCAATGACGATTAAAATAAGCGGCCAGAAGTTGGAGATGATTTCTCCAATACTGAGCTGAGTGGAAATGATACCCGTTTGATTAAGAAAAAAGACAACACCTATCGCAATAACGATACCCGCTGTTATAAATCGATTGAAAAAGCTGCCATTCATAAGGTATTCAACTCCTGCCTTCAATTGGTTCTTTCCTTGATACATCTAAGTATAACGGACTCTCCAAACACAAGAAAGGGACGGCCGATTGAAATCCAGCTCGGTCTCTAGACCGAGACAAAGGAAGATTGCACTAACCAAACCTGACATGCGTCACGAAACATTACATAAAAGCGTTGACATTGTTAACTCTGACTCATTATAATGATCAACGAATTAGAAAAGTAACATCATTTTATATCCGATAATAAGGGGTTGGCCTAGCAATGGAGTTGTCAGAACTGTCGAGAGGTCTCGATACAATCTGGGTTGTCTTGACAGCGGCTATGATTTTGCTGATGGAGGGCGGCTTCGCTCTACTGGAGGCAGGTTTCGTCCGTCAAAAAAATGCCGTCAGCATCATTATGAAGGTATTTGTGGATATTGCCTTCGGAGCGCTCGTTTTTTATTTTTTCGGCTTCGCTATTATGTACGGCAAAGACGTAAGCGGCCTGCTTGGCACCAGCGGCTTCATGCTGAGCGGCGATCTTTCTCATATTGTACTTAATATTTCCAATGAAACCTATTGGCTGTTCCAATGTGCCTTCGTTATAGCGGTCATCTCTATCGTCTCCGGAGCCGTCGCTGAACGCATCCACTTCCGTGCCTATATTTTGCTGACGATTGCCATGACCGGACTCATTTACCCGCTTGCGGGCCACTGGGTATGGTCAACGGGCGGCTGGCTTGGTAAGCTCGGCATGATAGACTTTGCCGGTTCCGCTGTTATCCATGCCCTTGGCGGATTCGCGGCTCTTGCTGCTGCCATTTTCGTCGGGCCGCGGATTGGCAAATTCAGCCCGGATGGCAAGGTGAATATTGTTTCACCCTCCAATTTGCCGCTCGCATCCGTTGGGGCATTCATTCTTTGGTTCGGCTGGTTCGGCTTTAATGCTGGAAGTACGTTAAGCGCAACGAACACCTCAATCGGGCATATCGCCGTAACGACGATGCTGTCCGCTGCAGCGGGTGGAGCCACCTGCATCTTGTTTACGATGTTTCGTTATAAAAAAGCCGATCCCCCGATGGTTATTAACGGCTCGCTTGCCGGGCTTGTCGGCATAACCGCCGGCTGCGCATTCGTCTCTGACGGCGCTGCCATCTTCATCGGCGCAATTTGCGGCATTATGATGGTGCTTGCGACTGAATACTTGGAAAGCAAAAAAATTGATGATCCTGTCGGCGCCTTCGCGGTACACGGCATTAGCGGCAGCATCGGTACATTGGCACTCGGGTTATTCGCTAAGCCAGAGCTCGCAAGCGAGGTCGGACAAGGCTATTACGGCTTATTTTATGGGGGAGGCTTTAAGCTGCTTGGTGTACAAGCACTTGGCCTCGTCACCGTATCTGTATGGGGCTTCGTATTTACTTGGGTCGTATTATGGCTCATCCGCAAAATGATGCCCGTTCGCGTCTCCAAAGACGAGGAGCTCATCGGCCTGGACGTTGGTATTCACGGCGTTCCCGCTTACAGCTACGATACGGATTTTCTTGATGTAGACCGCCACAAAAGCAGCAATTGACATCGGTATATGTTTAACAAAAAACCTCCACAACCGTCGCGATGCCAAGCATCCGGTAATGTGGAGGTTTTATTTTATTAACTAGGATTGAAAGCTCTCTTCTCAGTTTTATAAATTATAGTAATTCATTCGCCAGCTCAAAGGGAATCGTGACTATATCGGTTGGAGCCGAGCTGCTTTGAATGATGCGTACATTTTCAATTTCAAGTTTTAGCGCACGAACCTTCTCCATTGGCTTGCGCACGAAATGGATATGCTCCACCGCCAAATGATGATCCGGCTTCTTTCCCGACAGTATGCGTCTGAAAGCAGACATCGATTGATAAGCCCGCTCTTCCTTGAGACGGCGATTCTCGTAACGCTCAACCATTTGCTCGATCTCGATAATTTCCTGTTCCTTCTTGGCGATATAAGCGTCAATGAATGGAAGCACCTCAGCAGCTCTGCGATGCTCGGAAGCCGAATAGTTTATAAATGTTATAGGATCAGTCATGAGAGTTCACCTGTCTTATCATGTGATTATTTGTTACACCGTAATCATACAATAAAACAGGTTCGTTTGAAAACTGTTTTTTATCTCCTAATTCCAATACCCAATCTTAAGGCTAAAGAAAAGGAGCCATAGCGGCCCCTTTTCTCGCTTATTTATTGGAGCAGCGAGTTATTTCTGCTTTTTTCGTGTCGATTTAGCGGCTGTATTGCTCGTTTCATTGTTGTGCACAAATTCTTCTGCAAACTCGGTATTTAGCTTTTGGTTCGATTGAGCTGCTTTATTGCTTTTGTTCTTGGCCATGTTGGTTGTTCACCTCCCCGTCCATGTTAGTATGGCGGGTTACGGTTCTAATATGCATGTTACTGTTACGATTCAAGGTAAGCCTCGGGCAAGCCTTTTCCTGCCTCAGCGGCCTTGTTCACCTTATTAAGCCAAGCCTGAGACAGCTTGCCGCTGCCTTTGCGAATGATCTCTACCTCCACGGTACGCTTGCCCCATTGCTTGAATACATCCGCCGTCGTCTCGAAATACAAATCAATGCGACTGCCCTTAATAGCTGATCCCGTGTCGGCTACGACGCCATACCCGTATCCGGGAATATAGAGCAGTGAGCCAATCGGGAACAGCTTTGGATCAGCCGCAATCGTGGATACCATATCCCTGCGAACCTTCACACCCGAATACGTGATCCCATAGCTCGGATGACCTGGCCGTTTCCCTGTCGATTCAACTCCGGCTGTATAGCCTGTTGCGACGACCTTCACTTTATTGTACGTCGGTTTTTGCGACGCTTGCTGCTGCTTGGTTTGAAGCTGTTTATCTTTAGCTTTAGCTTTTCCCGCTATCCCTGTCTTTTGGAACGCTTCTGGACTGACTATTGCTGGCATATGCTGTGTCAACGTCGCCTGATCAGGCTTCTTGTTTGGAAATGTTGTTATACAGAGCGTAAGCAGCACGAGCGCCGCAATTGCGAGCAGCATTTTTTTATATTGAAAAAAGCTTGTAACCATTTGGGCACTTCCTCCTCTGAAGAAGATTGCCCAAGTGGCACAAGCTTTATGCAAATGAGCTGCTGCTAGCTGCTCTTATATGGCCTTTGTTTTAATTTCTTGCTCCAGCAGTTCAGCTGTTTCGGCAATCGATTTGGCACCGATATCACCTTCGCCGCGCTTGCGAATTGAAACGGAGCCAGCTTGCATTTCGTTCTCGCCAACTACGAGCATATACGGCACTTTCTCCATTTGCGCCTCGCGAATTTTGTAGCCAAGCTTCTCATTACGAAGGTCGCTTTCTACGCGAATGCCCGCCTCCTGTAGCTTCTCAGCCACTTCACGCGCATATTGCTCATATACAGTGGAAACCGGAATAACCTTCGCTTGAATCGGCGACAGCCACAGCGGCAACGCGCCAGCAAAATTTTCAAGCAGGAACGCCGTCATGCGCTCCATTGTGCTGATAATGCCGCGGTGAATAACGACTGGACGGTGCTTCTTGCCGTCTTCTCCAATGTATTCAAGCTCGAAGCGCTCTGGAAGGAGGAAGTCCAGCTGTGCTGTGGATAGCGTCTCTTCTTTGCCCAGCGCGGTTTTGATCTGAACGTCCAGCTTCGGACCGTAGAAAGCCGCTTCGCCTTCAGCCTCGAAAAATGGCAGATCCAGCTCCTCGACGACCTCGCGAAGCATACGCTGTGACATTTCCCACATTTCATCATTTTGGAAATATTTCTCGGTATCCTGCGGATCACGGTACGATAGACGGAACCGATATTCCTTAATGCCGAAATCTTCGTATACTTTGCGAATCAGGTTAACGACACGGGAGAACTCTTCCTTAATCTGATCCGGGCGACAGAAAATATGCGCGTCATTCAGCGTCATCGCGCGAACGCGGTGCAAGCCAGTCAGGGCACCGGACATTTCATAACGGTGCATCGTACCCATCTCTGCAATACGCACCGGCAAATCGCGATAGCTTCTCATATCGCTTTTGAACACCATCATATGATGCGGGCAGTTCATTGGGCGAAGAACAAGCTCTTCGTTATCCAGCACCATTTTCGGGAACATATCCTCGCTGTAGTGCTCCCAGTGGCCGGATGTTTTGTAAAGCTCTACGTTAGCCAGTACAGGCGTATACACATGCTCATAGCCAAGACGCTCTTCCATGTCCACGATGTAGCGCTCCAATGTACGGCGTACCTTTGCCCCATTTGGCAGCCAGAGCGGCAGGCCTTGGCCAACCTCTCGCGAGAACGTGAACATTTTCAGCTCGCGTCCCAGCTTGCGGTGATCGCGTTTTTTCGCTTCCTCAAGGAAGTGCAAATGCTCATCCAGCTGTGCTTTTTTCGGGAACGCTGTTCCGTAAATACGCTGCAGCATTTTGTTTTTGGAATCTCCACGCCAGTAAGCGCCTGCTACGCTGAGCAGCTTGAAGGCTTTAATCCGTCCTGTAGACGGAAGATGCGGCCCACGGCAGAGGTCAAAAAATTCGCCCTGATCATAAATTGTAATTTCCGATGCCACAGGAAGATCGCGGATGAGCTCCAGCTTGAGCGTGTCGCCAATATCGGTAAATACAGCAATCGCTTCATCACGACTGACGACGCGGCGGCGAATGTCGAGATTTTGCTGAACAATTTTATCCATTTCCTTCTCGATTTTCACCAAATCTTCCGGAGTAATGGACTGCTCCATATCTATATCATAGTAGAACCCATCCTCAATAACGGGTCCAATACCGAGCTTAAGATCAACATCGGCATATAAACGCTTAATTGCCTGTGCCATCAAATGCGCTGTGCTGTGACGGTATACCTCCAGGCCGTCAGCAGAATCCAAGGTTACGATTTCAACCTTTGCATCCTCGCTAATTGGCGTATATACATCAACGGTTTTCCCGTCAATTTTACCGGCAATGGCATTTTTGCGCAGCCCGCTGCTAATTGAGCCAGCTACCTCTTCAATTGTAGTTCCCGCTTCATATTCCCTTATTGCACCATCCGGCAAAGTTACTTTAATCGCCATTATTATCATCCCTTCCATTCGTTAAGCTGCCAAGCTGCTGCATTCTGAACGCAAAAAAAGCACGCATCCCGCGAAGGGACGAGTGCTTGTACGCTCGTGGTTCCACCCTAATTCGATTGCCCGCCTAACGCTTGCATAACAGCGTATTTCATCCCGGCTGGAGTCAATCCTTCATTCATCTGGTAACGGAGATTTCCGGTATAGCCTAATGGCGCTTCACGACTTGAAGCCTGTTCAGCTCTACAGCTACAAAGTGGTATATTTACATTGATCTGGAAGGAAATTTCAGCCCCGTTTCCTCTCTCTGAACCAGTTGAACGTGTAAATACATGTCTTTATCATTGCCTTTTCATCTTATATCAGCATAATTATAGTCCTGAATAGCAAGCAGGTCAAGCGTTAGAACACACATTGCCTTAAGCGCCTTTATTATACGAGGCCTACGACCATCCTTTTCCTTTGTATATGCTGCGGCGGCGTACACGAACGATCCGATATACGCTGATTGAAAGCAGAATGAGGAAGAGCGGCATTAGCGCCACCTCGCTGCCCTGCCGCGTCGGCACCTCAGCGAAAGCAGCTCCAAGCATTAGTACAGCAAGCACGCCAAACATCATGAATCTTCTTCCATTACGTCCATTCATCGTTCTCACTCCCTCTTCCTCATTCCTAGTCATTGAATATATCCGCTTCATTAACCTTGTGTTTTTTCCACACCATTTCATAAATGACCGGCATGACGATCAGCGTGAGCAGCGTCGAGCTGAATAACCCGCCAATAACCGTGATCGCAAGGCCACCTGAAATGAGGCTCGTCGAGGAGCCGGATAACGCTAGCGGAACAAGCGCAAGCATCGTTGCAAAAGCCGTCATTAAAATCGGTCTAAGCCTTGTTCTTGCCGCCTCTACGATCGCTTCTGTGATGGTTATGCCCGCTTTGCGATTTTTCTCCACCCGATCAAGCAGTACGACCGCATTGGTGACGACGATGCCGACCAGCATCAGCATCCCAATCATGCCGCTCATGGACAGCGACTGGGCTGTCAGAAGCAAGGCGCTCAATGAGCCAATCGGTATAAACACCAGCGAGGCTAAAATAATAAGCGGTGTACGCAAGCCTCCAAACGTCATGCTCATAATAATAAACACGAGGCCAATCGCTGCCGCCATGGCGATGCCAAGGCTTGCGAAGCCATCATTGATCATTTGCAGGCCGCCGCCTACTTTAAGCTCCACACCCGAGGGCAGCGTCAGGCTGTCGATATCCGCCTGCACCTGCTTTGTCACCGCAGATACGGCACTCGCATCCTTCACCGTTCCACTGACAAGAGCGTACATTTTGCCATCATCATGGCTAACCTTAATCCAAGCGTTCTGCTCTGTTATATCAGCAATATCCTTCAGCCTCTTCATGCCCGCAGCAGTAGGAATCGTTATATTGCCCAGCTCTTCCTTAGTGGCAATTTGCTGTTTATACGATAAAGTGATGGCTTGCTCCTTATTATCAATTTTGTAAGTGCCCGCATCGACTGGTCGAAGCTGCTCACCAGTCAGCTGCATAATAAGATAGGGGCTAATATTGGCATTGATGCCGCTCTGGTTAAGGGAAACGACCCATTTAGGCGTAACCTCATCCATATTGTTCGTAATATCCTTTAAATCGCTGCTTTCCTTCATTAGCTTTTCGATTTGAAGGGCTGCCTGCGCCAGCTTGTCGGCGCTGTCTGAATAAATGCTGACATCAATATTGTTGCCCGAAGGCGGTCCCTGCTGTTCGCCCGCTTTAATATTAAGCGTCGTACCTGCCTGCTTTGCAGTCACTACTGCCAGCAGATCCGTCTGCAGCTTTGAAGTCAGCTGCGCCATATCGCTTCCTTCAGCAAATTGAGCCGTAATGGTTGCTTTATTGTTGCCGCCGCGAGACAGAAGCGGATTCGCACCTGCACCGCCAATGGAAACCTCATAGCTCTCTACGTTTTCCAGCTTGCTTAAATAGGCCTCCACCTCGCCGCTGACATCGTCGGTCTGCTTCAGGCTGCTTTGTGCTGGCAGGGCAACATCAATAGCTAAGCTTGGAGTCGCACTTGTCGGCAGAAAAGCAACACCGATTAAAGGAATTAATCCCAGCGAACCTATTAATAGCACGACAGCAGATGCTAATACGAGTGCTTTGCGCTTCAGCGCGCTGCGAATGATTTTTTCAAAACCATTTGAAAGTCTGCTTTCCTTCGTATGCGGCTTAACCCTTCTGAAAAAGCGACTGCCCAGCACAGGTATCAGCATCATCGACACGAATAGCGAGATCGTAATGGAGAGAACGACAGCAATCGAAAACGGACGGAAAAACTGTCCAATAATTCCGCTGACAAAAGCGAGCGGAGCGAAGACGACAATCGTCGCCGCCGTGGACGAGGCTACCGCCCCGATTACTTCGCGGGTCGCTTGGTAGGCCAGCTCCTTGCCGCTCATTTTCTCGCCTTTTTCCTGACGCCATCTATATATATTTTCAATCACGACGATGCTATCGTCGACGATTCGTCCGACGGAAACGGCGATGCCGCCCAGCGTCATAATGTTTAGCGTATAGCCCATTTGATCCATAATCGCAATCGTGGCAAAAATAGAAATCGGCAGCGACAAAATCGAAATAATCGTCGCTCTTACATTGCGTAAAAACAAAAATATAATGAGCACGCAAAACAATGTACCGTACAAGCCTTCATGAATAAGGCCGGATACGGATTGTTTAATTTCCTGTCCTTGGTCAACAATGACATGATAATTCAGCTCGCCTTGACCCTGATAACGGTTGAGCAGCTCTCTCACATTGTCAGACACATCTGCCGTGTTGGCATCCTGCGTCTTCTGAATCGAAATAACAAAGCTCGGCTCGCCATTAAAGCGGGTAATTTCATTTTGCTCCGATACCGTCTTAATGTCGGCAATTTCACCCAGCGTGATAGCGGAGGCTGGCGCTGCTGACGCACCACCTGAAGCTCCAGAACCGCTTGATGCTCCTGCTCCTACAGCTGCACCTGATCCTGCACCCGTTCCTACTCCTGATCCTGATCCTGATCCTGCTCCTGCTCCTGCACCGCCAGCGTTTCCTGATGCAGAGCCTGCGGCTCCGCCTCCAGCCGATGCCATCAGCTTCAGCTCTTCAAGCTGCTTCAAGCTGTCAAGGCTGCCGGTCAGCCGAATCGGAATGACCGTCTCCTCCTGCGATACAGAGCCCAGTGGCAGGGCGTAGTCTAGCCCCTGAAGCGCGGTGCGAATGGAGCTGAGCGTAATGCCATGCTGCGCTGCTTTATTTTTATCTACAACAATTGCAAGCTCATTCGTAGCTGTACCCTTCAGCGTTACGTTTCCTACTCCAGCAAGCTTTTGCAGCTCAGGTATGACGCTGCTTTGCAGCTCATCAGCAAGCTTGGTCGAATCTCCTTCGGCTGCGAATACTGCCGCTTGATAAATAGGCTGGCTATTAGCCGACAAGCGCTGCACCGTAACATTGGCATTATCGGCTAGCTTTAGCTTGCTTAGCTCAGCCTCCACCTCGCTGTATTTTTTGTCCATATCCGTACCGAAAGGAAACTGGATAAAGATGCTGGCCGCATTTTCAGCAGAGGTGCTCGTCAGCGACTCATATCCCTGCACCCTCTTCAAATGGTCCTCAATCGGCCTTGCCACCTCCGACTCAATCTCCTCCGTAGAGGCGCCAGGCTGCATCGCCTGTACGAACACAGCTGGAAAATCCAGATCCGGAAACGTCTGCTGCTTAATTTGCGTGGAGGCGTACAAGCCATACCCAAGCACCAAAGCGCATAATAAAATAACAGCAACACTATTTTTCAAGCTAAATTTGGTCAATTGCTTCAATGTATATCTCTCCTCTCGCTGTGTTACCTCCTTCATCATAATGAGTAATTTTGTACAAATTATGTACAGAATCGCCGTTTGCCCTAATTGGTTTTATTTGGAGGAACGAGCGGCAGTATGACCGTCATCTTCGTCCCTTCGGCCAGCTTACTCTCTACCCTGATTTCTCCCGCATGGAGCTCGACAATCCGCTTAACGATGGAGAGGCCGATGCCATTTCCGCCAAACGCACGCTCGCGGGCTTGATCTATTTTATAAAAGGGCTTGAAGATGTGCTGAAGCTCCTCCTCCGGAATGCCCACTCCGCTGTCAGCAACCGACACGCTCACGCTATGCTGGCTTGCCGTCAAGCTGATCGCAATGACACTACCAGCCCCTGTGAACTTAATCGCATTGCTCAGCAGATTCGTCCAAAGCTGGCTCAGCTTATCCTCATCTGCCCAAATTATGACAGGCTCCAGATCCAGCTCGAGCTTGATGCTTTTGGTAGACCATAGCGGCTCGCTGGCAATCATGACATCTTTAAGCTGCTCATCCAAGCGATATTCGCTCATATTGGGTTGAATTTGATCATGCTCTAGCGAGGAGAGCTTAAGCAAATCCTGCGTCAGCCGCGATAGGCGGTCGCTCTCCTCCTCAATTATAGTGAGCAGACGAAGACGGCTTTCCTCATCCAGCTTTTTCTGCTTAAGCGCCATTGTGAAGCCTTTAATTGATGTAATCGGAGACTGGATTTCATGTGAAACGTCCGAAACAAACTGCCTTCTCACCCGCTCCAGCGAATCGAGCTCGCGTGCCATCTGATTAAAGCTTGCCGTCAGCTCACCGATTTCATCCTTGCGTTTCGTAACAAGCCTGATGCTGAAATCGCCTTTCGCCATTTTTCGAGTAGCCATGGTCAGATGCTTCAAGGGGCGCACCATATAGCGGGAGGTCACAATGATGAGAAGTGTGCCAATGAATAGAACGAGAATTAGCTGCATGCGGAAATAACCGAAAGCGAGATTGGCAACGCCATTCGTTTCAGGCTTTATAAATAAGGCGTATGCTTGTCCTTCAATTTGAAAAGGAAGACCGACGACGAGCCGGTCATAATCTTTGTCCGCCCCGCCCCGATAAACGCCGCCGCTGAGCACGCCGCGCAAAGCTTCCCCATCCACATCCAGCTTATGTCCGGCGATCCTGTCGGTTGCGTGAAGCGGTCTGCCTTGTTCGTCATAGACGATAAAGGTGAAAATCGGCAGTGCGGTTATGCCCTCCATTAAAGCATCCAAATTGTTGGGGTACGAAAGCTTGTAGGATTCAATTATCGTTTTGCCGCTAACAATTAAATTGTCCTGAACGTAGTTTCGAAGCTTATGACTAAACAAAAAATGGGTCATAAAGAAGCTTAAAATGACGCTAGCCATAACCGATGCGACAAACATAAGAATAAAGCGGACATACAGCGATTTAATCACGATATACCTCCAGCCGGTAGCCAAGCCCCCAGATCGTCACGATTTTGAAATCCTGCTCATATGCGGCAAAACGCTCTCTCAGACGCTTAACATGCGTATCCACAGCCCGCTCATCACCCTCGTAATCATAGCCCCATATTTGTTCAATTAATGAATCGCGCTTGAATAGCTTGCCCGGATAGCTCGCCAGCAAAAACAGCAGCTCAAATTCCTTAAGCGGTATGGATTCACTTGTACCTGTATCCTTATAGCGAATTTGATAGCTCGTTTTATCAAGCGTGACTTGACCTAAACGAACGATTTGCGAGATGGAGATGCGATACCGCTTCAGCAGCGCCTTCACTCGCATCACCAGCTCCATCGGGTCAAAAGGCTTTACCATATAGTCGTCAGTGCCCAGCCGAAAGCCTTTAATTCGCTCGGGTGCCTCCCCTTTGGCGGTAATCATCAATATCGGCTTGTCCCCCGCTTCACGAACCCTTCTGCACAGCTCCCAGCCGTCCATCTGCGGCATCATAATATCGAGAATAATAAGATCAACCGAATGATGGCTATAGTAGTCCCAAGCGTCTACGCCATTGCTTTGCTCTATAATTTCCATTCCTTCATCCTCCAAAAACAAACGGAGCAGCTGCCGGATATGCGGATCATCATCCACTACGAGTACAGTCGTCATGCGTGTTCCTTCTTCCCCATTTAAAGTACAGTTCTATGTCATAGTGTAATACACAATTTTGTATTATTTATGTATTTCTTTCATTAGAAAAAAACTCGCCGAATAACGGCGAGCCTGCTGCTAGTTTTTTGGCGAATTCATCATGCGGAACCATTCTACTGACTTGTTTTAAGGCTGAGTAACGCCATCATTCCATTCCCCCATTGCGTGGGAGCACAGAATACAATCACTGCAAACCGACACCCGGTTGTCAAAAATCGTTTCAATCGTCCGAATGACCTGCATATCGACATGCTGCGTATGAACGACAATTTGCTTAGGTGATGCGGCAATCAGCGAGCTGATAACCATGTCCTCAATATTCATTTCCGTTTCCAGCATTTCGGCTACCAAGCGGTCGGAATGCGGCTTAGGCTCGAACAATTGAAATTTGTCATTATACAGCATAAAATCGTGGTTGCCTTTGTGAACCAAATGAACCATTGCGACCTTTGATTGCTGCAGCCCAACAAAATATTTTAGCAGCGAAATAAACTCCTGATATTGCTTATCGAGCACATATTCATCCAAAGCATACTCCACAATGTCACCTAGTTCGTGACGATACCCGTGAAGCCTGAAGGTGGCGATGCCGCCAAGGTCAAGCCGTGTATTTTCATTCAAATACAGCTCGATCTCCTCGGCTACCTTGTGCTTTCTCCGCCTTCTATCCGCATCCAGAAACTTGGCGTTCAAGCCATCCAGATCGGTATCCTGCATGAGCTGGCTGCAATATTTTTTAATAATGGAAACATCATTGGAATGGCCGCCCTGATATTTTTTCTTAATGATGCTGATGAGCATTTCAGATTCCAAATTAGTTACAACATATTCCGCGAGCGCTTTCGCAGCACTGCGGTACAGCATTTCTCCGTGCTTATTCAGTTGAAAATAAGGCGTTGCCGACTGGCACATTATGGTACCGTCGGACTCCAAATCGAACTGCACCAACTGACTCTGGGATGCTGCTTCAATATGTAAATCCTCATTCGTATATTGTGTCATTAAGGCTGCTAACCCAGCTGCTGTTGATTGTAGCTTGGAAGGCAGCGCAACGGTAAACAGTTCCATAAACAAGCCAGCCCCTTTCATTCCCCTTATACAGTATATGGCGCATGCAGCAGCGATATACGATGAAGACATTGGGAATGAAGGGGCTGAAAATGAGCCTTAGTTTATGCAGCAGCTTGTGGTTTCTGAGCCGCCTGTTCATTGCTGCTTCGGCTCATGAGCCATAGCGTCAGCCAAATAAGCAGGAAGCCGCTCAGCTGTCCTAACGTGAGCGACTGACCAAATACGAGCCAGTTAATCAATACGCCAACGGCAGGGAAGGATAGCTCCGCAAGCGTCGCGTATACAGCTTTAGTTGAGGAAAGCCCTTTGTAATACAGCAGCATGCTGATTAAGCCTGGGAAAAAAGCTTGAAACAATAAATTGACGGCAATGAGCGACAGCTGACTGCCTTGTGCGTTCAGGCTCCATGCGTCGCCGCTTGCAAGTAATATGACGCTGAGCAGCGGCAGAGCAAGCAAAAACCTAAGGGACGTCACGATAGAAAAGGATAATTTCTTTTGCAGCAAATATTTGCCCATAACGGTCGAGCCGCCCCATAATGCCGCCGCTATAATGGAGAACAAGCAGCTAAGAAATGCAAGATCATGCAGGCCAACAGTCGGCGATCCAAACCCAAAGGTCAACAAATAGGTGCCCGCCAGCGCCGCCAGCAAAAAGACGAAAAACTTCTGTGGCAGCTTTTCCTTCAGCAAAACTCTGGCGAGCAATACTGCAAATAATGGCTGAAGCTTCTGAAGCAGCAGCACCGCATTGGCGCTGCCATGAGAAAAGGCAGCGGTGAATAATACGGTAGCTACTGCCGAGCCGCCCCAAGAAATAAATAGCAGCGCGCCAATAACACCAATCGACAGCTTGCCGACTAATGTGCGGCGAAATTTAAACAATACAGGCATTGCGTAAAAAGCGAGCAAAATATGCTCAATAAATACAATTTGCGCCGAGGTGAAGCTTTTGAGCAATAAAATACGGAACAGCGGGTCAAGCCCCCACAGAGTCGCGCCAAGCGCCACATACCATATTCCATTAATGCCCGCAATGCGTGATGTTCGCCAGCCCGCTTTCTCGCCAGCCAGCTCTAGTGTGTTTTGCAATTCAAAAACCTCCTGAGAAAGTTTTGAATTGAACCTTCTTTTACTATGAAAAAGAAACAATGCCCCTGTCAGCAAACTGACAAGGGCATCATCAACAAACCTGTTAAATGAGTATCATTTAACAAGCTGGTTCTGATCTTCTCCCGTCCGGACTATACCGTCGGCTCTGGATTCTCACCAGATCAGTCCCGGCTGCAAGCAGCGAGGAGTCGCGGGCTCTGGATGCTCCGAACGCATCCTTACCGCCGGTAGGGAATTGCACCCTGCCCTGAAGATTCATATTCGATTAAGTCGTATTGTAACATAGAAGATTACAGTTTGAATAGTCTATTTGTGTGGAAAAATGGCCGTTGGCAAAAATATTTTATTTTTCCGATCTATTTTCTTGGATTTTATCTATTTCTCGATCAAACCTCTAGCCCATCGAGGTGTCAAAAGTGTGAAATGCTGCACTAGAAGCAATAACAAATAACGCTCATCCCTGCCTATCCTTTAACGGATAAAATAAGAGATAAGCGTTATTCCTTATTCATTATCAAAAATAGTTCCGCATTAGCCAGTGGCTACAAGCTAATTTTGCATCACAAAGTCCTGCTCAGCCTTGTCGCTATCGTTGTACATCCGCAAAATTTCATAGCGTGTATTGCGCTGCGCCGGAACCTTGCCCGATTCACGAATGAGCTGCAAAATCAGCTCAATGTTGACCTTGTGCGTCGTGCCCGCAGCGGACACCACATTTTCTTCAATCATTGTGCTGCCGAAATCGTTGCAGCCATAGGATAGCGAAAGCTTGCCCATTTCAGGCCCCATCGTTACCCATGAAGATTGCAAATTATCAATGTTATCAAGGAAAATTCGGCTAATCGCTACTACCTTCAAATACTCCTCCGGCTTCGCCTTCTCCATCGGCATTCTCGTATTATCCGGCTGGAACGGCCACGATATAAAAGCAGTAAACCCTTCAGAGTCGTAGCCATTCGCTTTGCACTCGTCCTGAACGTCACGAATGCGCAGCAGGTGCAAGGCACGCTCCTCCATCGTTTCTCCAAAGCCATATACCATCGTAGCTGTCGTATTCATGCCATGACGATGAGCCGATTTCATAACGTCGATCCAGTCCGTATAAGAGCCCTTCTTGCGGCTGATTTTACGGCGAGTCCGATCATCGAGAATTTCCGCGCCGCCGCCTGGCAGCGAATCCAGACCTGCTTCATGCAGCTGGCGAACGACCTCATCGAGCGACAGACCATTTGAAACTTCCTTCATCTTCTGAATTTCCGCTGGCGAGAAGGAGTGCATCGTAATGTCCGGGAAGCGCCGCTTGATTTCCTTCAGCAAGTCCGTGTAATAGGTAAAAGGCAGATCCGGATTCGTCCCGCCCTGCATCAAAATTTCAGTTCCGTTCACGTCAATCGTTTCTTGAATTTTGTTCATAATCGTCTCGTTATCGAGCACATAGCCCTCTTTGGAGCCTGGGGCACGGTAAAAGGCGCAAAATCTGCAATAAACGTCGCACACATTCGTGTAGTTGACGTTTCTTCCTACAACGAAAGTCGTTATAGGCTCGGGATGCTTGCGCAGCATAATTTCATTCGCGACCTTACCCATTTTCTCAATCTCGTCGGATTCGAACATAATAATACATTCTTCCAAGCTTATTCGCTCACCCCGCAGGGCCTTATCCAATATCTGGTCCAACGTTGCCATTACGCAAGACCTCCTTATCTATCGCTGTAGTTTTGATGTTGCGCTTTTTTTCACAAACTAATTAAGTATAAGTTAATTTTATCATACTAAGCTCATATTCGTCATCTTTCGTTTACAGGCTTTACAGCCTTAAAAAAGGAAAAACACGGCTTGTCAGTTATGACAGCCGTCTTTTCCTCCACTTTACGCAGCCGTTAGCCGCGCAAAGCCTGATCCAAATCTGCTAGCAAATCTTCAATATGCTCAAGGCCTACCGAATAGCGTACGAGGCCATCAGTAATACCGCGTTCATGTCGTACTTCCTTCGGCATTGCCGCGTGAGACATCATCGCTGGATACGATAAAATGCTTTCTACGCCGCCAAGGCTGACCGCTACAAGCGGGAGCTTCACGCGGGCAAGCATCGCTTTCGCCCGTTCGCCGCTGCCTACATCGAAGGATACGACAGCGCCATAGGCGGAGCATTGCTGCTCATGCACGTCACGACCCGGATGATCCGCAAGGCCAGGATAATAAACCTTCGTCACTTCCGGATGCTCATTCAGCCAATCCGCCAGCTTGCGCGCGCTGCGCTCGCTATGCTCCATACGCGCTTGCAGCGTCTTGATGCCGCGCATAAGCAGCCAGCATTCATGGGCGCTCAGCACGGCGCCAAGGCCATTTTGCAGCTGATACAGCCTGCGTCCGAGCGCTTCATCCGCCGTTACAGCAAGACCGGCAAGCACGTCGCTGTGGCCGCTCAGAAACTTGGTCGCGCTGTGCACAACAATATCTACACCTAGCTCAAGAGGGCGTTGATAATAAGGCGTCATAAACGTATTGTCCAAAATCGTCAGCAAATGATGCTCCTTCGCCCACGAAGCCACCTGCGAAATATTGGTGATTTTTAGCGTCGGGTTGGAAGGCGTCTCGATAAATACCGCCTTCGTATTCTCTTTATAGGCAGCTTTTACGGCTTCAAAATCCGTCATATCGACGAACGTCGTCTCCATACCCAGACGATTAAGCACCGTCGTCAGCAGGCGATATGTACCTCCATACACATCCTCAGTCACAATAACATGGTCGCCCGCTGACAGCAGCAGAAACGTCGTTGAAATGGCCGCCATGCCGGAGGCAAAGGCAAAGCCTCGCGTACCGCCCTCCAGCAGCGCAATTTGGTCCTCCAGCGCCTGCCTTGTCGGATTGCCGGAGCGACTGTAATCGTAAGGCGGATTTTGGGACAAATCGCTTTGATGGAATGTAGACGCCTGAAAAATTGGCGTGCTGGACGCACCCGTCTGCTCATCAAATGATCCTTCGAAATGAAGCAGCTTCGTTGCAAAATGACGCTTGGCGTACTCCTCTTTGTTATGTCTGTCGCTCATGCTGCTATACCTCCCCGATCTCTTGCTTAGCCGCGGCAAGCGCCTGCTCCAAATCGGCAATCAGGTCATCCGCATGCTCAATGCCAACGGAGAAGCGCAGCAATTTATCATCGACGCCGACTGCACGGCGGATTTCCTCTGGAATATCAGCATGCGTCTGCACGGCCGGATAGGTCATCAAAGACTCAACACCGCCCAAGCTTTCCGCAAAAGCAATCAATTGAATATGGCGTAAAATCGGTTCAATGTAACGGGCATCCTTTACGCGGAAGGAGAAAATGCCTGTATTGCCCGACGATTGGCGGCTTTGCACCTCATGCCCTGGATGATGCGGCAAGGCTGGATAATACACCTCTTCAATAGAAGGATGCTCAAGCAAGTAATTCGCAATTTTAGTTGCATTATACTCATGGCGCTCCATCCGCAGTGCCAATGTTTTCATGCCGCGCATTAACAGCCATGAATCCTGCGGCCCAAGCACCGCTCCAATGGAATTATGCAAAAACGCCATTTCCTGCGACAGCTCTTGTCCCTTCGTCACAATAAGGCCTGCGAGCACATCGTTGTGTCCGCCCAAATATTTGGTCGCACTGTGGACAACGACATCTGCGCCCAGCTCAATTGGACGCTGGAAAAACGGCGTCAGCAGCGTATTGTCTACAATCGTCAGCAAGCCCTTGGACTTCGCCCATGAAGCGACACGCTCAATGTCGGTAATCATCATTAACGGATTGGTTGGCGTCTCAATTAGTACCGCCCTCGTATTCGGGGTACACAGCTCAATCATCGCATCAATGTCGTTCGTATCGACATAGGATGCTGTAACTCCATATCTCGACATAATTCGCTCCAGCAGGCGGTAAGTGCCGCCGTACAGATCAAGCGATACGATTAAATGGTCGCCTTGATGAAACAGGCCGAATACCGTTTGCAAAGCCGCCATGCCAGAGCTGCAGGCGAAGCCGGCATCGCCTGATTCAAGCTTGGCAGCCGCCTCTTCCAATACGGCGCGGGTAGGGCTTTTTGTGCGAGCGTAGTCAAATCCTGTGCTCTGTCCGAGCTTTGGATGGCGGAAGGCCGTTGCCTGATAAACGGGGAAGCTTACGGCACCGGTTTCCGTATCCTTTTGCGAACCAATTTGCGCTAATTCACTTTCGATTTTCAACATGGGCTATTGCTCCTTCTATTATAGAGTTAGATGTTTGCTCCCAAATCAAATGGCGTCTGCTGGTACACGTAATAGTTGAGCCAATTCGAGAATAGCAGATTAGCATGCGCCCTCCACGAGGAGTATGGCACTGCTTCCGGGTTATCACCCGGGAAATAGTTTTTCGGCAAGGCAATGTCGAGCCCCTTACCCTTGTCGCGTTCATACTCGTTTTTCAAGGAGAAAGGATCATATTCCGAATGCCCGCTGACGAAAATTTGACGGCCATCCTTGGAAGCGACAATGTAAACGCCCGATTCAGCCGAATCCGACAAAATTTCCAGTTGTTCAACCTTCTCAATATCTTCGCGACGCACTTCCGTATGACGGGATTGCGGCACGAGGAACGCTTCATCGAAGCCGCGAAGCAGCTTGACGTTCTGCTTCTCAATCGTATGGTGGAACACGCCGAAAATTTTATGATCCAATTCATATTTAGGCACGCCATAATGATGGTAAAGTCCTGCCTGCGAGGCCCAACAAATATGGAAGGTCGAAGTGACGCGCCGTGCGCTCCAATCCATAATGTCCTTCAGTTCCTCCCAATAATTCACGTTCTCAAAATCCAGATGCTCTACAGGAGCGCCTGTAATAATTAAGCCATCGTAAAATTCATGGGCAATTTCGTCAAACGTTTTGTAAAAAGCATGCAGATGCTCGTAGGACGTATTTTTCGACGTATGCGTCTTCGGACGAAGCAGCACAACCTCCACCTGCAACGGCGTATTGCCGATCAAGCGAAGCAGCTGGGTTTCCGTAGTTTCTTTCTCAGGCATTAAGTTCAAAATCGCGATACGAAGCGGACGAATATCCTGATGATATGCAACGCTTTCATCCATGACGAAGATGTTTTCACTACTTAATATTTCTTTGGCTGGTAAATGATCAGGAACTTTAATTGGCATGCGAGTCACTCCTTTGATGAGGTTATCAGCATTCCCAAATATAAAAAGACCCTTTCTGTCGAGAGAAAAGGTCGTTTGCTCAAAAAATAAGCGTTCGCCTCTCTCATCTCTCAGAAACATTGAAATGTCTCCGCAAGAATTAGCACCGTGCTTACGCCGGTTGCCGGGCTTCATCGGGCTAGTCCCTCCGCCTGCTCTTGATAAGAAAGTAGTTCTATTCAATTAAGGAATTGCTTCTTATAAGCCTACTTTAATGGATTCAGGCAGGCGCGTCAACCCTGTTAACTGCATATGCTATCGAAGGCTGATTTTTAGGCTGCATTTACGGTTTTTTCGCTTGAATGTAAAGCTGCTGCGGGAGTATACTAGACAAGGATTGTGACGCTGTGCAATTGAGCAGGTGTTTTATATCCAAAAATTCACATGATAAAGGAGTGCATACGGACATGGAAGGCGACCGACCGAGGCCTGAACACAACCGAATATGGCGGCTGCCCAGCCACTGCGTATTGCGCCCTGTTTTCTATAAATAACAGTGCTCTGTGCAAGCGGCGATGGCGGCCTCCTGTCCATTTCAGAGAGGAGATGCACAGATGAAAATCCGTCTGGTCAACAACGGCTTGTTTACCCCTATTGAAGATATTGCTGATACGCTCATTCCATCGCCGGAGGGCTTCTATTGGATTGATGCCGATGTGGAGGATTTGGCTGTATTGCAGCCGCTTTTCCACATGCATGACCTCGCGGTAGAGGATTGCCTCACCGAGGAGGAGCAGCGCCCTAAGATTGAAATTTATGAAAGCCATTATTTTATTGTTATTAACAGCATTCGCTTTGATGATGAAGAAATTTTCCTGCGCGCGCTGAATATATTTCTAGGCCGCCATTATATTATTACCGTTACGAAGCAAAAAATTAATGAGCTGCGCTCCCTGAAGCCTATCCTGTGGGAGCAGGAGGTCAGCCGTCCCGATTATTTTTTATACAATCTCGTCGATATTGTCGTCGATAACTACTTCCTCGTAGCTGATCGAATTGATACACGAATCGAAACGCTCGAAGAAGACATATTAATGCATACGAAAAAATCGCATCTGAATGAGATTATCGGTTTGCGCGGTGAAATTTTGTGGCTCAAGAAGGTGCTTGGCCCGCAGAAGGACGTTATCGCTACGCTGAACAAACGCGATCTCAAGCTGATTGATGATCAGCTTCAAAAATATTTCAGCGATATTTATGAAAATGCCGTCAAAATCGCCGAGACCTTCGATACGTTCCGCGAGCTGATGGGCAACTTGCGAGAAGCTTATCAGTCAAGTATTTCGGCTCGCGCCAATGAAATTATGCGCGTGTTTACCGCGATGACGACAATATTCATGCCGCTGACCTTCATTACCGGTATTTACGGGATGAACTTTGATTTTATTCCTGGCATGCATATGCGGGGCGGGTCGTATATTTTGCTCGGCATTATGCTTGCGCTGGGCTGTGGGATGTTTTTTATTTTCCGCAAAAAGGAATGGTTGTGACCGTAGGGCACAACCTCAAATGAAAATCATTAAGACCGCCTCGTAGAAGCCTGATAGAAAAGATTCGTCGCTGCGTAAAAGGTTTGGATTCCGGTCGCTGTTGCCTCTGCATTTTTCTGATTGATACCGCGCTTCGGTAAAAATGAAGATGCAAAGGCGAACGCTGCGCTCCTCCATCTCAAACCTTTTACTCCGCTCGCCTTTTCCATCAGGCTTCTACTTTTTTACGGCTTAGATGCTTTTATTTGCTTTTGTGCCGATGATTTATGGAGTACATTCGCTTTTTTAAGCTCATGGTCAACCTTAATAAAACGCAAAGCCCGGCGGCCAGTCCCCATCTTTGGAATGGCGCCGGGCTTCATATGTTCAAGCATTAATTACTCCCTCATCCCCGGCCAGCGCCTCTGCTCTGCCCTTCGTCAAATTGACGAACATCAGCAGCACAATGCCGATAATGAATAACGCTATAAGCGAGAGGATAGCGATACGGGTAGAGCCTGTAACTGTGGCAACTACCGAGAACAGCAGCGGTCCTACAACAGATGAAAACTTGCTGGACAGCGAGAGAAAGCCAAAAAACTCACCCGATCTGGACGGCGGCACCATGCCCGAATAAATCGAGCGCGAAATCGCCTGACTGCCTCCCTGCACGACGCCAACCATAATCGCCAACAAATAAAAATGCAGCGATGACGTCATAAAATATCCTAAAATGACAATAACGACATAAAACCATAACGACACATATAACAGCCTTTTCGAACCAAAACGCGCTGCAAGTCTGCCGAATACAATCGTACATGGAAATCCGACAAATTGCGTAATAAGCAGCGCCTTAATCATATCATCCGTATTAATGCCGATTCCCTGACCATAGATGGTTGCCATCACAACAACCGTATTAATGCCATCGTTGAAAAATAAAAACGAAGCCATATATTTCAGCAGCTCCGGATATCGCTTAACCGTTTGCAGCGTGCCGCGCAGCCTTGTGAAGCCTTTGCCAAGGGCGGTGCCAAAACCGACCTTACCCTTTTTCACAGGCTCCTTCACCGAACGAAGCAGCGGCAGCGAGAATACAAACCACCAAATGCCTACCGTTACAAATACCATTTGGGTCGCAAAGGTTTTATTAGGAAAACCGAATAGCTCGAAATTTTGAATCATCAAAATATTAACGAGCAGCAGCAAGCCTCCGCCAATATAGCCATATGCATAGCCTTGCGCACTCACGACATCCCTGCGCTCCATCGGCACGCCATCCACCAGCAGCGCATCATAAAAGGTATTGCCTCCAGCAAAGCCCATCGTTCCTATAATTAGCAGGATTGAAGCCAGCAGCCAGTCCCCTTCGCCAACAAACGCCATCGCGGCACTAGAGGCGGCTCCCATTAGCATAAAAACCGTCAGAAATTTGATTTTGGAGCCCATATAATCGGCTACCGCTCCCAAAATCGGCGACAGCACCGCAACGAACAGCATCGCAATGCTTTGGGTGTATCCCCAGTAGGCTTCCGCCTTCGTTCCTGATAAATTAGACGCTGCCACACCTGAATAAAAGATGGGCATGACGGTCGCCATCATCGTTGCCGCAAATGCCGAATTGGCCCAGTCGTACATCAGCCAGCCTCTTATTGCTTTCCTGTCCAGTTGTAACGCCTCCTCATATACGTACCTTCGTCCAACACTCTTCGACAACGCCACTCTATATCCTCTATGAATAATACATAAAGCTTCTCCTGCTTTTTGCCGTCTCGCCGGATTTGCTTTATAATAGTAAGCAACGCTATCACAATGAAAGGCATTTGCGCCTGCAAGCCGATTTTTATAAGCGTGTTATCGCTTCACTAAATTTGGAGGGGGATTGTAGTGAATATTAGCCAACTTGAAACACTCCTCACCATTTCCAAAACGATGAGCTTCCGCAAGGCGGGTGAGTTGCTTAATTTAACTCAGCCTGCCGTATCCGCACAAATCAAGACGCTTGAAGAGGAATTCAAGACGGTTCTGATTGACCGCAATCAGCCTGTGACCCTTACCGACCATGGACAAGTTTTTCTAGAGCATGCCGAGAAAATTTTGCTTATTGTCGAGGAGCTTAAGGCTAAGCTTTCAGACCTCAATACGACGCCTCAAGGTCACATTTTACTTGGAACGACCTCTTCGATTGCGATTCAGATTTTGCCGCGGGTATTATCTTACTTTCAAGACCAGTTTCCGCTCATTAAAACAACGATTCATACGATGCCGTCCTCGCAGGTGACCGCCAGTGTGGAAAATGGCAGCATCGACATCGGTATTTCTTACTTATTTGAAAAAAATCCAAATTTGCACTCATCCACTCTTTATTACGATACGTTTGAGCTTGTTGTATCCCCGGAGCATCCGCTGAGCGATTTGAAGCATACTACCGTAGAAGCGCTCAAGGACATCCCTATGATTATGCTGGCACCCGACACACTGGGACGGCGCTTCGTTGACAAAATTTTTCGTCAGTACAACATTCAGCCGAACATTATGATGGAGCTATCGAGCAGCGAAGAGGTGAAGCGCATGGTTGAAATTAATCTCGGCGCCGCTGTCGTCTCCAAGCTATCCATTGCTGAAGAGCTGCGGCGGGGCTCGCTCAAGATGATTAAAGTAAATGAGCTTGAAATTAGCCATCCAGTCGGCGTCGTCTACAAGTCCGGCAGATATTTAAACACGGCAATGCAGCAGTTTTTAAGCGATCTCAAGGGCATGCCGGAGCATCAATTCATAAGCAGCGAATAAGCTGTCAGCGCATTTTCAACTCAAGGAGGAAACAGCTATGAAATTTGATCTGCACACCCATCACGAACGTTGCGGCCACGCCGACGGAACGATTGAAGACTATATTACTGCCGCACTCGACGCAGGTTTGCAGGCCATCGGCATTTCTGATCATTCGCCTTATTTCGGCCATAAGGACGATCGCCCTTTTCCTGGCATCGCTATGGCGCAATCCGAATTTGACAACTACATAAAGGAAGTCCTTGAGCTTAAAGCAAAATATGAGGGCCGTATTGAAGTGCTGCTCGGTATGGAATCAGATTTTTTCCCTGAACGTCTTCCCGCTTATCGCGACGCCTACGAAGGCGTACCGTTCGACTACATTATCGGCTCTGTCCATCAGGTAAGCGGAGTAAGCATTTTTAATCGCAACCGCTGGAAAGGCTTAAGCGAGAAGCAGCAAATCGAAGATAAGCGCCGTTATTATGATCTGATTAGCCAATCGGCCCGCAGCGGCATGTTTGACGTGCTGGGGCATATTGATGCAATGAAGGGCTATTACCCTGCCTTCTCCGACATTAAAGCCGATGCCGAAATTGATGATACGCTTCGCATTATTGCGGAAAACGACGTGTCGATTGAAATTAATACTTCCGGCAGTACAAAATATGTAGGCGGCTGGTATCCATCCGATGACATTTTAGAGCGTGCCAATCATTTCGGCGTCACAGTGACCTTCGGCTCCGATGCCCATGTTCCAGCAAGGGTCGGCGACGATTGGGATCGCGTCAGCAAACGCCTCAAGGAAATTGGCTTTAAAAAATGGGTCTTCTACCGCCAGCGCAAGCAGATTATCGTGCCGCTGTAGGCCTTTTGCTTAATGAACCTCTTGAAATGATGCTGTTTTGCTGTTATCAGCAGAGCAGCATCTTTGCGTGTGGATCGTGCAAGCAGCAAGCCAGCATGAAACATCTAATTAAAAAAAGTGGACCTGCGCCGAGCGCAGGTCCGGATTCGATATATTAAAAGGGGGTCTTGTTTATTATAATAACCTAGTATTGTAATAGGGGTATAACAGAATCATTTCATTTGTGTAACAAATGAAACATTACGGTAAATATTTTGGGAGTTGAACTTAATGTGGTTAACAATTGCCATCTCTAGCGCCTTTTTATTCGGATTAGCGGGCTGGTGGATGAAAAGAAGCCAGATGGGCGGCGGCACGACCTCCGCGCTGCTGCTTGGTCTTTACGCCTCAGGCTCGGTCGGATTTGGGATTCATGCCGCGTTCGAGGGCTCGCTTGTTTCGTTAGCCGATTACCGGGTCTGGGTTGCTGGAGCGATCATTGGGATAGGCTCTGCCATAGGCAACGCGGTGTTTATGAAGGCGCTGGACTATGGTCCGGCAAGCCTGACCTCTCCACTGACGAATATGAACATCGTGCTTGTCGTTGCATTAGGCACACTTGTTTATAAGGAGCCGCTTCACCTTATGCAGGCTTGCGGCATTTTGCTACTGCTCCTAGCGGTTGTGCTTATATCTTATAGAAAACAAGTACAAGCCGTCCCTGCCCAGAAGCAGTGGTTTTTCTACGTTGGCGCGGCGGTGTTGTTTTTCACCTTCCGCAATGGCGGACTGAAGGTAACAGAGGAATGGGGATTTTCCAGCGCACCGATTTTATTCGTTGGCTATTTGCTCCCCTATCTCTGGTTCGCTTTGCGAACCCAAGAAAAAAGCAGTCCGTATAGCAAACCCGCCTACCGAACAGGCTTGCTATACGGACTGCTTGCCGGCCTTTTCTCCTACGCTGGCCTCCAGCTTTATGCAACTGCACTGGCGACAGGTCCAGCTAACCTAGCTGCGCCAATCTTCGCGACGAACAGTCTCGTGGTAGCAGCAGGGGCTATTTTAATTTACAAGGAAAAGCTAAATGCCGCCCAGTGGGCGGCATTCGCATGCATGATGATTGGGCTTGTTGTCATTCGCTTATAGCGACTGGCAGCAGGCTTTTTTAATACGAAGCTGATTTTCCTCTTATTTAAGCAAGGCGTCGATGGACCATTCTCCAGCACCAGTTAAAGCAACACCGACAAATACAGCAATCAGCACCAGATTATATTCGTAGCCATTCTGTGTTGACCACAGCCCATTAGCACCATGCACTTTAGCGATCGCCATAATCATCGGGATGATTAACAGCACCGCGCCAAGCCATGTCCATAAGCCTGCCGCAAACAGCAAGCCGCCTACCGCTTCGCTTAGTCCTGCTGCAAGTGCCATCAGCACACCCGGTTTAACACCAATTGAATCCAGCCAGCCGCCCGTGCCCTTCAATCCGTATCCACCGAACCAGCCAAACAGCTTCTGCGCTCCATGACCCACCATCAACAAACCCAATACTACCCGAATAATCAATAATCCTGTGTCTAACATGTTAACCTCACCCTTCGTCTTTTGTTTGTTTTCGCAGCTGCAATACTTGCTCACTGCGTTTCATAAACCCATCTTAATATATAAACTAACTTTTGTAAAGTATATATTTAAAATAAAGTTTTATGGCAATATGGTGCTTATATGCACTTACTTTTCCAAAGTAGATATGTTATAATAGGTTAAGAAGAAACGGGGTGATCAGGTTGGATTATTCAACAATGTGCCCAAAGTATGAAGCAGCGGCCGAAATTTTAGGCAAGAAATGGACCGGTCTCATCATTCGGGTGCTACTAGCTGGACCAAAGAGGTTCAAGGAGATCAAGGAGCAAATTCCGGATATGAGCGACAAGATGCTTACGGACCGGATGAAGGAGCTTGAGCAGCTTTCCATTATTAAACGAACGGTATATCCAGAAATGCCTGTTCGCATTGAATACGAATTAAGTGACAAGGGCCATCATTTACAGCCTGTCATTCAATCGATTCAAAAGTGGGGCGAAGAGTGGCTGTAACAAGCCAGCTTTAAGAGCTATTAGTAGGAAATGCATAAAGCCAGCAAAAAAGAACCGTGAGAGCGGTTCTTTTTTGCTGGCTTTATATAAATAATAAAGTTGGAATCCTTTCCAATTTGAATCTCAGTTATTATTTATGACTTTTGGAACAGCTCCAATGCAAGATTATAACGCTTACCAAGGAGTGGCAGAAGCTTTAAGTATAACCGTTCCTTTTGGAGCACCTGCTCCTCCGTAAATAGTCACTGTGTAAGTACCTGAAGGAACAAGTGGATTATTATCATTATTTATAAAATTCACTCGTTCACCATTTGCTGCAATGGTTTGATTAAAGATAACTGTTCCCTTAGTATTATGCCTTACCTCAACTCTAAAAGACTTTCCTCCCGTGTTTTCCACATGCAAATTAATATGTGGATATCCAATCTGTACTGTCCATGAGTTAACCGGGTCTGCAATAGTATTATTTAATAAATCCCAATTTAGTGTACTGGTTTGGTTTTCAAAAGGAGTAATTCCAGTGGGCTCATCTCCTACTTTGGAAGATGTGTTTTTATTAAACCAAAAACAAAAAGTAAATACAATTATAACAAAAATAAATAATGAAATAACAATATAGATGAATTTATTTCTAATTCTAACAACTTCCCCTCAATAAAATTTTCCGATAAAATAAATTATAACATATACAGGTTAAATTGAGCAAATATAAAACATTACAATTTTCTCCCTATTATCAGGATGCATTTTTTCGTTATGTGATCAACATCATTTTAAATATAAGCTTGCTTATGCTATTTTGTTACTAGGCATTAATGTCTTATTCACGGCTGATCATTGACAAGCGCCATAATCTCTTTTATTATTGATACTGATTCTCATTATTACAGTATAAAAAAAGCCTTCCACCGCTCAGGTGGAAGACCTTATATTTAAAATCCAAGCCATTTTTTGAACAGATGCTTCGTTGTATCTTTGTTGATTGCCGCAATCGACGTCGTAAGCGGAATGCCCTTCGGACAAGAGCGAACACAGTTTTGCGAGTTGCCGCAGCCCTCAATGCCGCCATCCTCCATCAAGGCTTCCAGACGCTCTTCCTTGTTCATTTCTCCCGTAGGGTGAACGTTGAACAAGCGAACCTGAGAAATGGCCGCAGGACCAACAAAGCTATTGCGATCATTGACGTTCGGGCAAGATTCCAGACATACGCCGCACGTCATGCACTTGGAAAGCTCGTAAGCCCATTGACGCTTCGATTCTGCCAGGCGCGGGCCAGGACCGAGATCATAAGTGCCATCAATCGGAATCCATGCCTTAACGCGTTTGAGGGCGTTAAACATGCGCTCACGATTGATAACAAGGTCACGCACAACCGGGAACGTACGCATGGGCTCCAGACGTACAGGCTGCTCCAATTGGTCGATCAGTGCGCTGCACGCTTGGCGCGGCTTGCCGTTAATAACCATGGAGCAGGCGCCGCAAACTTCTTCCAGACAGTTGGATTCCCAGCATACTGGAGCTGTATTGCCGCCATCTGCCATCGTCGGATTACGCTGAATTTCCATTAGTCCGCTAATAACGTTCATATTCGGGCGATACGGAATTTCAAATTCCTCTTTGTAAGGCGCAGAATCCGGGCCATCCTGACGAGTGATAATGAACTTGACGGTTTTTGTAGCAGTAGTCGTATCAGCCATCTTTATTCTCCTTTCTTCTTGTTCGCTGTGTAGTCGCGTTTACGCGGTGAAATAAGGGAAACATCGATGTCCTCGTACGAAATTTGTGGACCTTCCTTCGTCCACGTCGCAATCGTTGACTTCATGAACTTCTCGTCATTGCGCTCAGTGAACTCCGGCTTGTAATGCGCACCGCGGCTTTCGTCACGAAGCAGGGCACCCAGGGTCATAGCCTCGGACAGCTCAAGCATATTCCATAGCTGGCGAGTGAAGGCGACGCTTGAGTTGTTCCATTTCATCGAGTCATTGATGTTGATATTGTTATAACGCTGCTTGAGTTCTTTGATCTTGTTGATCGTTGCTTGCAGCTTGTCGTTGAAGCGAACAACCGTCATATTGTTGGTCATCCATTCGCCAAGCTCCTTGTGCAGAACGTAAGCATTTTCTGTACCGTTCATGGCAAGAATGCTTTCGTATTTATTCGTCTGGCGTTTTTGCTCACGGTCAAATACGGAGGAAGCCACGTCAGCCGAAGCCTTCTTCATGCCTTTAATGTACTCTACCGCTTTCGGACCTGCGACCATACCGCCGTAGATTGCCGACAGCAGCGAGTTCGCTCCGAGACGGTTCGCACCATGGTATTGATACTCGCATTCGCCTGCTGCAAACAAACCAGGGATGTTCGTCATTTGGTTGTAATCCACCCACATGCCGCCCATCGAATAGTGAACCGCAGGGAAAATTTTCATCGGCAGCTTCCGTGGGTCATCACCCATGAACTTCTCATAAATTTCAATGATGCCGCCGAGCTTCACATCAAGCTCCTTCGGATCTTTATGAGAAAGATCAAGATAAACCATGTTCTCGCCATTAATGCCGAGCTTCTGATCGACACAGACGCTGAAAATTTCACGAGTCGCAATATCGCGCGGTACAAGGTTTCCGTAAGCCGGATATTTATCCTCAAGGAAGTACCAAGGCTTGCCGTCTTTGTAAGTCCATACGCGTCCGCCTTCGCCACGTGCCGATTCGGACATCAAGCGCAGCTTGTCATCGCCTGGAATCGCGGTTGGGTGAATTTGAATAAATTCGCCGTTCGCATAATTAACGCCTTGCTGATACACCGCACTTGCTGCTGTACCTGTATTAATAACCGAGTTCGTCGTCTTGCCAAAAATAATACCAGGACCACCCGATGCCAATATAACGGCATCACCAATAAACGTCTTCACTTCCATTGAACGCAAATCCTGTGCAGATACTCCGCGGCAAATGCCTTCGTCATCCAGAACCGCGCCAAGGAATTCCCAGTGCTCGTATTTCGTTACGAGACCGGCAGCTTCCCAGCGGCGAACTTGCTCGTCCAAAGCGTATAGCAGCTGCTGTCCCGTTGTGGCACCTGCAAATGCAGTACGGTGATACTGTGTACCTCCGAAACGACGGAAATCGAGCAAGCCCTCCGGCGTACGGCTGAACATAACGCCCATACGGTCCATTAAGTGGATAATGCCTGGTGCTGCTTCACACATTGCCTTAACTGGTGGCTGGTTAGCGAGGAAGTCTCCCCCATACACCGTATCGTCAAAATGCTCCCAAGGCGAGTCGCCTTCACCTTTTGTATTTACCGCTCCATTGATGCCGCCCTGTGCGCAGACGGAATGGGAACGCTTCACCGGCACGATCGAGAACAGATCAACGTGCATGCCAGCTTCTGCTGCCTTTATCGTAGCCATTAGACCGGCAAGGCCGCCGCCTACGACGATTATTTTATTGTTAGCCATCACGCTTCACTCCTTGTGTTCAAACTATCCGATATTAGTCCAAGCCCATGCAAGATCGGCTGCTTCCTTGAATTCGTCGCCGCGGAAGGCAACCAGCGAAAGGATAAACAGTGCAGCTACGACTACAAAAACACCCATACATATAATGGATGAAATACGTTGTGCACGAGGTCCTACTGTAATGCCCCAGCTGATCAAAAATGCCCAAAGGCCATTGGCAAAGTGGAACGTCGCTGCGAGGACTCCGACCACATAAAATACAAAATAAAGCGGGTTAGTCGCGATATTATGCATCGTGGAGCCTAGCTCTTCATGTGTGATATGGCCCATGTACACCTGAAAACGAGTTTGGTATACGTGCCAGAACACGAAGATAAACGTAATAACACCCGTTATACGCTGAAATGTAAACGCCCAGTTGCGGCCGTACTTGAAGCGCCCTAGGTTGCTGTCCGATTGATAGGCTACATATAAGCCGTACACGCCATGGAAAAGCAGCGGGAGGTAAATACCGAAAATTTCAAAAATCGGCAGCAATGGCAAGCTGTTAATGAGGCTAACGCCGCTGCTGAACCCCTCTGCCCCCCTCTCGAACGATTGATAGTTCGTAAGCGCATGCACAACGATAAACATTCCGAGTGGAATGATACCAAGCAGCGAGTGAAGCTTACGGGAAAAATACGAATTTCCTTTCATGCCTTTGTGTCTCCTTTCCAGACTGTGGTTACGCTTTCCTCAAAATACTTGTCTACAAATCAATCTACATTTTACTCTTCGGTTCTTTCTCCGTCAACAAAAGTTGACACAGTTTAGTCACACTTCCCATCGTACTCCTTTTCAGCTTATAATGGAATTGCTTATTTTTTATAATTTGTTATAACAAATCAACATAAGCAGATAGGAGCTGGCTTTTTTTGATTGAGGAAATGCATATGTTTGCCGCCATCGTCGAGCAGTCCAGCATGAACAAGGCTGCAGCGCTGCTGAATTTGTCCCAGCCTGCCCTCTCCCGTAAAATTGCCAAGCTTGAGCAGGATATCGGCTCACAGCTGTTTAGGCGAATCGGCAAGCGGCTTGAGCTGACGCCTATCGGCCAGATGACCTATGAATACGCGCTGGAGCTTCGCCAGCTGCACCGGCGGTACCTGCAGAAGGTTGCCGATTACGAGTCGGCAGGTCGAACGTCCATTACGATTGGTGCGAGCCTGACGACGCTGCAAACGACACTGCCCGATTTTATTAAAGCGCTCAATGGCAGCCATCCTGAATTCGATATTAAGGCGGTCACGGGCAAAACCCATGAGATCGTTACTTATGTAAGGGAAGGCAAAGCGGATATCGGCATTGTCGCCTCGCGTATTGAAGACGCCCAACTGCACTGCGTCCCGCTGTTTGAAGATCATCTGCTGCTCGTTCTGCCGAAAAGCATGGTTGTGACCGATAAAGGCATGCTCGGCATTCAAGACCTCAACGGCTTGCCGATTCTGCTATTCTCCAAAGGAACCTGGTATCGCATGCTTACCGACGAGTTGTTCGCCAAATATAATCTCCAGCCGGATGTGCGCATGGAAATCGACTCCTTCGAGGCCATCGTTCGGCTTCAGCACACGTGCCGAGCAGCGACACTATTGCCTCAATCGTATGTGCGCGAGCAGCTGCTGGCTGACAACGACCTCACCGTCATTCCGATTAGAGAGCTAGCGGAGACGAAGCGCACGACCTCGCTCATTCACGCCGACCCGGCAGCGCTGCATCCAGCGGTACGTCTATGGATTGAGGAGCTAGCCGCCCGTTCGAAGTCGTGAGCAGCATAGCAGCAAGAAGACAGCAGCGCAGATGCGAATAGACAAAAGCGCTGCTGTCTTTATTGTCACCTTGTTGCTGCCTCTTCAAACTGCTCAATCTGCTCATTCGTTCCGATAATGACCATGACATCACGCTCGTACAGCACATCGGTTGCCGTCGGGGCAATAATAATGCCATTCGGCTTATTTATCGCTACTATGCTGCACCCGAAGCGGGCACGCAGGTCGAGATCGCTGAGCGTTTTGCCATGCATTTTTCCCGTAACGACAAGCTCGGCAATTGTATAATCCTTGGACAGCTCGATGTAATCGAGCAAATTCGGCGACACCAGCTGATGTGCGACACGAATGCCCATATCCCGCTCCGGATAAATAACGCGATCCACGCCGATTTTTTCCAGCACTCGTCCGTGCAGCTCGTCCATCGCCTTGGCCACGACTGTCTTAACACCCAAATCCTTGAGTAAAATCGTCGTCAAAATGCTCGCTTGAATATCATCCCCAATCGCTACAACACCAACGTCAAAATTCCGAACGCCAATCGAGCGGAGCGTCTCCTCATCTGTACAATCGGCTGAGACGGTATAGGTGAGCACATCGCTCATCTCCTGCACGACCTCCTCATCCTTATCCACGCCTAGCACCTCGTAGCCTAGCTGAATCAACTCTCTGCCTAAGCTTGAGCCGAAACGCCCGAGCCCCACAATGACGAACTGGTTCTTTTTCATATAAATCCATGTTTCCCCTATCCAATTGTAATTTTGCCCTCGGGATACCGATAAAGCTCCTTGCTTGTTTTCGGATTGAGCGCATAAGCAAGCGTCAGCGGGCCTAGTCGCCCGGCAAACATCGTAATGGAGATGATGATTTTCCCGAAATCGCTCAGCTCTGGCGTGATGCCCATCGACAAGCCTACCGTCCCGAAGGCGGATGTTGCTTCAAACAAAATTTTAATAAACTGCTGATCCTCGGTTGCGGATAACAGCATCGTTACGACGACGACCAGCACCAGCGACAGCATCGTAATGGTAAGCGCCTTGAGCACCCGCTCCTTGCCGAGGCGGTAACGGAACAGGACAATGTCCTCTTTCCCCCGAAACATCGCGACAACCGCCCCTATGAGCGTCATAAACGTCGTCGTCTTGATCCCGCCCCCTGTCGAGCCGGGAGATGCGCCAATAAACATCAATATAATGGTGAAAAATAAAGTCGCTTGCCGCAAATCGGCATAGTTCAGCGTATTGGCACCTGCTGTCCTCGGCGAGACGGACTGGAAGAAGGACGACAGGATTTTTCCGCCCCAATCCAGCGAGCCAAGTGTTGACGCATTCGAAAACTCAAAGATGAAAATAACGACCGCCCCAACTGCGATGAGCGAGCCGGTCATCGCCAGCACCACCTTGCTGTGCAGTGAAAGCCGCTTGCGGCGGCGAAATTCCAGCAAATCCGAGATGACGATAAAACCGAGCCCCCCGGATATAATAAGCAGCATAGCAGTCAGGTTCACGATTGGGTCATCTACATACATCGTCAGGCTGCGGTAGTCGCCAAAAATATCGAAGCCTGCATTGTTAAACAGCGATATAGCATGAAACAAACCGAAATACATCGCTTTGCCAAACGGCATGTCGCAAGCGAAGCGCAGGGTAAACAGAAGCGTACCAATGAGCTCAAAGGACAACGAATATACAATAACCTTGCGGATGAGCCGAACAATTCCCTCCATGCTCCCCTGATTCATTGCTTCCTGCAAAATGAGCCGTTCCTTTAGTGAAATTCGTTTTTTCAGCACAAGCGCGAACAGCGTGCCCATCGTCATAAAGCCAAGCCCGCCGATTTGGATAAGCAGCATAATAATCAATTGTCCGGCGATTGAGAAATAGGTGCCGGAATCCACGACGACAAGCCCCGTCACGCTGGTTGCCGAGGTAGCTGTAAAGAAAGCATCCAGAAATCGCAGTCCGCTGCCGTCGGCCGAAGCAAATGGCAGGGATAGCAGCAGCGCTCCCAGCATAATAATAATCGCAAAGCCCACGACCAATATACGTGGCGGAGACCATTTGAGTAAGGAAAAAAACGAAATTTTCATTGCATCCACCTTAATAATGCCTATTATTCTTTTCACTTGCAGCAGTTATGTCTTAAGCTTTCCATTACACATGACTTAACGATTATAAGCTTAAAGCGTGCCGGGTATAAAACAGCCTTTTGCAAGAAAAACAGCTGATTTCATTCAAAAACAGCCCTGCAAGAGAAACAGCCTGCCATTAGCTTGCTGGATATCGTTATTTCTCTGTTTTATGAATGCAGGCAACGTTGACAAGCTCCCAAGAGGATGAAGAGCTGTTAGATTGGCGGTCGTATGGTTTAATATGGTATGTTAAGAGTGCTATGCTTTATTTTTGATTAAACTGAAATTGAGGTGAGTTATGATTGAATTTATTGCTCCACGCGAGTGGAGAAAATTTGTATGGGCCGCCGTCATTGGCGTCATCGTTTTTGTATTTTTGCAAATCATGCCCATGCTTGGCGGTCCAGCTTCAGGCGTATCAGAATCACAGGGCAACGTTATTGGCAATGAGGCAGCGCTGCAAAAAGCAACGGAATTTGCCAAGAAACAGTTCGGCGTTAACGTCACGGACGCTCATGCCGTTTATCAAACCGATAGCAATGAAACCGGCTATTTAATAAAAGAAAAGCTGTACGAGGAGTATGCCTCCAAATATATGCAGCAATTTCCGCTCGACACCTACCAAACGCAAGTTACGCTTGACGATGGCAGCACCGCGTTCATCTATCTCCACATGCAAAGCGGCAGCGTCGTCGCTTGGAACCTCCTTGGAGTGGCTACGAGCGCAAATACCATTAAAGAGAAGAAGCTGCTTCTAGATGCAGCGACCAGCTTTGCGACTACACAGGGCTTTCAAGCCAAGGATTTGAACGATGCTACCGTTAACTCCCTTGGACAGGTCGTCATTCATCCCACAGGGTATGCAGCAGGCGGCTCGCAGCTTGAGCTAAGATTTGGTTTCATTCAGAATGGCGACAAAACCATTGTTTCAACTTATAAGCCCGCATTTGTGCCACCGACAGATTATGTCGCCATTGTTGAGCAGCAAAAAAATACGGCTGACGTGTTATCGTTGATTAGCCTCACCTACATGACTTTCATCACGCTGGTGCTTGCTATTATCTATGCGATATTATACCGCCGTCATACGACATTCAAACGCGGCATTGTTATTAGCCTTATTTTCACCGTTTTTTATATTATTAACAATCTTGGCATTATGGACGGCATTATCGCCCAGCAGGGTGAACAGGTGATGAGTGATGGTCAGGTTTCTTTCATGGCATGGTTTACTGCGCTTCTCCTGCTCCCCGTTGGCGCAGCCGTCTATTTCTCCTTCGTCGCCGGAGACGGCATGTGGCGCTCGTGGAAACGTCCGGTATGGCCAGGCTTCCGGGAAAAAAATTACGGCGAGCATGTATGGCGCAGCATGGGACTCGGCTATTTAATTGCCCTGATTTTGCTGGGCGTGCAATCGGTCATTTTTCTGGTGCTCGAATCGGCAATCGGCAGTTGGAGCACCAGCGATGCGACCCAGTCTCCCTACAACATCAAATGGCTGTGGCTCATGCCGATGCTGGCTTGGTGCGCAGCGATTTCCGAGGAAGCCATTTACCGCTTTTTCGGCATTGCCCTGTTCCGCAGATGGTTCAAAAATATTTACGTAGCCGCCTTGATCCCCACCATCTTATGGGCGCTGGGGCATGTCTCCTACCCGATCTTCCCCTTTTACACCAGGCTGATTGAGCTGATTATTATTGGGTTGATCTTCAGCTACATTTTTCTGCGTTATAGCCTCATTACCGCCATATTTGTTCATGCGATATTTGATTCGCTCTTAATGGGCTTCTCGCTCATTTCTGTTGGCGGCGCTTTAAATATCGGGGCAGCGATTTTCTACGCTGTTCTGCCCGTTCCGATTGCTTATGTCCTAAGGATATGGCATAGAAAAAAAGGAGGAAGGCCGCCGCAGTTTACGGCGACGCCTCCTCCCCCAATGCCGCAATAATTTGTGCGGCAAGCTTATCTCCTATTGAAAGAGGCCGGAAATCTTCCACCGTGGCCTCTTTTATTTTTTTGATGGAGCCAAAATGCTTCAGCAGCAGCTTGCGCCGCTTCTCGCCTATGCCCGGAATGGCATCGAGCTGAGAGACGACCATCGACTTGCCGCGCTGCTCGCGGTGGAACGTAATCGCAAAGCGGTGAACCTCGTCTTGTATGCGCTGCAGCAAATAAAACTCTTGGCTGTCGCGCGGCAGAGGAATAATTTCGGCAGGATCGCCGGTCATAAGCTGAGCCGTTCGGTGCTTGGCATCTTTGACGAGGCCGCATACCGGGATAAACAGGTTCAGCTCATTTTGCAGCACGTCAATCGCTGCGGAAATTTGCCCTTTGCCGCCATCGACGACAATGAGATCCGGCGCTGCCAGCTGATCCTTCAACACCCGCTCATAGCGTCTGCGTATGACCTCGCGCATCGTCTCGTAATCATCTGGTCCAACGACCGTCTTGACCTTGTATTTGCGATATTCCTTGCGGTCCGGCTTGCCGTCAATAAATACGACCATGGCTGATACTGGATTCGTCCCTTGAATGTTGGAATTGTCAAACGCCTCAATTCGGGTCGCCTGCGGCAAGCCGAGCCATTCGGCAAGCCCTGCCGCCGCCTTGACGCTGCGCTCCTCGTCCCGCTCAATGAGCCGAAACTTGTCGGCAAGCGCAACCTTGGCGTTCTCCGTCGCCATCGAGACGACCTCACTCTTGCGTCCGCGCTGCGGCAGCAGCACCTTGACCTTCAGCCAGTGGTGCAGCGCCGCAGCGGCCTCCTCGGCAACGGACAGCTCCTTCTCTTGTAGCTGCGGGGCTTCCGCTTGCTCTGGTGCAAATGGCAGCAAAATCTGCTTCGGCAGCGCCGGGTTTTCACTATAATATTGAGTGACGAAGGTCATAAAATCATCGTATTCTTCGCCGTAATAAGGAAAGGTTGTTCCATGGCGCTCAATAAGCTTGCCTTGGCGCATATAGAGAATCTGGACGCACATCCAGCCCTTCTCGACGGCATAGCCGAAAATATCGCGGTCCATGGCGTCCGACATCGTAATTTTCTGCTTCTCCATCACCGCATCAATGGCAATAATCTGATCGCGGTATTCCTTCGCCCGCTCGAATTCAAGCTGCTCGGCAGCAGCTTCCATTTTGTGCTGTAAATCCGTTCGCACCACATCATGGCCGCCATTCAGAAAACGGGTAATTTCCTGAACCATCGCCTCATAGGTGCCCGGCTCAATGTCGTATTCACAAGGCGCAATGCATTGCCCCATATGATAATACAGACATACCTTGTCGGGCAGCGTCTTGCATTTACGCAGCGGATACAGCCGGTCCAGCAGCTTCTTCGTCTGCTGGGCTGCATACGCATTCGGATAAGGGCCGAAATA
The DNA here is from genome assembly GCF_036894955.1 of Paenibacillus sp. KS-LC4. Classification (NCBI taxonomy): domain Bacteria; kingdom Bacillati; phylum Bacillota; class Bacilli; order Caryophanales; family Paenibacillaceae; genus Paenibacillus; species Paenibacillus sp. KS-LC4. Next base: position 1,628,639 of record NZ_CP145905.1, on the reverse strand, counting down.
TTTCCCCTTATCCTTAGCCATCCTGCGGGTTACCTCGAGCTTTGGGTGCTGCTCATGCGTAATTTTTATATAAGGAAAGGATTTGTCATCCTTCAGCAAAACATTATAGCGCGGATGATATTGCTTAATGAGATTGCACTCGAGAATGAGCGCCTCCATGTTGCTCTTCGTCAATATAAAATCAAAATCGCGGATTTCCGCAACGAGGCGCTGCGTCTTCCCATTATGAGAGCCGTTGAAATACGAGCGGACGCGATTTTTTAAAATTTTGGCTTTGCCGACGTATATGATTGTGCCTTCGCTGTTTTTCATCAAATAGCAGCCGGGCTGATCCGGCAGCAGCGCCAGCTTATGACGAATGAGCTCCGCCGCCTCAGCCGGGCTGACCGCCTGTTTCTCCTCATTCCGATTCATTTCCAAGCCTCCCTTACGGACATCTGTTCCCATGCCTTATTGTAGCATAGATTTCGAAGCAGCAGCAGCGCCCTTCCGTTAACAATAGTTGCCGTGTTTTGCTTTACAATTATTCAGATAGTTGGGTATACTATTGGTAGCTAAATCGTTTTCAAGGGAGGACGCTTGTTATGGAGAACGTTAGAGACCCGCGCGAGCATTATAACGAAGAACCGCGCCACGACCTGATGGATGTAATGTTCGGCTTCGGCGGCATGCTCGGTCTAATGACTGTCATGTTTGCAGCAGCTGTAATCGTGAAATTTATCATATCGTAGATGAATAGCGAGCCTAGCTCCAAAGGAAAGAACCTTCGATCCCGCTTTTGGCGGAAGATGCGAAGGTTCTTTTTCTTTCTTTATATTGCTTGCTGGTCATAGCCTCACTCGCCCATTAAGCGAAGGGGCAGTTTAGTTTAAGCTCAAACAAGCTCTCCCAGCTTCTGTTCCTAAGCAATTATCACATTAATCATCAATAGAAATACCTGCAGCTTTGAAGTGTCCATGAGTTAGGATTTTTCCGAATTGAGAAGCGAGTTCATTTGGAGTATAAGAAAAATCATTTTTAACCCACCATATTACAATGCCCATAAAAGTAGATGCGATATATTGGAGCAATAATTCCTTTGAAATCTTCAATGGAGTATTATCCAAGCCATCTTCCACTGTATTTTTTATTATCCCCTCCATTTTTGATTGAAAACCATAAATTCTATTTTCATCAAGTAGCAATGCTTTGTAAAAAGGAATATTGTCCTTAATTTTTTCCAGTATTGTCTGCATTAGTTGTTCAAGCATAGAGCCACTTACAGGAGATTTACTGCTCGAACAACGCTTGAGTGTACTCTTTAGTTCTTCTATTAATTCGTCCATAGATGAATTTAACAAATCGGGTTTGTTCTGATAATGAAGGTAAAATGTATTCCGGTTAATCATCGCCTTATCGGCAATATCTTGGATCGTAATCCCTTCGTATCCCTTTTCATTAAGCAGTTCTATAAACGCCTTTTTTATCGAATGTTTGGAGCGAATGATACGCAAATCAGTTTTTTTGTTCATTATGACTCGTTCCCTTATATTTTTTTGTTAGATATACGACATTTGAGCTGAAACTGTATTTTATCTCTCAAAATCAAAATTATTAAACATTGAATGCTGATCTATGATTAATTATAATAAACAAAAGATAAATAAACAACACATTGTCTATTATTTATCTTATTGATAATTAATTCTAATTGAAAGGGAGATATTAAATGAAAACTATAGCAATTGTTGGAGCAGGAGCAGGTTTAGGAATGTCCATTGCGAAGAAATTCGGACAAAATGGTTTTCGCGTAGCTCTTATTGCTCGCAATGAAGAAAAGTTGAACCAACTGGTTATTGAATTAGAGCAATTGGGAATCGAAGCTGCTTCATTTCAAGCGGATATATTAATTAAAGAACAAATTGAGATAGCATTTGCTGCTGTTAAAGAGAAGTTCGGATTTATTGATGTTCTTGAGTATAGTCCAACGCCGAGCTTTGACTCAGTAGCGCCAACATTAGATGTAACTGAAGAAAATGCGTTATACCAATTTCAATATAATGTTTTAGGTGCTTTATCGAGTGTTAAACAAGTACTTCCGGATATGTTGGATAAGCAAAGCGGTGCTCTGCTATTTACAACTGGAGGTGCTTCAGTCCACCCAGTTCCAAGGATGGGCAATGTCGGAATTGCAATCTCAGGGCTTCGTAATTATATCTTTAATTTGAACAGCGAATTAGCTGACAAAGGTATTTATGCAGGTCACCTTTCGATTGGAATTTGGATGCAGCCAAATTCAGGAGTTCAAGACAAAATCGCTGATATTTGGTACGACATGTACACCAAAAGAGACCGAGTAGAAGAGTTTATAACGGAAGATAACGTGTAAGTTGGATCATTTATTTTAAAGGAGATACAAGAAAAGAATATGAATATTACCATTTTTGGAGCAAGTGGTGCAATTGGACAGCTTCTAACACAACTAGCTTTAGATCACGGAGATTTCGTTACGGCATATGTTAGAAACCCCAAAAAAATCAGCCTCAAACATCCAAATTTGAGCCTTGTACAAGGGGAGCTTTCTAACGCTTCAACCATCGAGAAGGCAATTGCTAAATCAGATGTCGTAATCAGCACATTGGGACCAGCATCCGATATGTCACGAAAGCTTAAAGGCACGCCGATTGCTGACGGACACGAACTGATTATTAGGGCTATGAAGAAGCTTAACAAAAAAAGGTTAATTACACTTGCGACGCCAGCCTTGCAATCAGATGACGATTATAAAAATATTTCGACGATGCTTCCAGCTGCATTAGCCAAAATTTTCCTTCCAAATGGTCACGCAGAAATGAAGAAAATGGAAGGGATTATTAAACAATCGAATCTTGATTGGACAGTCGTTCGAATTATTAACCCAAATGTTAAACACAAAGGGCAATCTTATGACTATTCATTCGGTGATAAATCGGCTAAATTATCTGTTTCTAGGGAAAATGTGGCTAAATTTATGCACTCCGCCGTTCGTGACAACCAGTTGATTAGAAAAATGCCTATTATTTACAACAAATAAGATTAAAAAATTGTAAGTATTAACCCATTATTGATCTCGTTATTGATACATGGCAGTTTTGTTTACGGAAAAATTAATCACAAACGTATTATTGGAAATCATATCATATGTGTCTTCTTCATTACGTTTTCTGAAATTTCTGACTTCCTATGTTTTTAATATTTTGTAGTGAAGGGGCATTCAAAATGAAAATCGAGATATGGTCGGATTATGTTTGTCCATTTTGTTATATTGGGAAACGACGATTAGAGTCTGCGCTGGAGCAATTCGCTCATCGGAATGAAGTGGTTATTGAATATAGAAGCTTTGAACTCAATTCGGAAGCATCAATGTACTCAGGTAAAAATATGCATCAAATTCTGTCGGAGAAACATGGTATGAGTATCGAGCAAGCGAAAAAAGCAAATGCTGAACTTGGACAACAAGCGGCGTTGATGGGTCTCGTGTATAATTTCGACCAAATGAAGCCCACCAATACGTTTGATGCTCATCGTTTAACCCAATATGCCAAATCTGTTGGTAAAGATAAAGAATTAGCAGAGAAGCTGTTCTATTCTTATTACACGGACGCCAAGCTAATAAGTGATCATGATACATTAGCAAATATTGCAGAATCAGTTGGAATGAATAAAGACGAGTCAATGGCAGTTCTCCATAATCCATCCAAATATGCTAACGAAGTGCGTTCAGATGAGGCCATAGCAAAACAATTGGGAATAACAGGAGCACCTTTCTTTGTCATTGATAGAAAATACGCAATTTCCGGCGCACAACCAATTGAGGTATTTTTAAGTGCTCTTAACCAAGCATCTCAATATTAAGCTGTTATTTCATTTCTTTCATCGTATCCGCATTGCAGAAGTCGATTTCGTAAAAAATTCGCCATTACAGACATCGCGGTGAGCCTGATCACAAGTACAAATGCGAAACAATGTTCATTGCATTTACGGGGAACTCGTTCAATAAAACAGCGACAGTCTAGGACGTTATTTTCTCGTCCTTAACTGTCGCTGTTTCTATTTGCAAGGTCAGTCTCATCCATTATTTTCAGCTGACAACGACTTTCGCAACGTTTAGGCCGTTTGATGCTTATTACTGTTGCTGTTGCTATTACTGTTACTATGGCTATTGCCCGCTTGCTGCTTAACGCCCTGAGCTTCCTGCTGCTTGCTGGAGGGCTGATCATAGCGCGTCCGCTCTGTACGGTCAATCTGAACGATTCTGCCGTCATGCACCGTAATATTTACACTTCCATATTGCAGCCCGCCCACCTGATCCGCAATTCGCTTCAGCCACTGCTGATCGACTTCCAAAGGTTTTGCCATTGTCTTCTCCTCCTTTTGTTAATGCTAAAAATACAGCCTTTTCACCTTATCGCAAGCGTCAAACGGTTTGGACAGAAGCCCGTTTGTTCATTTGCCATTCCATAAGGGACTTGACGATAAGCGTTACGAACGCCAGCATCACTAGCAGCGAGGCAACGGCGAATGAAGCTGAAAACTGATATTCGTTATACAAAATCTCAATATGCAGCGGAAGCGTATTGGTCTGCCCGCGAATGTGGCCTGATACGACCGATACCGCTCCAAACTCACCCATGGCACGAGCATTACACAAAATAATGCCGTACAGCAGGCCCCATTTAATGTTCGGGTAGGTGACTCGCCAAAAAATTTGCCAGCCCTTCGCGCCAAGGCTTGCCGCCGCCTCCTCCTCTGTGACTCCCTGCGCCTGCATGAGCGGAATGAGCTCACGAGCAATGAAGGGCACCGTGACGAATACTGTGGCCAGCACAATGCCTGGCAGAGCGAAGACGAGCTGAATGCCATGGGAATCGAGCCATGGGCCGAAGAAGCCTTGCGCGCCAAACATGAGAATATAAATAAGTCCGGATATGACCGGAGATACGGCAAACGGCAAATCAATGAGCGTAATTAAAAACTGCTTGCCGCGAAAGCGAAACTTGCTGATCGCCCATGCAGCGGATATGCCGAACAGCGTATTCAGCGGCACGGCGATGACCGCTACGAGCAACGTCAGTCTCAGTGCCGATAAAGCGTCGGGGTCGGTGATCGCGGCGCGGTAAACGTCAAAGCCCTTCTTAAAGGCTTCAACAAATACAGAAACGAGCGGCAGCAGAACGATTAATGCGAGGAAAATGAGCGCTGCCGTTATAAGCACAATCCGCACCAATACCGGCTCATTAATATGCTTAGGCCGCTTGGAGGCCTCGCTCGATAAATGCGTTGTAATTGCTCCAGCCATCCTGCTTAGCCTCCTTCTACGACGCGGCGGTTAATTCGCCACTGCATGAAATTAATGAACAGCAGCAGCAGGAACGAGACGACGAGCATCACGAGCGCGATGGCAGTTGCTCCTGCGTAATCGAACTGCTCCAGCTTCGTCATAATGAGCAGCGGTGCGATTTCGGTTTTCATTGGCATATTGCCGGAGATGAATACGACGGAGCCGTATTCGCCAATGCCGCGAGCAAATGCTAGGGCGAAGCCCGTAAGCAGAGCCGGCAGCAGCTCAGGCAATATGACTTTCCAAAACGTACGCATCCGATAGGCGCCAAGCATAACGGCAGCCTCTTCTATTTCTTTATTGAGGTCCTGCAGCACAGGCTGCACCGTACGGACGACGAACGGAATGCCGATAAAGATTAGGGCAATTGTAATACCGAGCGGCGTATAAGCCACCTTGAGCCCGAGCGACTGCAGCAGCTTGCCCATCCAGCCATTTGGCGCATAAATTGCGGTTAGTGCGATACCTGCCACAGCTGTCGGCAGCGCGAATGGAAGATCGACCAGACTGTCGATAAATTTTTTGCCCGGAAAACGGTAGCGTACCAGCACCCATGCAATAAGCAGACCAAACACCATATTAACGGCTGCCGCACTGAAAGCGGTGAAGAAGCTGATTCGATAAGAAGCCAGAACCCTTGGATTCGTTACCGTGCCCCAAAATTCCGCAAAGCTGAGTCCTGTCGTCTTCATAAATACGCTGGCCAGCGGGATTAGAACGATCAGACTCAAATACACAATTGCAAATCCCATTGATAGGCCGAAGCCGGGCAAAACGTTTCGCGCCTTGCCGCCCCGACTTCTCCCTGTGCTCCTGCTGGAACCTCTCATGTGAAGTCAGCTCCATTCCACATTGTGCTGTACGTAGCGATCATTACGAGCCTGGCGTGTAAATCTTTTCGAATATGCCGCCCGCATTAAAATGCTTCTCCTGCGCCGCTTTCCAGCCGCCAAAATCTCCGTCAATCGTCAGCAAATCCAGCTTTTTGAACGTATCTGCATATTTGGCTGCAATCGTCTCATTAATCGGACGATAGTAGTTTTTAGCTGCAATTTCCTGACCTTCATCCGAGTACAAATACTCCAGATAAGCTTTAGCTACTTCGGTGCTTTTATTAGCCTCAGCGTTTTTATCAACGACCGCTACAGGCGGCTCCGCCAAAATGCTGACCGATGGATAGACGATTTCGAATTGATCGGGGCCAAGCTCCTTAATGGACAGGAAGGCTTCATTTTCCCAAGCCAGCAGCACATCGCCAATTCCTTTCTCAACAAAGGTTGTCGTTGCTCCGCGCGCACCTGTGTCGAGAACGGGTACATGCTTGAATAGCTGTGTGATGAACTCCTGCGCCTTTGCTTCGTCATTGTTGTTCTGCTTCAGCGCATAGCCCCATGCCGCCAAATAGTTCCAACGAGCTCCACCTGACGTTTGCGGGTTCGGCGTAATGACCTCCACACCATCTTTAATCAAGTCATTCCAGTCCTTGATGCCCTTCGGATTGCCTTTGCGAACAAGAAACACGATTGTTGATGTGTACGGCGAGCTGTTATGCTCGAATTTCGATTGCCAGTCTGCACTCAGCAGGCCCGGCTCTACCAAGGAATCAATATCATAGCCAAGCGCCAGTGTGACGACATCTGCTTTCAAACCGTCTATGACCGCACGGGCTTGCTTGCCTGATCCGCCATGAGACTGGCTGATCGTTACGTCTTGGCCGGTTTTATTTTTCCAATACGTTGTAAAAGCTGTATTATACTCCTCGTAAAGCTCACGAGTCGGGTCATACGATACATTCAGCAGCTTAACTGGCTCTGCTGCCTTCTCTCCTGCGGCACTCGCTTCTGTTGATGCAGCCGGCGATTCTCCCGCTCCTGCACCTGCTCCCTCGTTGCCTCCGTTTGCTCCACATGCGGACAAGATGAGCACCAATACGAGCAATAATGAAACCGACCATTTCCCCTTTAACATAAACCCTCACACCCCTGATTTTTTCTTTTTTTCTCCTGTAGTTCTGGATACGGGAGTAATGTTTTGCCGCCGGTGATCCGGTAGATAAAATATTATTCCTACCCGCTTAGTTGGTTATGGATGGATTCTACCAGCGCAATTTTGTTTAGTCAATAGGGTTTTTGAAAATAGGCGGATTCATTTATGTTAAAATCATTTTGGCAAAAAGACCGCGATTTCTCTGCTATTGCAGCAGTTCTCCATCTATAGAAAACAGGATGCTTTCGGAGGCATTCACGCAAAAAAGGACCGCTCTCAACACAGCGCAGCCGTAGGGCTTTACTGATTAGAGAGCGATCCTTCCTATTCATGCTGCCAGCGGTATTGCTGCAAGCTTTAAGGCCGATGGCTTAAACCCATTTTAATGAGAAGCTTGCAGCTGCTCCATCTCGCGTTTCGAGCAATAAACAAAATGCCCAGGCTTCACTTCACGAATTTCCGGAGGATCCTCTGGTGTATATTGATGCACATTGGGATCATAAGGCGTCCGTTTGCGCACGCGTTCCGTCTCCGGATCGGGGATCGGAATAGCCGACAGCAGCGACTTCGTATAAGGATGCATCGGATTGTTGTACAGCTCATCCGCAGAAGCAAGCTCTACCAGCTTACCGAAGTACATCACGCCGATACGATCGCTAATATATTTGACCATAGACAAATCATGAGCAATAAACAAATAAGTCAGGTTTTTCTCCCGCTGCAGCTTCTTCATCAGGTTGATAATTTGAGCCTGAATGGATACGTCAAGCGCGGAAATCGCCTCATCCGCAATAATGAAGTCAGGATCAACCGCAAGCGCGCGAGCAATACCAATCCGCTGACGCTGTCCGCCAGACGCTTCATGCGGGTAACGATTCGCATAGTCTTTGTGCAAACCTACCGTCTCCAGCAGCTCATGCACTCTCTCCATTCGTTCCTTGCTGTTTTTCGCAAGACCATGAAGGTCAATACCCTCGGCAATAATATCGCCAACGGTCATCCTCGGATTGAGCGAGGCATATGGATCTTGGAAAATCATTTGCATTTTGCGGTTCAGACGCTTCAGCTCGCTCCTGGACTTGCGTCCATGAACATTCTCGCCATTGAACAGTACTTGCCCGTCCGTCGCTTCATACAGCCGTAGAATCGTTCTGCCGGTCGTTGATTTGCCGCAGCCCGACTCGCCAACGAGCCCAAGCGTCTCGCCTTCATAAATATCGAAGCTGACATTGTCGACAGCTTTCACCATATTCGGACGGCCTTCGTTGAAATATTGCTTAAGGTTTTTAATTTCAAGCAGCTTCTTTGCCATTTAAGCCTCTCCTTCCGCAAGCACCGGCTTATCGAAAGACGCTGCCAATTTACGAACTCTCCGTTTAACCTGCTCTGGCAGCTCCACCTTCGGTGCATCCGGGTGCAGCAGCCATGTTTTGGCATAATGCGTTTCGGATACTTGGAACATCGGCGGTTCTTCCTCGAAATCAATCGCCAGCGCATAGCGGTTGCGCGGTGCAAACGCGTCGCCCTTAGGCGGATTCGTCAGGTCAGGAGGCGTGCCCGGAATGTCCAGCAGCTCGGCTTTATCCGTCATATCAAGGCTCGGCATGGACGCAAGCAATCCCCATGTGTAAGGATGGCGCGGATCATAGAAAATTTCATCAACCGTTCCAACCTCGACAATTTGACCTGCGTACATAACGGCTACACGGTCAGCCACATTTGCAACAACGCCCAAATCATGCGTGATGAAAATGACGGACATGCCGATTTTTTTCTGCAAATCCTTGATCAGCTCCAAAATTTGCGACTGGATCGTCACATCAAGCGCCGTCGTCGGCTCATCGGCAATGAGCAATCTTGGATTGGCCGCAAGCGCAATCGCAATCATCGCCCGCTGACGCATACCACCGGAAAATTCATGAGCATATTGGTTAATCCGCGTCTCTGGCATCGGAATGCCGACGAGACGAAGCAGTTCAATCGTACGTTCTTTTGCAGCGGAGCCGGAAAGCTTTTGGTGCTTTTTCAGCACCTCCATAATTTGCGGTCCAATTTTCATCGTTGGATTAAGCGAGGTCATCGGATCTTGGAAAATCATACTAATATCCTTGCCCCGTACCTTCTCCATTTGCTTATCGGTTTTTTTCACTAAATCATCGCCGTCAAACAAAATTTCACCATTCGTAATTTTGCCGGGCGGCATCGGAATGAGCTTCATAATTGTCTGAGAGGCGACACTTTTACCGGAACCGGATTCCCCTACGATGGCAAGCGTCTCGCCTTTGTACAGGTCAAAGCTAATGCCTCTGACCGCCTGTACCTCGCCGCCGTGCGTACCGAAGGAAACGCACAAATCTTTTACTTCGAGCAGCTTTTCCATTTATGCTTCCCTCCTATTATTTGCGCATTTTCGGATCGAGAGCGTCACGCAATCCGTCGCCAATTACGTTAAATGAGAAAATCGTTACACAAATCATAATGGCCGGGAAGAACAAACGCCATGGATAATATTTAAGGGCAGGCAATCCATCGGATGCCATTGTACCCCAGCTTGCGATTGGCGGCGTTAAGCCCAGTCCCAAATAGCTGAGGAAGGATTCCGTAAAAATCGCTGATGGTATGGTCAACGTCATTGTAATCAGAATAGGACCCATTGCATTTGGAATCAAATGCTTTCTCATAATCCAAGGCATTGTAGCGCCGAGCGTACGAGCGGCCAGCACATACTCGCGGTTTTTCAGCGACAGCACTTGTCCCCGAACGATACGCGCCATATTGATCCAGCCGGTTATCGTCATCGCTACAATCATCGTTCCCAAGCTTTGCCCGAATACGACCATCAAAATAATCGCAAGCAGCAAGTACGGGATACCGTAAAGAACGTCGGCAAAACGCATCATGCCTTCATCCACACGTCCGCCCTTGTAAGCGGCAATTCCGCCCCAAAGGACACCAATAAACAAGTCAATAAGTGCGGCTGCAAGGCCGATAAACAGGGAAATTCTTGCGCCTTGCCAAACACGGGCAAACATGTCGCGTCCAAGATCATCCGTGCCGAACCAGTGCTCAGCGGAAGGTGCCTGGTTTTTGTTGCCTAGATCGTTGGTGCGGTAATCGAACTCAGTCATATACGGGCCAAATATAGCCATACAGACCAAAATAACGAGCAAAACAATTCCAACCATAGCTAGTTTGTTTTTAGCGAAGCGCCGAACGACATCCTGCCAGAAAGTAAGGCTTGCCTTCGCCACATTATCTGTTCCTTGCTGCTGCAAGCCAACCAGCTTAAAGCGATCTTTAGATATTGGTTCCATCGTCAAGCCCCTTTCTTCCCGCGCCCAAGTTTAATACGGGGATCAATTAATCCATACAAAATGTCAACCAAGAGTACGCTAAAGAGAAGGATAATACTGTAGAACACGGTAACACCCATAATAACGGTGTAATCACGGTTGCCAATACTCACAACAAAGTGGGAGCCAAGGCCTGGTATACCGAATATACGCTCGATAACAAAGCTGCCTGTAATAACGCCCGCCGAGAGCGGACCCATATAGGAAACGACAGGCAGCAGCGCATTGCGCAGCGTATGTTTAACGGTAATCATAAACTCGCTAAGGCCCTTGGCCTTGGCCGTCTTAATATAATCATTGCTGAGCACTTCAAGCATGCTAGAGCGTGTCAGGCGAGCGATAAACGCCGTTGGCGTGGAAGCCAGAGCAATCGCCGGCAATACCGTATGCATGAAGGTTCCCCATCTCGCAACAGGAAAAATGCCAAACTTAATAGCCAGCACATATTGCAGCACGGTTGCCATAATGAAGGAAGGTACAGAAATCCCTGCCACCGCAATAATCATCGCGGTATAATCCTGCCAACGATTATGCTTAAGCGCAGCAATTACACCAAGAATAACACCGACTGCAAGCGCGAGGAAAATCGCTTCGAGGCCAAGCACGAGCGACACAGGAAAACCAGTGTTAATTAAATCATTAACGGTCTGGCTTTTGTACTTGAAGGAAGGGCCAAAATCCCATTGAAGCACTTTCAGCAAATAATCGCCATATTGCGCATACCACGGCTGATCCAGACCATAGTGAGCCAGCAGATTGGCTTTAATTTCCGGCGGCAGCTGCTTCTCCGACGTAAACGGGTTACCAGGAGCAAGACGCATCAAGAAAAAGGTAGCTGTAATAATCAGCCACAACGACAAAAGGATATACAGCAAACGTCTGCCAATATATTTCACCATAATAGTCTGGCACCTCCTATTAGTTTCGAGCTTTATTTACATATAAGGGGACTATAGCCCCGCATTTTCATAACAAAGGAACACCCCGAACCACCTGAAAATGTGATCCGGGATGTTCCGCCCACCATACCGCTGCATCCGGTTATGGTCGACTATTCTTTTTTACATCATACTAGCATTATGCTTCGATGTAGGCCCATTTGTATGTCAAATCGCCCAAACCGCTAACTACAACACCTTTAAGTTTTTCGTTTTGAACCCAGTTCATCGTATAGAAATAAATTGGCGCTACAGGCATATCTTCCATGAAGATCGCTTCTGCTTGTTTCAACATTTCCGTACGTTTCGCAGCATCTTGCTCAGATGCGGAATCAATCAGCAATTTTTTGTATTCTGCATTTTCCCAGCCTGTATCGTTGTTGCCGCCGTCAGCATCGCGGTACAGCTCAAGGAAGTTAATTGGATCATTGAAATCTCCAAGCCAGCCCAGACGGCCTACTTGGTAGTCGCCAGCATGCAATTTCTCGATGTATACAGCCCACTCTGCGTTATCAAGCGTTACTTCTATACCAAGGTTTTTGGACCACATGTCTTGAATCGCTTGAGCGATTTTTTGGTGTGATTCATTTGTATTGTAAGAAATCGTAATTGGAGGAAGCTCAGAAGCATCTTTCAGACCCATTTCTTTCAAGCCTTCAGCCAAAAATTCTTTTGCTTTCGCCATATCGTTATCGGCAAAATAACCTTTTTCGTTCTCAGCAAACATCGTTGGAGGCACGATTGCCATCGCTGGCAATTGCTCGCCTTGTGTAATGTTGTCGATCAGTTCTTGACGATTCATCGCGTAAGCCAGTGCTTTACGGATATTTTTGTTATCTAGTGGAGCAACTTTTGTGTTGAACTTGTAGTTGTAAATACCTGCAATAGCTTGAGTATGCAAAGTGCCTTGGTCTTTCAGAGCTTGCATCGCATCAACTGGCAATTGACCGTTCGGCTGTCCAGCCCAGTCCAGCTCGCCATTGTCAAACATCGAAAGCTCAGTATTGAAGTCATTGATCATCGAGAAGTTGATTTTAGTCAATTTCACGTTGTCTTTATCCCAATACGTATCGCTTTTCTCAATAATAAGGTTGTCGCTGTGTTTCCATTCGGTCATGTGGAAAGGACCGTTTGTTGTATATTGGTCGCCTGCATCATTAGCCCAATCCTTGTTGGCTGCAGCAATTTTGCTGTTTACTGGCAGGTAGGTGTAGAATGCTGTCAATTCAAGGAAGAAAGAAGTCGGGTTAGCAAGCGTAACTTCAAGCGTCGTGTCGTTAACTGCTTTAATGCCTACATCTTCAATTTTTCCTTTGCCGAGGTTAGCGGCCTCTGCTCCTTTAATATAATAAAGCTGGTAAGCATAATCTGCTGCGTTAGCTGGGTCAAGAACCCATTTCCATGCATATTCAAAGTCTGCGGCAATTACTGGATCGCCGTTGGACCATTTAGCGCCGTCGCGAATTGTGAATGTGTATACCGTTTGGTCAGGAGAAACTTCAACTTTCGAAGCTGCTGCATTTTCAGGGTGACCGTCTTGTCCAATACGAGTCAAACCTTCGAACGTTTGACGCAAAATCGTACCGGATGTGGAGTCGCTTGCTTTACCAGGGTTAAGTGTTGGTGGTTCAGATGCAATGTTTACGCTAATCTCTTGCTTGTCAGCCAATTTCACTTCCGCAGCGGTAGCATCTGGGCTAGCCTCTCCCGGATTGTTCGTGCCTGAGTTTTTGCCTGCATTTCCACAAGCGCTGATGAGCAAAGTCATCACAAGCAAAGTACTGAGTAAAAACGAATACTTCTTTTTCATGCGTTTATTTCCTCCCAATTAATATTTCAATATGAATCTCTCTTATTCTTCCTTTGTCCCTTATACAGTGAACATACGTTCATATTTGTGTAGAACCGAAATAAAAAAATATTATCCACTGAATGTAAAGATGAATATATATTTGGCATAAGGAATAATTATGAATAGATCGAGATTCTCTATTTGATGCTAGAGATTATAGCATAAAATCAGACTTAATCAACTACCCATTTCGATAAAACTGAGCAATATCACATACTACGGCTGTTTTGCGTAAGGTATTATGTCCGAAATTACAGCGTTTGATTAAAATCAACACAAAAAATTAATTTTAAAATTTTTTAATGAAAACGCAAACATTTTTAATTCAAGTAGCGTATAAATTAACATTTAATACCAATAATGCGTTTACATTTTTAGAGGGAAAAATAGCTTCATACACTTTTATTCATTCGCTGTGAACCGTTGTGTCCCAGAATTTTGGGTATAGATACGCCATTGCACGATCATTGCTTATTCATTACAAAAGTAAAACATTTATAAATGTTTACAGATGCAAAAAACCCTGTCGAAACGTTCTCGACAGGGTTTTTAGAATATCCTAAAGGGTAAAATTTTAATCAAATTTTTTATTTTAATCCTCGTTTATTGTCGCCTGTGACGATAATCACATCGACATAGGGCCGAATACGATCCATTAATCGCTGCCCTTTATACACTTCATCGCCATCCTTGCTTGTGAAGCTGAAATGCCTCTCTAGCCCATCAAGCTCATAATTGGACGTATACAGCGTCGGCTTCCGGTTCATTCGGTAATTTAATATGGAGCCAAGCACATGATCCCTCGCCCAAGGATTCAAGTTCTCCGCACCGATATCGTCAAAGATGAGCAGATCCGTTTCCTTCATCATCTCTACCGTTTCCCGCAGCTTCGCAGGCTCATGCATCATCGACTTCAAATCCTCGACAAAATCAGGCATATAGACGATAACGCCCGAATAATCAGCTTTCGCCAGCTCATGCAGCAGATAGCACATGAGAAAGGTTTTCCCCGTTCCAAATTTTCCGGCTAAATACAGACCATTAGGCTGAAGGCCCTGCTCCTTTGTCCGATCAATATATTCAATGACGCGGTAAGCCGCTTCCGCACGGGTAGGGTCCTTGTCCAAAATTTCGAGCGCCGAATAGCCGCTCTTGAGCGCACGGTCATCCACATAGAAGCTGCGAATCCGTTTCTTGATGCGCTCCTCATTGCGGCGAGCGATCATCTTCTTGCACGCAACCTTGCGGTCATGCAGCTGTACGCGCTCCTGCACCGTATCGCATGAAAGCAGCGTATAATGACCCTCAAAGTCATTCGGACATTGGTCGAGACCCGGGCAGTTCGTGCAATTCCGATATTCGGTTACATATTGATAGACCCGGTTCAAATTAAGACGAACCGCCTGCTCATTCAGCTCGGGATGCTTCTCCCGCAGCCGATGCACAAGCGGATCGGCAAGCAGCTCTTCCAGCTTGCGATCCGCTTGATCCGTTAATGACTTGCCCGCAGGCCATGCTTTCAGAAGCTCACCCAGCGATTCCATTCTTAATCACCCCCGCGATCTTATTTTCCATCCAGCTTCCTTGCCAGCTGGCGCATTTCTTCAAGCTTCTCCGGCGATACCTGACTTGATGCCTCCGTATCCTGTACAATCGGGATGCTCGGCTTACGAGACGCACTACCTCTTGCTCCAGCCCGTGAGCCTCCGCGACCTGCTGCACCCACGGAACGTGCATTTCCTTGCCGCTGTTCCTTACTCTCTTCAATCTTCCCTTGCTCGCGAACATAGCCAACAGCCTTCTCAAACGTATCTATCTGCTTGACAAGCATATTGGATACGACCGCTTCCACGAAGGTTTTGGTCATCCGATGGGCGTCATTCATGCCAATAACATAATGTATGAGTACATTAATAACAGGAGCAGGCAGCCGGTAATTGAGATCAATGCGCTCGAAGGAGCGTTCTATCCAATCTGGTACAGCCCCCGGGAAGAAGCGCTGCATAAAGCGGGTATGCGGCTCATTGCGCATGAGCATATTGTACTGATGAATGTCGCATCTCCCATCAAGCAAGCTGGGCACGCTCAAATAATATTCTTCCTGAACGCCAAATTCCTCTATATTGTCCTCGGCTGATTCCGCCTGAGACTGCTGCACGCGGGCAATCGTACGCTGGCGATCCCCTTCGCGCTTCTTATCCTGGCGATACATCTGATTCGCCCGCATCTGCAGCTCATCAATGAGCAGCAATCCATCCGGCGCAAAGACGCCATCCTCATCCAGCAGACGGCAAAGATCACTCGCATTCAAGCTGTATTTATAAGCGACGTAATTCAGCTGTCCAAGCTGCTCGCCATCGCCGCGCAGCCGCTCTACATAGCTGCGGTTGGCGGAATTGCGCGGAAAACGCAAAATAATTTCCCCATAAGGAATGCCCGCCGTCTCCTGTTTAAGTCTAGGCGCTGCTTGCCGAGAAGGCGCTACCTCGCTTAGTGCCTGCTCCAGCTCCGGGTCTACCGATTGCGGATTGAGCTGAAACAGCTCATAAAACGGCACGGAAATATTCTCCTTGCTCAGTTGTGCGCTCGCCAGCTCGTCAGGCTCTTGCGCTCCTAATGATTCCCTTAACGCGATCAAAGTGTATTTGCCAACCTTGTCACGAAGCAGCATAACCAAATGCTGGGTTTGAAAAAACTCGCCCGGCGTGAGCGGCTTAGCCAGCTCATATTCATAAATCAGATCGCTTTGCTCCGGCAGTGCCAGCCGCGACGTTTGAAGCAGGCCCACTGCCTCCAGGCGCGACGCCTGCTCGACGAGATGCTTGCGTCCCCGCTCATTCATCTCTAGCCCTAAGCCTAGAAACAGCTTGCGCTGCGGCTCCAGCGAGGAATAGCCGGAAGCCCCATCCGAGATACCGTGGTACAGCTGCTGGTACAAAGCAACCGCGAAGGCGCCAATCATCGGCTGATAGATGAGCGATAATATTTTATAATCCAAACTGCTTAATGAAAAATCACGAAAAATATAATAGCGATGATGCTCCGTAAACTGCAATAGGTTACCGATGCGCATGGCATCTACTCCATCCTGTCCATACTTTCTATCAGTTTAACACAAAAAAGGCCGCAAGGCGGCTTTCTTGAATAGAAAAAATCCCCCAAGTGAGGGATTTACTTATGCGCTTAAAACATCTTATAGCCGCCTTTGCGCAGCATCTGAATCGTCCAGCCGCTTAAATAAGCGCCAATTAATGCGCCAAACACAGGCACTAAATCAATGAAGGTAAAGCTCGTAAAGTTCTCGGAGGTGGAGATTGTCTTATCCCACGTACTCCACACGTAGAAGGGCACAAGAACAATAATAAACATATAAATAGGAAACCATGTTGTTTTCAATAACATATTCAGAATAAATCCGATGCCGAACATCATGACCAAAAACAGCACCGTCGCAATTATTAGTTGAAGCATGTACGATTCCCCTCTTTCGACTCTCGATAACATTTTAATGAAACCGCTTAAGGAAGTCAATTCCGATTTGCCAATTGTCACAAGTCCGACATTTGCCCTTCCGCCCTAAACTACGTTACAATGTTCACAGCAAAATATGCCAAAGATAGGGGTTATCGCTGATATGAGTGAAGTAGCTATTACATTAGAGGGCTGGTACTGCCTTCATGATTTCCGCAGCGTCAACTGGAGTGCTTGGAGACTGAGCACCGTCGAGGAGCAGAACCGTATGCTCGATGAGCTCAATACGTTTCTAAAGCAATGGTCGGACGTTGAGGCAGCAAAGCAGGGTAGCACGGCCGTTTATTCCATCGTTGGACAAAAGGCTGACTTTGTATTCATGCACCTGCGCGAAACGCTGGAGGAGCTGAATGAAATCGAGACAGCTTTCAATAAAACAGCATTCGCTTCTTTTACAACACCTACCTATTCCTATGTAAGCGTTGTGGAGCTGAGCAACTATGTAAACCAGCCGGGCGTCGATCCGATGGAAAACCCGGAAATTCTCGCCCGCCTCAAGCCGATATTGCCTAAAGCGCGCCACATCTGCTTCTATCCAATGAACAAGCGCCGCGACGGCAACGACAACTGGTATATGCTCGGTATGGACGAGCGCCGCACAATGATGCGCAGCCATGGCATGATCGGCCGCAAATATGCGGGCAAAGTGAAGCAAATTATAAGCGGCTCCGTCGGCTTCGACAACTGGGAGTGGGGCGTTACGCTATTCGCAGAGGATGCGCTGCAATTCAAGAAGCTTATTTATGAAATGCGCTTTGATGAAGTTAGCGCGCGTTACGGCGACTTTGGCGACTTTTACGTCGGCAATTTGCTTGATGAAGCGAAATTTACCGCTCTGCTTAAAGTGTAGACCTTTTTTCTACTAAAACATAACGCACAACCGCCCCGATACGCTGACGAATGCTCGTCACTGTGCCGGGGCGGTTTTTTGTTTATCAGCTTTACTTAAACTTCTTCCTCGTCATCCTCTTCATCCGGGCCAAGGCGCTTCGCCTCCAAATACTGCTGCGTCGCGCGGTCGCGCTCGCGCCCCTTTTCCTTCAACCGTTCAATCGCCGGCTGGATGAGCAGGTCCACTTCCTTCTGAACCGGATAGGCCAGATCATAGCGGTTTTGCGACTCCAGAAAAGAGCCAACTTCCATCAAAGCGTTATAACGATCCAGTTCATCCCGCGTCAGCAACCCCCGAACCTGCACGCTGCAATGACGCATTAGAAAAATTTCCCTTTGCGCAGGACGAGCGGGATACCGCCGATAATGAACAGATAGCGCAGGTCGATCATTTTCTTCAGCCATGCCGCTACCCGGCCTTTATATTTTTTGCCAAATGCAAGGCCAATCGCTTCGCCTTTGCCAAGGGACGCTACCGTTCCTTTATTGCTGAACGCGAACGCTTTAAGCGGCTGGTTGCGTATCGAGGCAACCAGATTATGGGCGCACACGACACCTTGCTGCATAGCAATTTGCGCAGTTGGCGGATATGGACGGCCTTCCGGATTAAACATGAGCGAGTTGTCGCCCAAAATGTATATGTTCTCATGACCTGGCGCACGGAGCTGGTCGTCGATTTTCACGCGTCCGCGCATCGTTTCAAAGCCCGCATCCTCAATCAAGCGATTGCCGCGGATGCCGCCCGTCCAAATGACCGTTGCCGACTTGATTTCTTCGCCTTCGCCAACGACGACGCCTTCTGCTGTGCACTCTTTAATCGCTGTGCCAATGCGGAACGTGACGTTCTTCTTCGTCAGCACATCCATCGCATATTCCACTAGCTCAGGATCAAAGCCTGGCAGCGCCGTCGGAGCCGCCTCAATATTGTAGATCTTCACAAGCGCCGGGTCCACATCGAACTGCTTGCACAGCTCAGGAATGCGGTCGGACAGCTCGCCGACGAACTCAATGCCGGTAAAGCCAGCTCCGCCTACAATAAATGTTAAATAATCAGTGCGGTGCGGCTCGCGCTTAAAGCGGGCAAATTGATATTCAATATGCTCGCGGATAAGACGAACCGAGTTAATGCTGCGAATGTTCATCGCATGCTCGCCAAGACCAGGAATGCCGAACGTTTCCGGCTCGCCGCCAAGGCCTACAACCAAATAATCGTAAGACAGCGTGCCGTCTTCCAAAATAACCTTTTTGTCCTGTGGGCGGATTTGTACAACGGTTGATTTTACAAAATCAATTTTAAACTCGTCAATCAGCTTCGAAATGCTGACACGGGCATTTTCAGGATTATCGGTTCCTGCTGCCGGCATATGCAAATGTGTGGTAATGTAATGATAGTCATGCTTGTTTACCAAGGTAACATCTGCTTCGTTGTAGTTAAGCTCCTTCTGCAAACGCAACGCCGTCAGCACTCCGCCGTATCCCGCACCCAGAATAACAATCTTAGGTATGTTGCTCATCGTATGATCCCTTCCATTCCTATGCGTTTAATTATATTGTGAAAAATTACACAAACCTCTTTCTACATTTATGATCTACGAGGATTAAATGTGCAACTTAGTCTCCCTCTATTTTGCTAATTTCCAGCTGTGCCAATCTTAACATACAACAGACATACTACAGAGTTTTGAACGAAAGTTCAATGGCATTTTATACGAAAAAGTTTAGAAGGGCATACAAATTAGTTATTTCCTTCTTTGTGTCCATATGTTTATAATAATAAGGATAGATACAAATATGTGGAGGTGCCTACGTTGTCTCAAACTGAACTACCCGAAAACATTGTCGATATCGCAATTATTGGCGGCGGCCCTGCTGGCCTATTCGCTGCTTTTTACGGCGGCATGCGCCAAGCATCCGTTAAGCTTATAGAAAGCATGCCCCAACTTGGTGGACAACTGGCTGCTCTTTATCCAGAGAAATATATTTATGATGTTGCAGGCTTCCCAAAAGTAACAGCTCAAGAGCTTGTTGACCGTCTTGTCGAGCAGCTTAACCACTTCAAACCTGAAATTTGCCTGGAGCAAAAGGTTAAGCAGGTTGTTAAGAAGGATGAGCGCCTGTTCGAAATTACGACGGATACAGAAACCCACTATGCGAAGGCTGTTATTATTACAGCTGGCGTAGGCGCATTTGAACCGCGTCGTCTGGAGCTTCCGGAAGCCAGCGCTTACGAGAAGAAAAATCTGCATTATTTTGTCGGCGACTTGCAACGCTTCAAGGATCAGAATGTTCTGATCAGCGGCGGCGGCGATTCCGCGGTTGACTGGTCGCTTATGCTGGAGCCGATTGCGAAGAGCGTAACGCTCATTCACCGCAGAGACAAGTTCCGTGCACATGAGCACAGTGTAGAGAACCTGATGAATTCCAAAGTCAATGTGCTGACTCCGATGGAAATTACCGCGCTGCATGGCGAGGACCAAATCGAGAAAGTAACGCTTGCCCACGTGAAAACGAAAGAAACGACCGAGCTTGATGTCGATGCCGTTATTGTCAACTTCGGCTTCGTATCCTCCCTTGGCCCAATTGCCGAATGGGGCATTGAAATTCAAGGCGGCTCGATCGTCGTGGATACACGCATGGAAACGAATATTCCCGGAATATTCGCAGCCGGCGATATTACGACCTACCCAGGCAAGCTTAAGCTGATTGCTGTTGGGTTTGGCGAAGCGCCAACCGCGATAAACAATGCTAAAGTATATGTAGATCCAGAAGCGAAGCTTTCCCCTGGTCACAGCAGCAATATGAAGCTGTAAGCAGCAAACGCGCGCAGCCCTTCATACAAGCAATGAAGTAATTATACACAAATAAGGGTATTCTACCTTGGAGCAATGCATGGCGTTAAGCGGTGCAAGCCAAGGAGGATACCCTTATGTTTTGTCCAGTCTGCAATGGCATCAAGAGAGTGGAAGTAAGTTGTGGCAAGTGCAATGAAGCGATGAACGATTGCGGGCGTACGCTGGAATGGAATGATCCTTATGCTCCATACGAGCCTGTATCCATCTCCGGTTCCACCCGCAATCTGAATGGCGATGCAATTTGTTTACATACAGCACTATGCCCAAGCTGCGGGCATACAATAGAAGTGTGCATAAGGGAATGGCAGTCATAACCTCTCAGGCTGTAATACGCACATTCTCGTCTGTCAATTGCCTTCGCTTCATTTCAAACAGCAGCATTTGGATAAATTCCTGATCTAGCTTAGACTGGACCGCCGCATAGTAGGTGTCCTTAAGAAAATCGTCGGACATAAGCTCCATAATCGGCACTTCCTTTCATGGCTTTTGCTAATGCTTCACCATATTATCATGGGGATAAACGATAGAACAACCGTTCTGATTATACACAGTTGCTTGTGGACAGGGTGTGCATGGCGTGTGAATAAACGTCGAATCCTGAGGATTCACGCTGTGTAAATTGTGGATACGTTTATACACAGTCTCAATTTTTACCAATTCTATAAAAAACTTTAATTACAATCTCTTAATCTATCAATCTTATCGTTTAATGTCGTTAGTTATTTTTCCCTCCTATGGTAATGAAGTGGAAGACAAAAAAATAAACCCTTTCGGGTTTATTGCGGCCTTGTGTTCACCTCAAAAATCCATATCTTCCCGCTCTTGTCGATGCCATAATCGAAGCCTAACTGCCCAATGCCTGGAAATCGCTCTTCCAGCAACTGCGTCGCAAGTACCGTCAATTCTCTCATCTTCGATTTTTTCGCCCGAACGGCTGCGCCGGAAATAGAGCGCCTTATGCCTTCTGCTGCGCTAACCATCGTTCCGCCTCGGCAGAGGTTCGTTACGAATAGTCCCTCTCTAGCAATTCTTCCTACCATGGAGCGATAAACCCAGCCCGTATCGGTCTTTACATATTTCACGCGGTAGTCGATCGGCCTGCTGCCGACGGATGCCAGACGGATGCCTTTTTGTATAATATAAGCCCGTCCCTTGCGTTGCTTATCAAGCGCGCTCTTCAGTGCGTTAAAGCTGCTGAATTGCTTTTTCTTTGCATAATAAGTGTAGGAATAGCTTGCGCTTCCATCCTGTGTCACCTTAATAACTCCATGCCCGCCTGCTCCGCGAACCGGCTTGATTACAACCATTTGATGCGATTGTAGCATGCTCCTCAAGTTTTCCCCAGTATACCGTCTAGTAGGGGGAATGTGCGGGGCAATACCCGCGTGGGACAATAATACGGCCGTCTTTGCCCACTTGCTCGCCAACTGCCTGCCCTGATGCTCGCTCAAAAGCTACCAGCTCCTTTCCTGCTTCCTCCTCCATAGCATATGTCGGCAAGACGTCTGTCTCTTGGATGATTGACGCAGGTAAGAAGCCCCTCTTATGAAGGACGCCAGCGCCACCAGGGTCACCAGGGCATTCATTTAGTTAGGCTGTGCATATTTAGTTAGACTGTGCATGTTCCGCCGCTCCTAGCTTAATGCTTAGTCGGGCTAATCTTCTCTGACTATTCAGGAATTAAGGAACTACAGCATGCAATTGTTGCTAACAAAGAGCATAGTTGTGTATAAGCTCAGTTGTGTATGAGGATAGTTGTAATGAGCATAGTTGTAATGAGTAAAGCTCCTATACCGCACGGGCATGATAGCTCCTTCCTTATTTGGCGGACTGAGCTTCCGCTATTCTCGATTTTTATTCCCTTTTTGGCCGTAAGCTGACAGAAGATTCGCTATTGCCTACATAATCCTCTCAAAATGATGATAGGCAGCGCATTAACGGCTTCTGAGTCCGCGGACTGTGTCTTAACCCGTCATTTGTGGAAATAGCGTCTGTTGTGTCCAACAAGCCTATCCTTGTGTTTGATGCTCAGAGAAAACCCCAGAAACGAAGCGCATGAAGCAGACTTTCTGTGCTTAAGCTCACATTGAGGACCATGGCGGTAAATAGAACAAAGAGGCTGCTCAGCGGCATCCTCTTTGCTTAACCTCTATTTCATTGAAAGCGTTTGGTGCAGCCATTGATAAGACATCCGTCCGCTGATTTCATGGATACCTGGAAAAATGTCGCATTGCAGCTGCTCCGGCGCGCCTTCGCGTTCGTAGATCGCTTGCAGCTCTGCTGCCGCTTTTTTAAAGCCCTCAATCGGGAAAATCGGGTCATTTTGCCCAGCTTCCAGAAACAGCGGGCGCGGCGCAATTAGACCGATCAGCTCTGGGAGCTCGGCATGAGCCAGCAGGCCTGGCGTATAATTGTCAATGCAGTGATGAACGGCAAATATGCTGTCCTTAATCGTATTTGTAAAACCAGTCAGGACGACGGCCTTTATCCGATCATCCAATGCAGCGGCTACATACGAGATAAGCGCTCCGCCTGAAAAGCCCATAGCCCCTATGCGGCTCGCATCCACCTCCGGCCGGAGTGCCAAATAATTAAGCGCTTCCAGCACTTCGGCCGTTCGCAGGCCTGTAAGCGTTTTGCCCAGCATCATGAGCTGTGTGGACAATCTATAGCAGGAGCTTGGGGCGTCGGGATTTTCCTGCAAATCCGCATCCAGCTTCCGCTCACCGAAGCCAACGACATCCGGTGCAATGACGACCATGCCGCGCTTCACCAGTTGGACCGCAAAATGCTGATGAATGTTAGGCTTGCCAAAGTCTTCTGCGCCATCCGGAAGCAATCCGACGATTTCTCTGCTGCCATAGCCATGTCCATGCACCGCGAGCACACCGGGCAGCCTCTCTCCCTCAGCGCCGTCTGGAATAAGCACATACGCTGCGAATGAAAGCCCCGGTGTAGCAGACAGCTCCACTCGTTCCCTCGTATATCCATCGCATTGTACTCGTTCAAGCACGACGGGCTCATGCCCAAGGTTTGATTCAAAAGAACCTACCGCCGATGCAAGCGCACTCTTTAATTGCAGCCTTCTGCCTTCCCTGCTTTCTGATTCCGCGGCCACACGATGGGCTTCAACCGCCTCCTCATAAAGCCGATTTAATAGCTGATCTGCTTTCCACATGAACGCTCCTCCTGACACTGCCAAAGTAGTTTCTTCCCAACAGCGTTGTTTTTAAAGTAAACGCTTACTAAAGCAATTTTTTTCTCTATACCTTATAACGCTAAGGCCTATAGAATCGCTAGTCAAGCTCAAATATAAGAAAAAGCTTCAAGCCTGCCTTCAGTGGCGCAGGCCGAAGCTTTCAGAGCCGTTCACTTGCTTATTTGCTTATATCTTGCTGACTAGCTTTTTAACTGAGTATCTTGATGACCTCTTGATGAGCTTTCTTAATGACCTCTTGATGAGCTTTCTTAATGACCTCTTGATGAATTTACTTATCATCCTCCTGCTTGCTCATAGCCGCCTTAAGGGCATCCGCCAAGCTGCTTGACAGCGATACATTATCGCTGAATTGATTAATCAGTTTTTTCTCCTGATGCTTATTGATTCTTCCGCCCTGCTTATCGCCCAGCATTTCAATGACGTTGCATGGACGGCACTGTGCGTATTTCCCCGCTTTGCCGTCATGAATTTCCATCTTCTTGCGGCATTGCGGGCAGCGCTTGTTGGACAGCGCCGGCTCAGCCGAGCGGCGGTAACCGCATTCCCGGTCCGGACATACGAGCGACTTGCCCCGCTTGCCCTTCACTTCCATCAAATGCTTGCTGCATTCCGGGCAGCGAGAATGCGTCAGATTGTGAGGCTTATATTCCTTTGTTTCATTTTTCACCTCTGCTACCCATTTGCTGGCCTGCTCGCGGATGCCCGCCATAAATTTCGCTGGATTGCCCTTGCCGAGCGCAATCCGCTCAAGCTCCCGCTCCCACTCAGCGGTCAGCTCCGGCCTTCGCAGCTCCTCAACGACAATTTCAATCAGTTGTCGCCCTTTCCCTGTAGGCGACAGCTGGTTGCCCCGGCGCTCAATGGTGTCGGTGCCGAGCAGCTTCTCAATAATATCCGCACGCGTAGCTGGCGTACCTAGGCCATGCTTCTCCATTCGGCCTAGCAGCGTTGCTTCTGTATACCTTGCTGGCGGCAGCGTCCGCAGCTCCTTGAAGCGGGCCTGCTTAATCGGCAGCATCTGCCCTATGCTCATGGCAGGCAGCAGCTGCTCTGACTGGCGATCCACCTCGCTGCGGGTTTTATCATCGTCTTCATCGTCATCATCACTGAAGCTTCCGCTGCCGAATCCACCCCCGCTGTAAAGCTCCTTCCAGCCGCTTTCCTTCTGGACTCGCCCTTTAGCATACAGCTTGTCGCTGCCAACCGCCAGCGTTACGCTCGTCTCATCATAGCGGTATGCTGGAGAGAACAGAGCTAGGAAACGGCGAACGATCAAGTCATACAGCTTGCGCTCCTCCGCGCTTAGCGCTGACAGGTTGACGTACTGCTCTGTTGGAATAATCGCATGGTGATCACTGACCTTGCTGTCATCAACGAATCGCTTCGTCACGGTTAGCGGACCACGCAGCAGCTTGCGGGCAAAAGGCGCATAGGGCCCGACCGCCACGCTTTCCAGACGGCTTTTGAACGTCGGCACGATATCGCTCGATAGATAGCGCGAGTCGGTACGCGGATAAGTGACGATTTTATGCTGCTCATACAGCTTTTGCAGCACATTAGACGTCTGCTTCGCCGAGAAGCCCAGCCGCTTGTTCGCATCGCGCTGAAGCTCCGTCAAATCATAGGCTCCCGGATGCAGCTCCGACTTTTCAACGGTGCGCAGCTTATCCACCTTCGCTCCTTTTCCCTGCAAGCGGGCGACAACTGCGCCAGCCTCATCCCGGCCCCATACACGGCCATCATGACTATCCTGCTCGCGCCATATCGCCTGAAAAGTGCCCATATCCGCAGATACCGTCCAAAATGGCTGAGACTGGAACTGCTCAATTTCCTTCTCCCGGTCCATCAGCGCAGCAAGCGTCGGCGTCTGTACGCGTCCTGCGGCCAGTTGTGCATTGTATTTGGTCGTCAGAGCGCGGGTGACATTAAGTCCAATGAGCCAGTCCGCCTCGGCTCGGCACACAGCGGAAGCGTACAAATGGTTGTATTCCGCTCCCGGCTTCAGCCTGCTGAAGCCATCCTTGATTGCCTTATCCGTCTGCGACGAAATCCAGAGCCGCTTAAACGGCTTGCGCCAATGCACCAGCTCCATAATCCAGCGGGCAACCAGCTCGCCCTCACGCCCGGCATCAGTCGCAATGATAAGCTCGCCAATATCCGAACGCTTGCACAGCTGCGCTACCGCCTTGAATTGATGGGATGTTTCCTTCATCACCTTCAAGTTCATTTTAGGAGGCAGCAGCGGCAAATCCTCCAAATTCCAGCTGCGGTATTTCGGATCATATTCCTCCGGCTCCGCGAGCGTAACCAGATGGCCAAGCGCCCAGGTTACCACATATTTAGAACCTTCTATATAGCTTTTATTTTTGTTCGTACAGCCAAGCACACGGGCAATTTCCTTTGCCACGCTTGGCTTTTCCGCGAGAACCAATGATTTCATCTCTTCCATTCGCTCCATTCGTCCAGCTTGTAAAGCTATATTATCCTTACAAATGCTAATGTTGTCAAAAATAGACCGAGCATGGCGCCTAAGCAAGCTATCCCCGCGGCGCCCACAAAATAATCGATACGCCGATCAGACATACGACGGCGCCAATCCAATCGTAAAGATCGGGCGTTCGCTTGTCTACCAGCCAGCCCCAAAGCACCGCCATCGCGACGAATACGCCGCCATAGGCTGCATACACTCTGCCAAAGGTCGGAAACGATTGCAGCGTAGGCAAAATGCCGTAAAGCACTAAGACTCCACTGCCTATTATACCGTACCAATAAGGCTTTCCTTCGCGCAGCCACAGCCACACCAAATAGCCGCCGCCGATTTCTGCAAGCCCGGCCGCAATAAACAGTAACATTTGCATGATGAAAGGCAACGTTAAGGCACTCCTTCTTCCCCTTAGTCTCTGACTCTATTTTACCTGACAATTGCCATTATGCTATAGTATTCTCACCATGAATAATAATAGATTTGGCAGCTAATTCTCATGCACAAAGCTAATGACTGGGGAGTGCGAATGTTGAAACCGCGTTTGATCGGTATAATCGCTTTAGTATTATTCATTTTTGTTGCTATTCAGTTTTATATTGGCTGGAATGGATGGCTGTATTTGTCGGCCTTGCTTCCCTTGGAAAACCCGTGGCCCTATGCCTTTATTGTCGCAATTATCTCCTTCTCTTATATCATTGGAAGACTGCTCCAGCCTGTAGCTCCACTTCGCAAAATCGGGCGTGCATTCAAGCTTATCGGCTCTTACTGGTTTGCGATTATGGAATATGGGATACTGCTGCTTCCTCCAGCCAATCTCATATACTGGCTGCTTACGAAGCTGGATATCCCCGCTTCTACTGCTTTGCTGGCCGTAGGGAGCCTCGTCATCTTGATTATGATTGGAATTGTTCTGCGCGGCAGCTGGAATGCCTGGACCCCGATTGTTCGCACCTATTCCATTACGATTGCAAAGTCGGCCGGAGCGCGCAAATCGCTGCGTATCGGCATGGCCTCAGACATACACCTGGGCACCATCGTAGGCAAACGCCATTTGGGGCGGCTTGCAAATGCTATGGAAAAAATGAAGCCAGACCTGATTTTGCTGCCGGGCGACATTATTGATGATGACATTGCCCCTTATATCGACGATCATATGTCGAACGTTATGAAGCGCCTGAAAGCACCGCTTGGCGTCTATGCCGTTCTTGGCAATCACGAATATATTGGCGGTCACATCGCCCGCTTTATTGCAGAGATGAATGCTGTCGGCATTCGCGTGCTGCAAGACGAGAGCGTGAAGATTGACGACGGCTTTTATATCATCGGACGCAAAGACCTCAGCGCCAAAAGAGCTGATCCCGCTGGCCGCCAATCCGTTATGGAGCTCGTCGCAGCGCTCGACGCCTCCCTGCCGCTCATTATGATGGATCATCAGCCATCCGATTTGGAGCAGGCTTCGCTGCAAGGCATTGATCTTTCATTGTCCGGCCATACCCATCGGGGTCAATTGATGCCGAACCACTTTTTCACAAGAAGGCTGTTCGAGCTCGATTGGGGTTTTCTGCAAAAAGGACAGCTTCACGCCATCGTCTCGTCCGGCTTCGGCACATGGGGGCCGCCGCTCCGCATCGGCAGTCGCGCAGAAATTATTGAGCTAAACGTCCAATTCCGCCCGTAGGCCGCACTCGCTAGCCATTGTACTTGCGTGCCGCCTGCTTGCCTTTTTGCTGGCTTGCCGCTGACTTTATACGAAAAACAAAAAAACTGGCGATGACCTTATCGGGTGCCCTGCATGCACAGCCCGATGAGTCGCCAGTCTTTTTTATGCCCATTCGTTTATTGAGCATACGTTTATTGAGCATTCGATTATTGATTCTTCGTTTATTGCAGCCATTTGCTGTACAGCACATCCGCATCACCATTTTCCTGCAGCCTGTGGATGACCTGGTTGACGACCTGAAGCAATTCAGTCTGCCCTTTGACGACAGCTATTCCGAATCCTTCCTTGGTAAATGCCCCGCCTACAAGCTCCAGCTGTGCCTCAGGATAATGCTGATTGTAGCTGGCCTGTTTTAAATAATCGTTAAAAACGATATCTACCTCTCTGGAGCGCAGTGCTTCCAATCCTTCCTCCACCGTAGCATACGAGCGTACTTTAATTTTTTTGCCCTGTGCAATCAGCGCTTCGGCCTCACGCTCGCTTCTCCCTTGTGTTTTTACCCCAATCGTTTTGCCATCCAAATCATCGAGGGAGCTTACCGAATTGTCGCCCTTCCGCTTGACGATCGCCATGCCGCTATCCAAATATTTATCCGACATATCAACGATTTTCTCCCGCTCCTCCGTAATGTACATACTGGAAATAATCATATCGGCTTCACCCAATTGCAGGGCATTAAGCAAGTCAGCAAACAAAAATTTTTTCCATTCAATATCCACGCCTATTTCGTCTGCAATCGCCTGCGCCAAATCTACATCATACCCTATAAACTCGCCTGTCTTTTCATCCGTATATTCAAACGGGTAATTTTCGGATGTAGCGATAACCAGCTTGCCCGACTGTTGAATGATCGGCAGCCATTGCAGCATGGCCGGATTGCCCCTTTCCGGCATCGGTGCATCCTTCGTACAGCCAGCCAGCATAAGGCTGAACAGTGCAATCAACGCAAGCGTCGACTTGACGGCGGTTTTCTCAAGCATTCAAACAACCTCCCACCATAACGCCCCCCATCTCGCTTTATTTCACATGCCTTGCTTGACTTGCCTGCTGCTCGCTCCATTCCCACAGCAGCTTGGCCGCCTGCTCATCCTTGGCTTTTGGAGACACTTCCTCCCTTTTTTGCTTATAAAAATAGTGCCCGCTTACCGTTCCGCCCTCCTCCGAGCTTGCCAAATAAAGCGCCGTCTGCGCTCCCTCCAGCGAAGTCAAGAAAAAAGGCCGCAGCAGCGCGTATATGCTTTTGCCAAAGCCCGTCTGGCGGTTGACGCCAAGCGATGTACCTACCGCTCCGGGATGCAGGCAATTAACCGTCACCTTCGAATGCGCCAGCCGCTTAGCCAGCTCCTTGGTGAACAAAATATTGGCCAGCTTCGATTGGGCATAACCCTTAACAACATTGAAGCTCCGAGTTAGATTGATATCCTCAAAATGGATTTTCCCCGCTTTATACGCGCCCGAGGATACATTGACTACTCTGCCCTGCGGCGATTGCTTCAGCAGCTCCAACAACGAGGTCGTCAGTAAAAAATGTCCCAGATGATTGACGCCAATCATGCTCTCATAGCCATCTTTGGTTAGCTCGCGCTTTAGCGATACAACGCCTGCATTGTTCAGCAGCACATCCAGCCGACCGTACCGCTGCTTGAAGGCTTCACAAAAGGCATAAATGCTCGCAAAATCCCCCAAATCACAGGCCATCAGCTCAATATGCGAGGCTCCGCTAGCGGCAAGGGCTTGCTGCCGTGCGGCCTCTCCTCGCTCCAGACTGCGGCAAGCCATAATCACTTCTGCGCCAGCCTTCGCAAGCTCCGTAACTGATGCCAGCCCCATGCCTGCATTTGCTCCGGTGACAAGTACGATTTTACCACTCATTTGCATTGTGCTTCTCAGCTCCGCTTCTCTATCTATATTGTCATACGCCCTTTATAAGGTTGACACTTATACCGGCTTGCAACTACAAAAAAGGTCCCCGGCTTTGCCTGAGACCCTGTGACTGCTGCTTGCAGCAAACCTCTGAACAATCAGCAGCAGACCCAGTGGCCCAGACATGAAAATGAACGGTTTATACGCTCCTACGCCCTGCTGCCGTACTCCTGCTGTTCGCCATTGAAGCTCGTGTTATTGTACGTCTATTTCTTCCGTAAAGCCGCGTTTTTTCAGCCAATTGCCGCAGCATAGGCTCCAGGTATGCGCTTCAGGATGATCATATGCAAGACCAATGCCATGTCCGCCGCTTTCATAAATGTGCATTTCGTAAGGCACGCCCTTGCTCGCCAGCGCTGCTGCAAACATTAAGCTGTTCTGGACCGGAACGGCTCCATCATCAGCGCAATGCCAGAGGAAGGTCGGCGGTGTCTGCTCCGTTACATGCAGCTCGCTCGACAGTTCTCTGCGAAGCTCCTCAGGCGCATCCTCACCAAGCAAATGGACCAGGGAGCCCTCGTGACGGTGCTCTCCCAAAGAAATGACCGGATAACACAGAACCATCGCATCTGGACGGCTGCTTGCGCGTTCGATCGAATCGGGACTGCTGCTGTCTCCGGCATCAAAATGCGTGCCGGCTGTGGAAGCCAAATGACCGCCAGCCGAAAAGCCAAGTATGCCAATACGCGCGGGATCAATGCCGAATTCAGCTGCCCGGCTTCTGACAATTCGTATAGCGCGCTTCGCGTCACCAAGCGGAATAGGATGCTTATGCGGAGCTACACGGTAATGAAGAACAAACGCATGCAGCCCCAAATCATTCAACCACTTGGCAATCGGCTCGCCTTCATGGTCGGCGCGATTGCGATAACCGCCGCCCGGGAGCACGATGACTGCCGCTAGAGGCTTGTCGGACCGAATAAGATGAGGCACTAAATACGGGCGCTCACCTTCCACATTTTCATAAACTGAATCAGGCCATAAAGCCACTTCCGTCATATGCGATACCTCCGAAATAACTTTTTGAACGATTAATAGCCATTGCTGTCAAAGCAGCTATACATAAATTCCACCTGGAAGGCGTTAATTCCTTCATCACCCTCGACATCAAAATTTATTCAGCCAAAATTGTAACTATTTGTCGTCTAGCTGCGTCTTTATTTTTAGAATAAGCTTAGAAGGCATGGCCATTGCAGCAGCCTTAACAGGAGGAATAGGAATGAAACGTTTTCGCTCCGCTTTTACAATTGTACCAGTGATCAGCCTTGCAGCTTCGTTAATGGCAGCGTCTCCTGCAACAGCAGCGCTGCCCGCTAACAGCAGCAATTACATAACAGCGGCAGCAGCAGCGCCAGCCGCCAAGAAAATTACGCTTAAGATCAACGGCAATTCGTATTTGACCGAATCGGCCCCCTTTATATCTCAAAGCTCGGTGTATATGCCGCTTCGCGAGGTAGGCGAGCTGCTCGGAGCGATGGTGACATGGAACGCGGCAGCCAAAACCGTCACCATGAGCTATCCGGAACATCTCATTACGTTAAAGATCGGCTCCACGGAGGCGATCAACAACGGCAAGAAGATTAAGCTAAGCACCCCTCTTCAGGTGATTAAGGGCCGTGTATACGTACCGCTGCGCTTTTTCTCCGAATCCATTGGAGCAAGCGTAACTTGGAAGCAGGCTGACAACACAGTAGGGATTAACCAGAAAATCATTTATCAAACGGGTGGCAGTATGCAGACAGGCACAGCATGGATTGATCCGGCTACCGGCAGTCTTTATACGGCGCTTGGCAAATCTGATATTCCCAAGCTGGCGGGCAAGCTTCAAATAGATCCAGAGCTTATCGGCTATTGGGGCATTTCTATCAAAGCAGTCGGAACGAATGGACTCATGGTATCCCTTCTCATAAACTACGGGGAGCCCGGCATTCAATACCGTTCCCATGCCGCTTATATTAAAGATGGCAAGCTCGTCAAACAAGCTGAGGCGAATTATTATCAGCGCTACGAGCCTAACATTGTGGCGATGAACAATAATCCGCTGCTGACCGATGGCAAAACCTTAACGCTGCTGGATAGCAGCGGAGCTGCACTGGAGCAATATGACCTTCCCAAGCTGGGTGGCAAAGATGAATCCTATGCCGTGCTCGGCATGGGCCAAGGCTACCTCATTATTCGCCCTAACAAGACAGGACTGCTCACTTTAGTCGATTTGAAGACGGGCACTGCTACGCTTCTATATAAGCAGTTCCTGTCCGCTGCCGAACAGGAGTATGCAGAAAAGAATGATGTTCCCTACCATGGCGATGAGCTTGCTTTCACAGGTGAAACGTCCAAAGGCGTGCTCAGCTTCTCTTACCGCAGTGCCCTCGATGGCAAAAGCTACACCTACAGCTATTCGCTGAATAAAGCATAAACAGTATTGCCATCACTTGAATTACTCCATTTTTTCTTTCTATGTTAAATAAAAAATCAAGCCCTGGCGGTGATTACTCACAACTGCCGGGGCTTGATTTTGTTAACTGCGGCCAGCCTAGCTTTGTCAGCCCTTTAGAAAAAGGCTGCCATCGTTTTCGCCAGCTTTTCATAATCGGCATAAATGTCTTTGTAGCGCTTGCTCGTCTCCGGGTTCGGAACAACGGGCTTGTCCATCGGAATATGCTGCTTAATTTCCTCAAAGGAGGCCGCATGCCCCGCTGCCACCAGAGCGGTCCAAGCGGCGCCCCATGCGGCGCTGTGATGGTTTTCCGAGACATATATTTCCGCATCGAAAATATCTGCCATCATTTGCAGCCAGAGCGGCGAGCGGGACAGCCCGCCATTCACATACACTTTCTGCGGCGCGCCCGCGAGCTTCTCCAGCGCCTTGCCGATCTGATACAGGTTGAACGTTACGCCCTCCAGCACTGCGCGAATCCAGTGCGCTCGCTCATGAGTCATCGTTAAGCCGTAGAAATTGCCCTTCGCCCGCTGATTCCACAGCGGTGCCCGTTCTCCGTTCAAATACGGGAGGAAGAGCAGACCGTCCGCACCGGGAGCAATCTTTTCAGCCTCAGCCAGAAAAGCTTCGTATCCGCCCTCATAATTCAGCGTCTCCTTCAGCCACTGCAGCGCAATGCCGCCATTGTTCGTTGGACCGCCCACGATATACGTGTCCTTCGTAAAAGAGTAGCAGAAGGTCTCGCGGCTATCGCTCACTTTCGCCTGATGCGTAAGCTGGCGAATCGCCCCGCTCGTCCCAACAGATACAGCAACCTCGCCGGGAAGAATCGCGCCAATGCCAAGGTTAGACAGCTGCCCATCCGCGGAGCCAATTGCGAAGGGCAGAGTCACTGGGACGCCCATTTGCGCAGCAATATCCGCATTCAGCCCAGACAGAATTTCCGTTGGCGGCACGATTTCGGACAGTTGCTCTGCTGTAATGCCGGTTAGCGCCAGCAGCTCTGCTTCCCAGTCCAGCTTCGCCGGATTGAACAAGCCGGTTGCCGAGGCCATTGCATAATCAATTTTGCGCTTCCCGAACCAGCAGTAAAGCAAATATTCCTTAATCGACATGAAATAGCTCGCCTGCTCATAAGGCTCGTAATTATTTTCCTTCATCCACAGCAGCTTCATAAGCGGAGTCATCGGATGTATCGGCGTTCCCGTCGCCTTATACACCTGATCCCCGTTTGCTGCCAACAACGCCTCCGCCTCTCCTGCGCTTCTTCCATCTGCCCAAATGATAGCCGGAGAAGTCGGATTGCCGTCAGCATCAAGCGTCAGAATGGCATGCATCGCCGCAGAAAAACCGAGCGCCAGCAGCTCGCCCTCCTGCACCTGCGCCTTCTCAATCGCTTCTCTGATCGCGAGCACCGCCGAGCGCTCGATTTCCACTGCGCTTTGCTCCACCCAGCCCTGCTGCGGATAGTGGAAGGTGTTCATTTTCTCAACATCTGCGACCAAATGGCCATGTCTATCAAAAATACAGGCCTTAACGCTAGTTGTCCCCAGATCAAGCCCGATTACCAGCTCTCTTCCCATCTCTCATCGTCCTTTTCGTCTCCAGCTCCAAGGGGCCGTATTTTCCGCATTGCTATCGTTTTATTATAACTGATTTGCGGGACGATTGAGCAGAATGGGCTGATTTTTCACCTTATCCCCGGTCGGCAACAACCTAATTCAGATGGCTGAGGATATTTTGTCGCGCTGGGACAACTTCACAGAGACCGCCAAGCTGAACAGCTCGCTGCTGAACGAGCGGCTCGTTATCGGGGCAACCTTCGGGGCTTGCACTAGCTTTTTGCCTAAGCTGCTCACCCATTACTCGGAGAAATATCCACTTGTTGAACTGGAAATTACAGAAAGCCATCCGAGTGAAATTGAAGAGCGGCTTCTGAGCGGAGCTTGGGATGTGGGACTTATTGGAGCGCCGGAGGAAATGTCCTTTAAAAATCTGGTCGCCGAGAAATTTTTAACCTGCAAAATTATGGCTTGCGTTGGGGGGAAGTCGCCCTTAGCCTACAAAGAGAGTCTTTCGATGGAGGAAATCAGCAAGCAGTCGATTATTAGCACATCGGAGCGGATGAAGGAGGAGCTTCAGGCGTATGGCACGAGCAGGGAGATTTTTCATTCCAAGCATTCCGAGGTTTCTAAACGGGTCATTAGCGAGGGACTAGGGATCGGCTTTTATTTGGATATTTCCTTGAAAAATGATCCTTACGTCATGACCGGGCATATCGTTCCGATCCCGCTTCAGGTCGAGCATCCCGTCGATTTTTACTGGCTTCATGCCAAGAAGAAGCAATCGCTTGCTTGCGAAGCCTTTATTAAAGAGCTAAACGTGCTGATTCCCCAGTTTATGCGGATGAATGCTTGATGCGGCAAAGAGCCCTCCAAGAGCAGCGACCGATTCGGTCACTGCTTTGGCGGGCTCTAATTTGTCTCGTATAGACCTAGCACACATTAGTTAATTTGAAATATTTCTTTTCCTCTGCCTCGTCCGCTTGCTTGTCATTACCCTTCAAATTTCCGCATCGCAATAACCGCATTATGCCCGCCAAAGCCGAAGGAGTTAGTGAGACCGACTTTAATATTTGCTCGGCGAGCTTCATTGGCTACGATGTCTAAATCTCCGCAAGCCGGGTCCGGCTGCTCGTAGTTAATCGTCGGCGTAATAACGCCCTCCTGCAAGCCTTTGGCGAGGGCAATCGCCTGCGCCCCTCCCGATGCGCCGAGCATATGCCCCAGCATCGACTTTGTTGCC
The DNA here is from genome assembly GCF_036894955.1 of Paenibacillus sp. KS-LC4. Taxonomy (NCBI): domain Bacteria; kingdom Bacillati; phylum Bacillota; class Bacilli; order Caryophanales; family Paenibacillaceae; genus Paenibacillus; species Paenibacillus sp. KS-LC4. Next base: position 1,593,284 of record NZ_CP145905.1, on the reverse strand, counting down.
GTGACGGCCGGCGGCTGCTTGCCGCCTGCTGCAAACAAGCGGTGAATCGCCGAAGCCTCCGAGGAATCGCCAACCTCAGTGCTTGTAGCATGTGCGCTGATCACATCCACATCCTCAGGTGCTAGTCCCGCTTCCTCAAGCGCCAGCTTCATCGCCCGGTATGCCCCAGCTCCGTCAGGCGGCGTCGCTACGATATGGTACGCATCCGAGGTCGCCCCATAGCCTACGACCTCCGCATAAATGCGTGCTCCTCTGCTTTGGGCATGCTCGAGCGACTCCAGCACCAAAATGCCCGCTCCCTCTGACATGACGAACCCATCTCGTCCGATGTCGAAAGGACGGCTTGCCCGCTGCGGCTCCTCGTTGCGTGTGGAAAGCGCGGTCGCATTGCCAAAGCCTGCAAGCGAAATATCCGTTACAGCTGCTTCTGAACCTCCGGCAAACACGACATCCGCCCAGCCGCCGCGAATGAGCCGGAACGCTTCGCCAATGGCCGTATTGCCTATGGAGCAAGCCGTAACTGGCGCAAGCGTTGGGCCGAGCGAGCCGAGCCTGATGCTGATTTGCGCAGCTGCCATATTGGCAATCATCATAGGCACAAGCAGCGGACTGACCCGGCCTGGCCCGCGCTGGCGCAGCTGCCCTTCGTTATCCTGCAGCGTCTTCAAGCCGCCAATGCCGGAGCCAACATATACCGCCAGCCGCTCACGATCCAACTGCTCCAGTTGCAAGCCCGAATCGGCAAGCGCCTCTTCCGCTGCCGCGAGGCCGAACTGAGTGAAGCGGTCCATTTTGCGAGCCTCTTTTTTCCCAAACTGCTCCTCCGGGTTAAAATCCCGCACTAGACCAGCGAAATGCGTCTTATGGTTCGCTGCATCAAATGCATCTATAGGGCCAATTCCTGATTTACCCGCAAGCATTCCTTCCCAAAATGTCTCTACCCCTATTCCTACTGGCGATACGATACCAAGCCCCGTCACAACAACTCTGCTCATCATATGTTCCCCACTTTCCAGAAATAAACTGCTTTATTTAATTGATTGTATTATGGCAAACGCATTATCCTATTACAAGTTGTCGTTTATCCTAGTATTAGCTATACTACAATAATAAATGACAGCGTAATGGAAAGGGGGTGAGAGTTTTGTCCGATCGTATTCGGCTGGAAGCGCTCGCGTCTTTTCTAAAGACGAAGCGTGCTGGAATTAAACCGCAGTCGGTAGGCTTGCCGGCCGGCATTCGGCGGCGTACGCCGGGACTCCGCAGGGAGGAGGTGGCGCAGCTGGCGAACGTTAGCGCAACCTGGTATACGTGGCTGGAGCAGGGACGTGACATTCAAGTGTCCACCCAAGTGTTGGAGTCGATTGCTGGTGCGCTGCTGCTGACAGCGGATGAACGCGACTATATTTTTGGACTGGCATTTGGCCATCATGCGGGTACAGGCAGTGGCGGCTTGAAGCTGGAGGAGACGGAGCTGGAGCTTAGTCCTTCCTTGCAGCGAATCTTAACGGAGCTGCGCTATTGCCCAACGATTATTTCCGACCGGCATTGTCATATCGTGGGCTGGAACGAGGCTGCTTCGCATGTATTCGTCGACTTCAATTCCATTCCCTATGGCGAGCGGAACCTGATTCGACTCCTATTTACACGCAAGGAGCTGCGCAGTCTGGCCGTTAATTGGGAAACGTTCGTGGAAGGCTACCTTGCGATCTTCCGCACCTATTACGGCCAATATGCGGGCGATGATTGGTATGACCATTTTATCGGGGAAATGTCACGGCTCCACCCTGAATTCGAAACGCTATGGCAGCGCAGCCAGGTCAGCCGCTCACCTGAGGTCACCATCGAATTTCGCCACTCCAAAACAAGCAAAATGCTGTTCGCACTGACCTCCTTTCAAGTGCTCGGCAGCGTAGACCTGCGTTGCACCGTCTATACCCCGGTAGAGGAATCCGGAACGGAGGAGAAGCTGCGGCGATTATTGGGCACCTCATAAAATCGTCTTCTTTTCTATAAGGACAATCGGCTCATTGTCCGAGATGCGCTCGATATACACATCCAGCTTGCTTTCTGGCACGATACCGCTTAGCGTCAGTTGGATATGCTCATTCACTTCTTTTACTATTTTCAAGGCCGTTATTTGCTCATAGGGGCTTTCAGTCATATGGATGTCTGCGAGGGTGTAGATCGGGTAGGAGGCTTGGCTGCTTGCACTCTTGCTTCTTATAGCGGCTGCGGCTGGGTTATATTAAAAAAAGATTTACTTCAACTTTTCAAGTCGAAGTAAATCTTTTTTTATTTTAATAACATGGCTTTGTATTAAGCCTTCTTTTTCACTACATTAATAACTTCTAATATATTTTTTTTAAGATTCTCAAAATCTTTGCCTTCATACTGATAGTGGCCGTCTATCCCTCTGTGAATTATTGAGTTCATTACGGGATGATGCTCTTTATTTGTTGCTTTAATTAAGTCTTCAGCAAATGCAACAGCCTGAGTTTCACTGTAATTAAATTGATTAATAAGTAATGATATAATTAGAGCATGTGCTTGTGGTTGACTTAAATCATCTCTATGAATAACAGCATTAATTGCTCCAAAGCAAAATGCTGCAATGACTTGTCGCTCAAGTTCTGTGGTTTTTTCAAATTTCACATCTAGCAAAACGAATATTTTTCCAGTGAAAAATTCTAATTCTTTTGAGGCATTACTCACTTTTTCTTCATCAAATTTACTTGGATCTAAAAAATCTGTCATAATATTTTCTCCTAATCTATTTTTTAAATTTAATAAATAAACAGTTTCCCTTTTGGCCATCTTCCCTCCCATCCGCAAGGACAATGACCATTTTTAAATACTTCTAACATTTCACGAAAAAATGTTGGACACCCTTTAAATTCTTTAAATGCATCTTCAATTCCCGCATTAAGCAATATCCAACTTAGAGTATCACCAAATTCATCCTTGATGTTATTTTCTTCGACTATTGCTCGTAATTTCTCTACCGATAAACTATACTCAGCGGAATCTCTTACAGTAGCAACTATAGAATTAAAAACTCTCACACTATAGCCAAGTTTTTTCATCACAAAATCAGCCAATGCTTCTCGACTGTTTGTAATAATTTCCTCCCATTCTTCTTTTTCATCATATGCTTCCGCTTCTTCCCAATCTTTAACATACTGAAAATCAAATGGTAGTTCCAAATTCCTTACCTTGCCACAGTCATTAAACCAAGGAATATCTTTAATAGTGTTTAATAACTCTGTTGTTACTACTATTTCTTTCAACTAGTATCATCTCCATTTTTTATCATGTATAAGTTAAGGCTTATAATCCCGATACACGCCATATATTCTTCCAGGAATTTTCGGAAGTCCATTTTTACCAAGTTTTAATGGCACATTCATACCGCCCAGTAATCCATGTTTGACTCTTTGATGGATCGCTTCTTTAAGAGCTTTATTTACTTGATTTGGCGATAAACCCGCAGCCTCTAGGGAACGTTTTAAAGCCTTAGTATATTCTAGATTAGTTGGATACTCTCCAACTCGTGGACCTGCTGGGAATTTTTTGGTAGCTGTTCTGAATTGATCCCAAAACTTCTCCATTTCTTGATGTGCTTTGTAATGAGGAGTACCAACAGGACCACTAATAATATTCCCATTAAGTTCTATAGTGACACCCTTATCTGTTGGAATTACTGAACTATAGGCAGCATCTTGGTTTAAATGGTGCTTTTGTGACCCAGATCCGTCACTTTTCCACTCACCATATTCTTTTACTTCAATATCATCTGAGACTTTTGAAATTTCTTTAGCCTCTTTCTCCAAACGCTCCGCCAATTCCTTCTCACCCGCTTCAGATTTGGCAAAGAAATTCTTGTTCTGCTCCGATGGACTAGGAATATTAGACTCAGATGTTTTAGTAAACAAATAATTCCGGCCCGGCACACCGTCTGCTGCCCATGCAAAAATACTGTTATGATTTTTCATCGCCATACTTTGCAGCCATTTTAAGCTTCCCTCTAAAAACTGCTTATGATCAATAGCAACATTCCAAAGCTCGCCATATATTTTTCGGCAACCCTTATCCAGCCAACCATTTAGTGTGTTAAAGCCGGTTTTTGCACCATTACCTATAGCCTTCAGCACGCTTGCATCTAACAATCCGCCAGTAATTACGCCAATCCCAACATCCATGGCAAACGTACTCCAGCTAAACCCTTTACCCTCCATCGTCTGACGAATAACGCTCTCAAACCCATTCTGCACCGCGCCAAATACCATTCGTCCGCCAAAGGTCGCCATCGTTCCGAACGGGCCGAACACTGCCCCAGATACCGCCCCAATGATTGACTCTCGAAAGGCCGTTGACACATACGTGCCCATATCGCTGACCTCACCGCGTGCAATATCCGACACCGCTTGGCTCACGACGGCCGCCGTTCCTGCAATAGCCGCTCCGGCCAGCACAGCGCCAACAACGACTGCTCCTGCTCCTAATGTCGCTACCGTAAAGGCAGCCGCTACCGCGACAACGGCTACGACAGCCAGACCTGCCAGCACGTTCATGCCGAGCTTCTTCCAGTTGAACGGCGGTTTCTCTGGCGGCGGCGGTGGCGGCGGCGGCTCGCCTTCTACGGGCGCATCGTCATACGGCGCATAGCTCGTCCGATCCTTCCCCTCCGTCCGAATCTGCGCCCCCATCAGGTTATATTCGCCTTCCAGCGTAATTCCACTTGGCACACTCGTCTTCTTCGCAACTAGCAGCGCTTGCGCGCCAATCACGACACGCTTCGGCGTGAACAGTGAAATCTCTTCCTTCGCCGTCAGCGTCAGCTTGCGCGGGCTGCTCAAAATAATGCCGACGGCATCATCCAGCTTCAAAAACAGCGGCTCCTTGCTTCCGCCTGTGAACTCGACTCCCGTCGGCGACAGCTTCATTTCACTGCCATGCTCCGTGCCAAAATAGCGGTTGTTCGGATCTGCCGTCTTTTCCGCACTCGCTCCGTTCGTTCGTACGCCGCCCGTAACAATCGCTTCTTGACCACCTGCATCGGCCAGATACAGATTCGCCTTCGTCCCTACCTGCGGCATACTGTACATCGCGCTTCCCGTCTCTGGGGCGTATCGGTACCAGTGCGCCGTTCCCTTGTCCTGCTTGTCGTCAATCTCCAGATGCACCTGCACCTGCTCGCCTTTCACCGCCAGAATTTCTCCTTGCAGCGTCAGGCCGGACAGCCTGCTATTCATCTTAGGCTGCTCTCGTATCCCCGCTTCCCGTGACAGGCGGTAGTGGTAGATGAGTTGCCCTTTTTCTAGTCGCGCCGTCATCGACGATACGATCAGCTCAATATATCCCCGAATCTTAAAGCGGTCGCCCAAACGATAGAACGTCCGAGACTCTATTTCATAACCGAAAAAATCCGTATCATGCAGGCCAGCAGCTTCTCCGCCCGCTTTTTGAAACGCCGCTAAATCCTTGCTCACCGTATAGGAGGCGCCTTCAGGCAGCTTATGCTCTTTCCCCTCCGGCATCCCAATGAACAGCTTCGGCGTTTCTTCCAATATATCACAGACGACCACCGACTGGAACTGGCTCGCTAGCCGTTTGGTCAGCTCCCAATCCGTTTCCTCATATTGAAGGACAGGCTCAGATGGTTTTTCCTTTTCTCCTTGCTGAAGCAGCACATCTCCACCTGGATAGGCACGAAGCACCGTGGTCATGATTGCCCCATACGTCTGGCTCGTATCCTGAAAAGATCGCTTCCGCTTCTTCAAATCGCTATAGATGCTTCCCGATACCGCCTCAATTTCGACGGTGTACACCCCATTGTGATGCACCGTCTGTACGGACGTGACGACACCCTTAAACAGCGGCTTCCGCTTGCCCTCTTCTTCGTCGTACAAGGCGATTTTATCCTGCCACACCGCTTCCAGCGTGGCGTTCGTCCGCTGCTCCTCCTCGACGATCCCGCTAATCCGCAGCGTCCCATGCTCACCCGGCTTCCAGCTCATCGCCACATCCGTCATATGCTTCAGCTTGCAGGGACCTTCCACCCGCAAGCGATCATATCCGATCATCTGCACCCCTCCTCCCCATTGTCCTTGCCTCGCTTAATCTGAATCGTGCTGTCCGTCCGTGAGAAAAAAGACCTCCCCTTCCATCGCGCACTTCAAGAAGGAATCCGTCGTCAGGGCAGACTTATTGTCCACCTTCGCATTTTCCTTTGGCTGCAGCCACTTCCCCATAAAATCGGGCATACATGGCGGCCCCCCGATGGTGTTGCCCTCCTCGTCAATCAAATAGACGATCTGTCCGGCGGCCATTTTCGGACTGATGCAGATGCCGAAATACGGCACATTTTCCGGGCTGTTATCTTCCTCATTCATCATCGGCTTGCCATTGACATACGACCCATGACTATTGGGCAAATTGATTCGGCGCTTGTGCGTTCCGCATGAACACGCCATCGTCGCCCCTCTCACCACATAGGCAGGTTGTTCCGACATTCTGGTTCCTCCTTTATGATCACCATTCCCTTTTCACTTTCTTATCCCATGCTCCAGCTGGCTGCGAATCGTTCCGTTCTAGCTTTTCAAGCGCTCTAACAAAAGAAACTCGACTCGTTCTTTCTAAGCCAGCTCCACCCGTTCCAACCGTATGCCCACTGGCTCCCGCCGCAGCAGGCTCTCCGCTACATCCAGCTTCTCTCGCAAACCTTCCAGCATTGGTGTACTTGTGTAGCGGCTATCCTGCTTTAGCACAAGCTTGCACTCTCGCTTCACGCAGCGGTTATTTCAGGTCTAGAAAATGAAAAAAAGCCTACTCCATATTATTCAATGGAGTAAGCCTTTGAATTAAGTTCTAAATTTGTAAATACACTCTACATTTCCACAATTATAAAGCTAAATTTTAAATCCATAAAAATACTTCTCACCTTTTTCCCACCCCTTGGTTGACAACCCCTCTATATAAGAAATAAAATTTTTATAGTTATCTTTGTTTATAACCGTGTCATACTCAGCCGGCACTTTTATTCCTGTCCAAATGGATAATACGGAGGGTATAAATTCCATTTTAAAAATTTCTTCATTGTTGACAGCTTGCATAACTCTTTCAAAAATCCTTTTTGCCAAATCTCCTGGAAAAGCTAGTTTTTGTCCAAAATAATACTTTTCTACTTCATGTTGCTGGGTGTAACTCAAATAATATTCTCCAATGTCATCTACTGTAGAATCTTCTCCTAATTCCTCCTCGTAGTTTATAAAAAAGTCGATTGAATCCCTTAAAACTACTGCTATATCATTAATATCACACCATTCTTCAAGCAAGCTCAATAAATATGGAATAGCATCTAGTGAAAGTGATGTAGTCGCAGCAGATGCAAAAGTTCTTATTGTATCTTCTGATGCATTTTCTAAAAAACGCATACTATTTGAATCATTCAAATCATCATGTGTACAGATTGAAAAATAAACCCTGATACATAGATTTAATACAGCTTCATCATTTGTTTGATTCATTAGTTGAATCAATAGCGGTTTTTGTGTAAAATCACCTAGTTTGAACATTTCTATTAAGAAAATTAAAACTTGTGATTCTGTATCAGCCTTTAATAGATTTGCTTTAATTTCTTCGTTAGAATGCTCTGATTTCTCTCCAAACCACGAACTATTCAAAAGGTTTTTAGATTTGTCCAATTTGCTTCACCGACCTCTATCAAGTTTAACGTTTCTTATTCTCTCTCTGCCATTTCAAAACTTTATTTTGGAATACAGTAACTTCAGTATGTTGAGGGTTATTTCCAAATACAATTATACCATTCTCATTCTCATATATCTTTAGTACCTTCGCATTCTTTTTCCCATATCCCATTTGATTATAAAAATCCAATTCTAACTCACTAAGTTTCGTACGAGAAATCGTAGATTCACCTGTAATTTTTATATTAGCATCAACATTTTCTCCTCCAAATGCTAATCCCTGAACATGATGACCTTTTTCAAGTTGTCCTCTTCTTACCATTGCTTCATATTCAGCACGAGCTTCTTTTAATTCTTTCCCTTTTACGATTTTAGATTCATCTGGATTTGGATACCAATCTGGGTTGGATTCATATAATTTTTTGGCTTCTTCATAATAAGGACCATATACTTCATTAACGACATCCTCATTTACATTTATATCCTTAGCCTCATTCTCTAAGCGCTCCGCCAATTCCTTCTTGCCAGCCTCGGATTCACTAAAGAAATCTTTATGATGCTGAGTTGTGTTTGGAATCTGTGGATCAGACGATTGATTAAACCAAAAATCCCCTTTTTGACCACCAGCTCCTACCGGAATAAGTCCGCCGTTCATATTATTTAGCGTAAACATATTCTGTAGCTTTTTCAAACCTGTAGTTGCTGCATCCTTTATATCCAATGCATCACGTATCAGTTTTGCTTTAACCGCATCCGCCGCATTCCCAATCCAGCCTGTCATTTTATTCAGCGAATCACCAAATGCGTTGCCTAAGGTCTTCACGATTTTCGCATCTGCAATCTTGCTTCCTATCGCCTTCGTCAAACGCGAATCCATGATCCCACCGGTTAGCACGCCAATCCCAACATCCATGGCAAACGTACTCCAGCTAAACCCTTTACCCTCCATTGTCTGACGAATAACGCTCTCAAACCCATTCTGCACCGCGCCAAATACCATTCGTCCGCCAAAGGTCGCCATCGTTCCGAACGGGCCGAACACTGCCCCAGATACCGCCCCAATGATTGACTCTCGAAAGGCCGTTGACACATACGTGCCCATATCGCTGACCTCACCGCGTGCAATATCCGACACCGCTTGGCTCACGACGGCCGCCGTTCCTGCAATAGCCGCTCCGGCCAGCACAGCGCCCACAACGACCGCTCCGGCTCCTAATGTCGCTACCGTAAAAGCTGCCGCTACCGCGACAACGGCGACGACAGCCAGACCTGCCAGCACGTTCATGCCGAGCTTCTTCCAGCTGAACGGCGGCTTTTCCGGTGGGGGCGGTGGAGGCGGCGGCTCGCCTTCTACGGGCGCATCGTCATACGGCGCATAGCTCGTCCGATCCTTCCCCTCCGTCCGAATCTGCGCCCCCATCAGGTTATATTCGCCTTCCAGCGTAATTCCACTTGGCGCACTCGTCTTCTTCGCAACTAGCAGCGCTTGCGCACCAATCACGACACGCTTCGGCGTGAACAGTGAAATCTCTTCCTTCGCCGTCAGCGTCAGCTTGCGCGGACTGCTCAAAATAATGCCGACGGCATCATCCAGCTTCAAAAACAGCGGCTCCTTGCTTCCGCCTGTGAACTCGACTCCCGTCGGCGACAGCTTCATTTCACTGCCATGCTCCGTGCCAAAATAGCGGTTGTTCGGATCTGCTGTCTTTTCCGCACTCGCTCCGTTCGTTCGTACGCCGCCCGTAACAATCGCTTCTTGACCACCTGCATCGGCCAGATACAGATTCGCCTTCGTCCCTACCTGCGGCATACTGTACATCGCGCTTCCCGTCTCTGGGGCGTAGCGGTACCAGTGCGCCGTTCCCTTGTCCTGCTTGTCGTCAATCGCCAGATGCACCTGCACCTGCTCGCCTTTCACCGCCAAAATTTCTCCTTGCAGCGTCAGGCCAGACAGCCTGCTGTTCACCATCCGTTGCTCTCGTATCCCCGCTTCCCGCGACAGGCGGTAGTGGTAGATCAGCTGGCCTTTTTCTAGTCGCGCCGTCATCGACGAGACGATCAGCTCAATATATCCCCGAATCTTAAAGCGGTCGCCCAAACGATAGAACGTCCGAGACTCTATTTCATAACCGAAAAAATCCGTATCATGCAGGCCCGCTGCTTCTCCGCCCGCTTTTTGAAACGCCGCCAAATCCTTGCTGACCGTATAGGAGGCGCCTTCAGGCAGCTTATGCTCTTTCCCCTCCGGCATCCCAATGAACAGCTTCGGCGTTTCTTCCAATATATCACAGACGACCACTGACTGGAACTGGCTCGCTAGCCGTTTCGTCAGCTCCCAATCCGTTTCCTCATATTGAAGGACAGGCTCAGATGGTTTTTCCTTTTCTCCTTGCTGAAGCAGCACATCTCCACCTGGATAGGCACGAAGCACCGTGGTCATGATTGCCCCATACGTCTGGCTCGTATCCTGAAAAGATCGCTTCCGCTTCTTCAAATCGCTATAGATGCTTCCCGATACCGCCTCAATTTCGACGGTGTACACCCCATTGTGATGCACCGTCTGTACGGACGTGACGACACCCTTAAACAGCGGCTTCCGCTTGCCCTCTTCTTCGTCGTACAAGGCGATTTTATCCTGCCACACCGCTTCCAGCGTGGCGTTCGTCCGCAGCTCCTCCTCGACGATCCCGCTAATCCGCAGCGTCCCATGCTCACCCGGCTTCCAGCTCATCGCCACATCCGTCATATGCTTCAGCTTGCAGGGACCTTCCACCCGCAAGCGATCATATCCGATCATCTGCACCCCTCCTCCCCATTGTCCTTGCCTCGCTTAATCTGAATCGTGCTGACCATCCGTGAGAAAAAAGACCTCCCCTTCCATCGCGCACTTCAAGAAGGAATCCGTCGTCAGGGCCGACTTATTGTCCACCTTCGCATTTTCCTTTGGCTGCAGCCACTTCCCCATAAAATCGGGCATACATGGCGGCCCCCCGATGGTGTTGCCCTCCTCGTCAATCAAATAGACGATCTGTCCGGCAGCCATTTTCGGACTGATGCAGATGCCGAAATACGGCACATTTTCCGGGCTGTTATCTTCCTCATTCATCATCGGCTTGCCATTGACATACGACCCATGACTATTGGGCAAATTGATACGGCGCTTATGCGTTCCGCATGAACACGCCATCGTCGCCCCTCTCACTACATAGGCAGGTTGTTCCGACATTTCGCTTCCTCCTTATCCGTTACCGATTGTTTCAGTTTCAGCATGCTTCGTCTAAGCCAGCTCCACCCGTTCCAACCGTATGCCCACTGGCTCCCGCCGCAGCAGGCTCTCCGCTACATCCAGCCGCACAACGATCAGCGGCAGCTCGCTTTCGCTCACCCGCACAATTTTCTTCCCTTGCAGACGTTCTGGGTCTAATACCAGCCGCTTAATTGTCCGCTGATCCTGATGCAGCTCGGCATAAGGACTTAAACAGGGCAGCTCCTCAAAAAAGGGCAAATAATACGTCTGCTGCCGCCGCGTGAGCAGATGCATCAATATGACCATCTTGTATACCGCTCTTGGCTCATACAGCTCCACTAACCGCTTCAAGCCATCCGAGAGCAAAAAAAGCTGCCGATCCAGCACATCCGTAAATACGCTGTCCTTCTCTCCCTTGACTTGAAACAGCAGCTTGTCCGGTATTCGGTACGAGGTCACCGCGTGCATATCTCGCATGTCCAGCTTCTCCCGCAGCCCTTCCAGCATCGGCGTACTCGTGTAGCGGCTATCCTGCTTTAGCACAAAATAGTCCATCAGGACGCACCGTCCTTTCCATCCTGCTGCTCTTGAAGCTGGCGCGCTTCCTGATCTGGCAGCTCCTCTTCCGCGCTTTCGCCTTCGTCAGGCTCAGGCTCAGGCTCATCCAGTGCGCGCACCCCATGACCATCCTCCGCCAATATTTCCGTCTGATCGCGGTACTCGCCCATAGCAATCGCCCAGCCCTCCGCCTTCGCAAGTGCGGTGAAGGCTTCAAGCTCAATCAGCTTCTCCATCTGCCCACGCACGAATTCCACCGCTAGCGTATGGCATTTCTCCGCCTCCAGCTGGCGGATATCGTCGAGATCCATAAGCGTGACCTTTCGTGCATAAGCGACTATTTCTGGCTCCAGCCGCTTCACTCGCTCAAACATTGGAGCGAACAGAAACGCCGGCTCCCAGCTCGCCGTACAGCCTGACGTATCCATCAGCCAGCGTTCATCATACGCATCCATTCGGTACGTACAGTGCCCCTCCATGATGCTCGTCCGCAAATAAGAAATATAAATATATTTCAGCTTTCCTTGCTCTTCCGCTGCTTGAAGCTCCGCTGCCCGCACGCATAACGCCTCAAACGCTCTCGCCAGCTCTGCATCCATCTCTTCCTGATGCTGCTCGTAAATGTCGTTTACGAGCAGCACATCCTCCTGCCACCGATCAAACACATGCCGTTCCATAAAGTCTGCAAGCGCCTCTTCCCGCGTCATCACCTGACTCATACAATGTTGACCTTTCCGCCGCTCAGCGTCACTTCATCCTGTACCGTCAGCATCGCATCGCCCTGCTTCAGATCAATGCCCGTCTCCCCTTGGATCAAAATATTGGCTTCGCTCGTTATTTCAATGTCCTCCACCGCCGACAGCATAATTTTCTTATCGCTGTTGATCTCGATTCCGCCGTCATCCGTCAAACGCAGCAGCATCTGCCCGCCCCCGATAATCTCCACCGCGCCCGGCTGAAACACAATCTGCTTGCCGTATTTCGTGCTGATGCTTTTCACTGCTGGATCACTGCGCTTCGTCGTATCCGAAGAAGCGACGTCAACCGAGCTTGCCGCAAACGCATTTTTCTCCTCCGCATCGGGAAAATACAGCCTTGCCTCATCGCCGATCTCCGGCATACAGTACCACCCGCTGCCATCTGGCGATGAATACACCGTCGAATACGGGAACCACGTATCCGCTCCGCCGCCGTCGATTTTCAGCTTCAGCTTGACCTTGTCCTTCTCCACGCCCGCAATCGTGCCGAATAGCGAAATACCCGTGATCTCCTCCAGATAACGGGTGCCGCAGCGAAATCCTTCCCGCTCTCGCAGATCGTAATGGTAGACAAGCAGTCCTTGCTCCGTGCGTGCTTCCACGCGGTACACGAACAAGGAGCGGCGTTGAAATTGAACGGCGCTGCCCAGCTCAACAGCCGTATGGCTCGTCACCTCATAAATCATCCGGCCCTGCTCGGTGAAGCTCGCTTTGCTATTTTCAGCCAACTGCTTGTAGGTGCCCATTTCCTTACGAATCGTATAGTTGCTCTCCGTCAGCACGACCTCGCCGCCCGCCTCCGGCAAGCCCGCATAGAAACGGATGCCCGGCATCGCGCTAATCGCCAGCAGCGGCATATGGAAATGCGACGCCAGCCGCTTCGCGAACGCCCAGTCGGTTTCTTGATATTGCATGATAAGGCCGCCTATAGCCTTGCCCTGCGACGCTTCATCCACGACATTCGCGTTCGGATAATCTGCCGCCAGCTCGTTCAAAATCTGCTCATACGTTTGCTGCCCGTTTTGGTAGGAGCGCGTTTCCTTTTTGAGATCCATCAGGAATGTGCGGCTGTGGGCTTCAATCGTCAGCGTCCGCACGTTTTGCACCACTTGGATGCGGGCGTTCGTAATAATGCCATGAAAAAGCGTCCGCTTGCCGCTCTCCTCCGTCTGCGTATACACCTCAATCGGCTCATTGTCCGAGATGCGCTCGATATACACATCCAGCTTGCTTTCCGGCACGATGCCGCTTAGCGTCAGCTGGATATGCTCATTCACTTCTTTTACTATTTTCAAGGCTGTTATTTGCTCATAGGGGCTTTCAGTCATATGGATGTCTGCGAGGGTGTAGATCGGGTGGGAGGTTTGGCTGCTTGCACTCTCGCTTCTTATCGCGGCTGCGGCTGGGTGAGTATTTTTGTTTTCCGAGCGTTCCGCCCGACCTGCTGGTCTTTCTGCACGGCCTGCCATAAAATCCATGCCACCGGATTCCTGTTTTGCGCCGCGAGCTTCCATACGTCCTGCTCGCTCAGTCGGTCTTACTGTACGTTCACTCATGCCTGCACCTCTTCCTCTGCTTCTTCGTATACCCGGATACTTTGCAGCATTTGGTAAGCAATCTCCCGCCAGTCGGCATATAGGCTATACGGACATGTGAAGGACCCGATAACCGCCTTACCGTCCAGCGCAAGGAAGAACATAATCGTATATAGGTAGCCGTCGAGCGCCGAGCTTTTGAAGTCGAAGAAGCCGATGCGTTTCCCATTAATTTCCTCAACCTCTGTCGTATAAAAAACATTCGCCGGATTCGCCCGCTTCACCATACTCTTCATGCCATTCGTAAGCTCATCCACCCAAGGGTCGCTTAAGTCCTCATCCACATATTTCAGCGTAAAAGCAATACTTCCATCCGCATTGGCCTTAATATTATCTGGACGCGCCTCATACGGATATTTGGCTTTCCTCGACTGCTCATCCATGTCCTTGAACTGGCTCGGCAAATGCACCGATAAACGCTCATCGAAAAAGAAAACAGGCTCAAACACATAGTTTTCAACTCCGATTCGAATGCTAGCGGCATGAATCGTTTGCGGGTTCTCAAGCGTCTCCATCTCTTGCAGCAATTTCAATATTTTCTCATCAGCATGTTCCAACTTGTCGTCCTCCTTCAATTCATCTTTCATGTTCTTGGACTAACCTGCTTCTAAGCCTCTAATCTATTAAATGGTTAAAAAAGGGAGCCTGCTACGAGCGAGCGCTCGCTCACTCTTTCCCAAACGGCATGAGCGGCGGTTGAACGGGCTTATTAAACGTCCTTAATCCACCAGCATCCGCCGCATGCCGCCTGGGCGAAGATCGCCTTTGGCTGCTCCGCCGCGGTGCACGCTGCCAAGGATGCGGCGCAAATTTCCATAAAGCTGTTCACGGTCCACCGAAGGCGGGTCATCAAATCTCCCTGCATCGCCCGACCGTTCACGGCCAGCCGCCGAATACGCTCCCCCGCTAGCGCTAGAACCGCCTTTTGACCCCATATGGAAGCCCCGCTGCACGCCTCGGCGCTCCAATCCCAGCCTTGCTGCTACATAATGCTCAATGACAGGCATCGCTACTGTCCCTTCATTCAGGCACAGCATCGCAAACGAGATATCATGCGGGTCAGAGCAGCCGCGCATCAGCAGCTCTTCTCCATACAGCCGCATAACAATCGGGTCCATCGTGCTTCGACCGTATGCAGCATGCTCCACATGAATGAGCTGTACCGTGTTGTACTCGGTGATCAAATCATGGAACCCCTCATAGCTTTGACGCAGCCTCGCGCCCGGCTTGAGCTTGTACCGTCCCAGCTCAAGCTCGTTCCCGCGCAGCTGACCAGCAGGCTCCAGCACAATATCCGTCTCATAGCTCGTAATATCACTGCGCACGCTCGGCTCGGAGGGAAAGCAAATTTTAATCAGCGTCTCATTTCCCGTAGCCGAATAAGGCAGCTCATAATCCTGTTCTAGGCTGAACAGCCGCCCGCCATGCTTGACGATACCGCGCTTAATCGTGAGCGTCTCCTCACCCACCAGCACCTCAGCCCCGCAAATAATGCCATCCGAATAGCTGCTGTACTGGATGTCGAACATCTGCCTCGGGTAATCCCGCAAATTGCTGAGCATTTCCGTCTTTAGAATTCGGCCCTTCTGAAAGCTGGGATAGCGGTCTGCAAACATGCCCGCTCACTTCCTTCCTGTCTATTTCACCCTTCTAATCTCCTGACACTTCCTCTTTAGCTTTCTGTCTCTATCTCTGTGTCTATCTCTGTGTCTATCTCTATCTCTATCTCTATCTTTGTATCTATCTTTGTATCTATATCTGTACCTATCTATTTCAGCCCGTCAAAGAAATCCAGCTCCGACAGGTCGTCCTCGAAAGTGAACAGCCGCTTCTCTCCCAGCAACAGCTGCTCCTGCGTCCGTGCGATCGGTACGATATGGAAGCCCCACTGATTTTCACCCGTCACGACGAAAAACTTCACTTCCCCGTTTACGATTAAATCCGTTTCCTCCTGCGGAATCTGTTCGCCGTACAAGGCGGCGATTTCTTCATATAACGCGGCACTGTACACACTCCGGCTGTTGTCATATACGTATTTGCGCTGGAGCTTGTCATCCCCGCTCTTGAGATAGAAAGCGACCTCCGATACATGCATCGGCCGCGACACCGCGCCCCGCATCCGGCTTAGCTGCTCCATGCTGCTGATAAGCACCTTTTCGCCGCCCTGATGCGTATAGGCTGTCACCGTATAAGGTACGACGGGCGCACTTCGCGTCACCGTCGTCTGAATTTGGCCCAGCTTGCGCGCTGTCAAATACCGGATCGCCCCGCGCAGGCATGCCAGCTTCAGCTCCGGCACCTTGCCTGCCTCATCGGCTTTCAGCCCAAACTCAATGCTGCGCCCCGGCACAAATTCCTTAAGCGCCTCGCGAAATGCCTCGATCCGGCACGATTGCCCGGTCAGCTTGATCATCGCGTACTGCTGCAAACAGCCATCCTCATAAAAACCCTCCAAAAAAGCCCGCACAATATTATAAATATCTGCCCGCAGCAGCTTGGACATCTCATTAACCGTGAACACCGCATCCGGGCTGTCGTGGCGATCGGTGAACCTGCCGTCTTCTAGCAGCGACAAGCACCATCCCGCAATTGGCATGACCTCAAGGTCATTGTCCCCGCGGTTCATTCGCCCAGAACGCGCGGTCTGCTCCGCGATTTCGAATTTTCTGCGAAACGTGCTCGTTCGGCGGAAAAATGCAACCTTAAGCTCCTCTGCCAGCTCCCATAAAAAATAAAAATTGCGCCGCACCCGCCAATAATCGTCACGTGTCCGGTTCTCGTACTGCTTGAAGCGCGTCGGCAGCACCCGCTCCGCTTCCCGGTACCGCTGCTCCAGCGGCTCATATACCGCCGCGACGCCATATTCGTCCACATGGCGGAATAAGTCCGCACCAGGTATTCCAATCAGCTCATCGAGATCCGTCAGTACTCGCCCACGGGCATAATAATCGGCAAACACGATTTTGATATATTGCATAACCCGGTACGTGAGATTGTTGCCGCCAAAATTCGTGTCGCCATTCTCGTAAGCGGTGCGAATGTCGATGTTATATGAAATGCGCCCTTCCTCAATTCGGAAGCGACACGAGGATAGATCCGTCGTTCCCCCGCCGCAATCAATAACGAGCGCATCGAACGTCTCGCCTTCCATGTAGCGATCCTGCTCGATTTGGTCAGCTATCGTGTTGTAAAGCACCGCCATGCCCTCATCCAGCGCATGCTCCGTTTCAATGACATAATCATCTTGCAGCACTTCCTTGAACATCGCCATAAACGGCTCCTTCAGCTTCACCGGGCTTGTAAAATGCAAATTCTTGAAGCGGCATTTGAACTGGTGCTCGGCCGTTTGAATGACATGCAGCAAATAAGCACGTATAAGCTCGCTTCGTCTCAGCACGGCGGTATTGCCGCTCGCGTCGCTCACTTCCTCCATTTTGCCAATGCCATTCACCCAGCGCTTCATCCCGAGAAAAACACTCGTTTTCCCCGCATGGGCGTTATGCTTGAGCTGGCGCATCGCCTCATACCCGTAGGTGTACTGGATATTGCCTAAATCAGCGCAATCGGCTACGCCTATCGCTGTGGGCAGCATTTCGATCCAGCCAGCCGTGGAGGCAATCCCTCCTGCGCTTTCGCCGGAATGGATGAAGTCCCCGCCAGCCGCATCGCCTTCTGCCGTTTTGGCAAAGGATACATAATTAATCGCCCCCAGCCGCAGCTTGCCGTTTAAAATATCGTGGCTGCTCGGCTCGGCAATAAAGCCATAATCGAGAAATGCGCCGGCCGTCGTATTTGATGTGCCGAAGTCTATGGCCAGCACCGCCTGCGTCTGCTCCACCTCGCGAATGTCCAGCTCAGACACCGGCATGCGCCAGTAATGCAAATTTGCAGGCGGCATCAGTCGATTGCTGTAATAGGCTTTGTATAAATATTCCGAATCCTGCTTGCGGAACAGCAGCAGGCTGTAATTGCGATTCGCCGTCCGGCGGTACACCGTATTTTTATCTGCACACAGCATAAAGACGCCTGGCTCTAATCCATCTTTTACCAGACGCAAAATTCCGCATACTTCCTCCTGCTCATTGACAATCAGCACATTCGATTCGCAGACGCTTGGCACATAAGGCGCACGCACCTGATAGCCATCCCGCCGACCCAGCGGCAAGCCGTTGTATATCGTAATTTTCGCCGGAATGTGGATGCTTGCCGCATCGCGCAGCGGCGTATTTAAATAATGCTGCAACGCATATTCCAGCCGCTCAAAGCCCTGCTCCTCATATTCATCAATAAACAGGCTTTCAACTGCGCCGCGATATTTCAGCACAATGCGAACGAGCTCCTCGCGGCTCTGCGCCTCCACAACACCTTTGACGATACGCTCTTGATGGCAAATGCTGCGCAGCTGATGCGTAGTCATTTGCTCCAGTTCAGCAAGCGAATAGCGCCTAGCCGCTGCGTCGCGAGCATTTTGAGCAGCTTGCGGGTCAAGACCCTTCGCTCCTTGCGGCGCATAATGTGTTCTCATGCCGGTTGGCTGGCGAGCCGCTCCCGAGGGTCCTCGCGTATCACCTCTGCCACCAGCACCATTATTCGAATTACGGGTACTCCCACTCCCAATTCCATTGCCTTTGTTAGCTGTATCCTCTTTATCCAAGTAGCCGCCACCAAGCTTGGCCGCTGGACCTGTGCCGGCCATCCTAACGTTCGCACTCCCATTTTTGCTTGCACTGCCGTTAGCATTTCCGTAGCCATAGCTGCCATCATCCAGGCCATCATTTCCATAACCGCCCGCTAACCCGCGTCCATTGCTTGCACCGCCTAGATCATGACCGCCATCTGCTCCTCCACGGCCATAGCCCTTTCCGCCTGCACCCGCTTCATCCATATAACGATTAGGGTTGCCACCGCGGCCGCCTTGACCTTGATTTTGCCCGTTACCATCCTGAGACTGCTCCGCTTCGCGAGATGCCGCTACTTCGTACTTGGCCTGCTCTCCTGCGTTATTTTCAGCACCGGGCTTCGTTAATTTATAGGTATAGCTGCGCATAATGACAGCCCTCCTCCTTTGTCTCTAATAGAGCGCAATGCGGTCGATTTGCATCGTTTCTTCCACATCAAGCAGGCCAAAATGATATTCCCAATAAATTTCGGTCACAAACCGTACGGGCAGGAACAGCCGCCGCACCATCTCAATTCGCGCCTCGACTGCCTCCGTCCGCTTCTGCCCGACATAAAACACCAGCTCGTCCTTCTCCTCGCAATTCACATATATCGTCGAGCGCTTGAACAGCTTGCGCATCGTATCCTTCAATAGATAAACAGCCTCGCCCGTCTCATAAAGCCGCAGCAGATTGACCGCTATAACCTCCCGCTCATCGCGGGTGAACAGCGTCAGCCCATGCTTCACCTCATCGCCGAACAAGCCCTCCTCCATATCCCGCAAAATAAACCGGATATAATATTCCCTCAGGTTCATCCCCTGCGATAAATCCACATCGGCTAGAAAATGCATCATAATATCGAACAGGGCCACTCTCAGCTCAACATATTCCTCCATATCCGGATGAAACAAACCGTCAAAAATTTCAGTGAAGCGATAATCCGCATTAACCTCAATATCCCGATCCATCATTGAAGCATTCAGATCCGGCAGGCTTAGCTCCATATAAGGCGAATATACTTTGGCGGGCGTAAAATAAAGCCCTTTGCGCGGCAGCCCCTTCTGCTCGGTTTTGATAACTAAATCCCATACATAGTTCAAGCCCATTCTCCTTCACAGCTGTATTCCGGAAAATGCATTTGGATTTCAGAAACTATAAAGCTCATGACATCATTCAGCACAAACTCAGTTCCCGCCTGCGCCATTCCGCGTCTCCGAAAGGTCAGCTTTAGCCGTTTCTTGCCCGATTCCGAACGAATATTATCGCTGATGAAAGGATTCATTCCGTATGTCTGTCCACTGCGGCCAAGCGGCTTGCCATCAACCTCGGCGCTAGCCAGCTCCAGCGCATCCGCCGCCTCAAACGAATGTACAAGCCGCATCAGCTCGCCGACAGCGCGTACCGTCACCGATTGCTGACGGGCATATTTGCCGATAAAGCCCTCGCGCTTGCGGTTGGAGAACAGTGGATAAGCCAGCCTGCCAACCTGAGACATAATAGGCTGAGTCAGCTTCCACACGCTCCATACACCGGAAGCCTCCTTCGGGCTGACGACCGTCAAATCCTCAGCAGAGCGCTTGATGTAGCGGACATCCTGCTCATCGCCATCTACGAGATAGCCGTGACCCGCTCCGGTTTTGCGCAGCGACAGCACATGCTCGTAATTAATGCGATCCGCAGCCGGCACTGGAAAGCCGCTATTGCGAATTTCCAGACGCTCAATGTTCCATAGCGGCACAATGTCGGGCTTTTTAAACCGCTCATACTGCTCCAGATCAACGCTAATTTCTAAAATCTCCTCATCTTCCTCCGGAATGCGATCGCTCCCAGTCAGAATGAGATCAATAAATTTATAGGCGTAAGGATGATTCAGCGTTTTCCACGCTATGCCGTTTTTTTGAAAAACATCATAAAGCCGCTCGATCTCGCCCGTATAGACCTGACTCCGCTCCACACGCGCACTTATCGCATAGCTGCCCCGATTCGTTTCCATCCTCCCTTGAAAAATGCGGCGCCGTGCCAGCAGCTCGTTCAGCTCGGGATAGCCGCATTCCATAAACACCGTCAGCAGCTTGCACTCCTGCTTACGGCTTAAGCCTGCAATAATATCATGCAGCGGAATTTCCGGCGGCTTTGCATCGCCTGGAAGCATGGGATATAAAAAATCATGAATCGGATCGATATCCTCCCGCGCACAGACGGTGACGAAAATATCATTTTTGTCGTCATTGTCTCCCAGCTCTCCGAAGATGCGCTGCTCCAGGTCGCGATTCATTTTCTCCTGATAATCGACGACCCCGTTGAACATGCTGGTCATGAGCTGCTTTAATATTTTTCGCTGCTCCAAATCCTCCATCCGGCTAAGCCGACCCTGTATGATATCCTTCATTCCGTTCTCCCTCCCTGCTGGATGCTGTGCTCTGGCCTAGCCTTTGCTGCTAGCCCGTTGTATTCGCCTGCTGCGTCGCCTCCTGATCAGGCGCCATAGCTGGCGTTGCCGCCGGATTAGCAGGAGCCTCACCGCCGCTCGTTCCCGCGCCGCTTCCAGCTGAAGCCCCTGCATCGGCAGTGTTATTCGCGGTGCCGCCTGCCGGATTAGCATCTGCACCACTGCCGCTTGCCACGCTATTGGTGCCAGCGCTGCTGCTTGCATTGCCGCTGCCCGCACTGCTTCCGCCAGCATCACTATTCGCTCCGCTGCCGCTTCCAGCTCCTGCGTTGCTCGCTCCGTTGCCGCTTCCCGAGGAACCGGCACTTCCCGCTCCGCCATCGCTTCCCGTGCCTGCATCGCCGCCCGCCGCCGGGCTTGGCACCGGGTTCAGCTTATCCTCCGCCTTGCCAATGCTGCGCTCCAGTTTCAGCACCGGCTCCAGCACCGCGATTTCCTGATAAATCGCCTGTGCCTGCGTATAAGCGTCTATTGCCGCCTCATAATTGCCGGCGGCAAAGCTGCGATCGCCGCGCTTCTCTAAATTCTCGGCTTTGAGCAGCTTCTGCTCCTTCACAAGCTCGGCGATTTTCGCCTCGGCTTCATCCAGCTTCGTCTTTATTTCCTTCTCGCCTTCTGCAAACCCCACATTAAGCGCCGCCTTGCGCGCCTGCTTGTAGAGCAGCACCGCGGCCGAATAGTCCTGCCCCTCGGCCAACAAATCCGCCTCCTGCACCATCGCGGCGATACGGACATATTCATCAATCTGGCTTATTTTCTGATCCAGCTCCTGCTGGTCGTACAGCTCGTCGCTTTTCGTCTCCTCCTTCGCCTTCTTGTATTGCGTCAGCGCCTTCTCATAATCGCCGTCCTTTAGAAAACCGTCGCCAGCGACGATAAGATCGACCTTTTTGTATTTCACGCCATACAAGGCGATATGCACTTTATCCTTGAGCTTCTTCGCCTCTGCACGGGCTTCGCTGTACGATTTCAGCGCCTGTGCATAATTTCGCTCCTCGACGTAGGTGTCGCCCGTCTGCTCATATTCGAGCATATTGGCAATGCCTTCCGCGATCCGCGCTGCGGTTCGGCCCTTATAATAAATAGCGAAGCCAGCCGCAATGATGACCGGAATCATCACCAGCGCAATTCGCTTCACCCATTTGCTCCATTTTTTCTTGTCTTCCTTATACACCTTATCTACATAGACAGCTGCCGCCGTATAATTGCCAATGATCGGCTGCTGCTTGCTAAGCAGCACCTCCTCCAGCGTATCGACAAGTGCGGTCGGGTCCTCCGTATCCTCCAGCGAATCGAGCATTTCAGGCAAGTCTACGCTTTCCCAGATGCCCGGGGTCACGAGCAGCAGCACATCGCCGTCATTTAACGCCGTTTTTTTCGAAATAAACGGCTCTAAGCCCTCCGGCTTGCCGACGTATTGCAGTAAATTATGACGCTCCTCATGACGGTCCACCTTATAAGCAGAAATGCTCTCGCGATCCGCCATCGCCTGTGCGAGCGACAAATCCTTGCTTTGCTGGAGCAGCCGCCCGCCTCGAAAATGATAAAGCCGCGCATTGCCGGCTACCGCCCATACGATGCGGGTATAATCGGTTGCGACCATAATCAGGCTGGCCTTAAGCCGTACTCGCCTGCTTTCAAGGCGGAGCCAATCCTGCGCCTCCTGCAAATAAGCCTCCAGCTTGCGCTTTGACATTGTCGGCTTATGCGTGAAGTTCTCAAGCAGGCATTGCACCACCATTTCGGCACTGCGGACATCCAAATCATTATCGCAGCCATCTGCGACAATCCAGCAGGCTCTGTCATCCAGCTCGACGTAAGCAAAATAATCCCGATTTTCCATAAACGTCCCTGCCTCCGACAGGAAATCCGTTTTGAAGCTGCTGTTTTCCTTTCTCATCTGTACCTCCGCATCCTTGTCGCTTGCCGCCGATTACAAGATCACCAGACCTCCAGCACAATGACGGTGGCATTATCCTGATTGGCCAAACGTTTTTTCTCGATCGCCTCAATCATGTATTCGGCTGCTTCATGGGGGTTCTGACTTTTATTCAGCGCCTCCTCCATTTCCACCTCCGACAAGGTATTGTATAGACCGTCGCTGCACAGCAGCACCTTATCGCCATGCATCAGCTCGAACGGCTTCTCGCCGATTTCCATCTCCTTATAGCCCTCATAGCCTAAATAATTAATCAACTGCTTGCGTTGAGGATCAGCGAGCGCTTCTTCCTTGGTAATTTCACCGGATAAATAACGTTCCTCCAGCAGCGTGGCATAGGTATGCTTTTGGTTAACCGGGATGAAGTCACCATTGCGGTAGATGAGCAAAATGCTATCGCCGACGGCGCCCCAATACAGCTTCAGGCCGCGCATAACAGCAACGACAAGCGTCGTCCCTCCGCTTGCACCGCCCAGCTGCCTTAAAATTTCACTATTAGCAAGCTTAGCTGCCTTAGAAATAAAAGGGACGATCTCCTTCTCAGCGGAGACATTCATAAATTGCCGCATAAAAGTTGTGACCGCCACCGTACTTGCCATTCGCCCATTCGTAAGGCCGCTTATCCCATCTGCCAGCACCGCAACAACCCCTTGCGGCGTCTCGGCACTGGCAAAATAATCATCCTGTTCGTTTCTCGCGCCAATCGTCTGGCCGTTGCCAATTGGCAGCTCCTGTACGGCATTCGCGGGCTCAGCCTTCTCCGGGCTGTTTGCAAGCAGGCGCCGCCGGATGAGCAGCAGCGACACAATTACAGCTAGAAAAGCCAGCAATATAATGATCGGAGGAATATCCATCAGCCTCATCATAATCATTGGCTTATTCCGACTCCCATTCAAAATGGGCGCCACACAGCGGAATGAAAATAAATTTGCTATGTCCGAGCTGGATGACATCGTAGGAGGTCAGCTCGACAGGGGAATAAACCGCTTCATTGTTGTGGTAAGCAAGACCGGAAGCATCGCCCGGAAGCAAATAAAAATTGCGTTTCTTAGGATCGTAGACGATAACGGCATGATTGCGGCGGGAGACGGTGTTATCCCCAATAATGCGAATGTGCATTTCCTCCGAGCGGCCGATAAAATTCTTTTCCGCCATAATGCGGTAATCTTGACCAAGCTGCGGCCCTTCAATACAGACGAGCCAGCCCGTTACTGGATGAATTCCCTTCACCTCGCCCAAATAAGGCATCGTCTTATCATCCGTCTCCAGCTGTTGGGCTGCCTTGCGCTCACCACCCTTGACTGCCGCAGGCTCGACGCTAATACTGCAATAAGGGCATAAATTGCCATGCTTTCTAGTGCTAAACATGTGGCCGTTCGGGCATCTTGTCAAACTCATCTAAGCTCTTCCCCCGTCTATTTAATCGTAAACGCACGCTGCCGCAACGTTAATCCATAGCTGCCTCACGCGCGTCTCGCGGTATGTTCTTCGTTATGTACAGCAGACTCTCGTTATTTAACGAGCAGCCTCGTATTGGCAATGACAATCAGATCGCCGCTGTCAATGCGGTATGACTGTTCATTATCTATTCTCGTAATGACGCTATTGTTGTACTTGCGCAATCCTACACCGTTCGTCGAATCCAAATCCTCCAAATACCAAATGCCTTTAGAGTGATTCAGCACAGCATGCTGCAAACTGATGATCGATGCATATTCAGCATCAGAGAGGTCTACATCAACATCGCTGCGGCTTGAGCTTTTGCCGATTAAAAGCGAGGTTTCTCCATCTATGTACCATTCCTTCAAGCGCTCACCCTCCTCGTCGATCATGACGAGCCGAGTAATAACCGCCGCTTGGCTTGCACTCTTCCACTTCGGTCTCCATTTGACCGCCAGCCATACAACGATAAAAATTCCAGCGATTACGCCGGTTGCCCCTTGCAGCAGCTTGTCTTCATTGATGAAGAAGGCATAATATAAAGCTTCAATAGCCAAAATGGCGATAATGATATCCAGGGCTATAATGCCTGCCGATCTGCCGCTCGGGTTACGACCTGATACAGCCGTCGCCTTCACCGTCATTCCTCCGTTCTCCCGCTTCCTTGAACATTTGACACCGCTTTATTTTTTGCCAAAAAAGCGATTGAATAAATCCGTCGTATCCAGCGGATTGCTTGGTTTGCCGTCAGACTTCTGCGTCATGCCTTCCTTGCCCTGCGGCTTAAAGCCGAAAAACTGCTCGAACTGCTTTGACAGCGGTGTTCCATCGCCGCCCCCGCCCGCCATTCCTGCCGCCCCGCCAGCCGCTTTCCTGCCAGCATTCGCGCCCATACCCGAAGCGTTGCCTTTAGCTCCGCCTGCATGCCCTCTGCCAGAAAGCGACGCATCGTAGCTGCTCCGTTTATCTGGATCACCTAGTATTTCGTAGGCTGACTGAATTTCCTTAAACTTGCGCTCGGCATCTGCACTTCCGCCATTCGTATCCGGATGATAGCGTTTGGCCTGCTTGCGATAAGCTTGCTTAATTGCTGCTGCGTCCGCCTCTTTCGGGACGCCCAAAACGTCATAATAGTTGTTCACTCAGCTCCCTCATCACTTTTCAAAATATGGGAAATACCCCTTTAATCAAATTCAAGAGGCATAAATGTGCCTCTTGAATTTGGTAGCCTGCTCTATAGGAAACAAGTCCCGCGAGCGGGCAATGCCGATTTTAACCTTATAGCGGGTAACCGCCGTCGATTGTTGTCAATTCGGTTTTGTCTTTCTTTTGCTTAATGTACAGCTCGAATGTGCCGACGCCTTCTGTGTCGCCAAATCTTTCTGTGTAGTCAACAACGAACGCGTTCGGGAAGTGGATTTTGCGAACCACTTGGTCAGCGGAAATCACTTCAAGCGTTACTTTGCGGTAGCTGTCTGCTTTTTCAGCAGGCACGAGCGACCAGTTAGCAAGCTTCAGCGTGTCGTCGAAAGCATCGCCGTCTGTTGCTGTGATGATTTTGCCGCTAACGCGAAGCGTAGCGCCTACATCCGTGGAGCGTGCATTGGAATCATCCGGTGTATCTGTGTCATACTTTACGGTTTGGATGTTGTCCAAGCCCAGCTCGATTTTTTCTGCGCCTTCAATCGTCAACTTAAATCCCATATTAAAATTCCTCCTTGAAATGGTGTACCCGCAGGTGCTAGCGCCTGACGAGTTCTATATATGTTGAAAGGGGAACGCCCGAAGGCGTTCTCCTTTAACACCCGATTGGGGACTTGCCTTAAGCGAAAGGCGTTACGCCTTAACCGGCGTCGTGCCTTTTGTAATCATTACTTCAAGGTTCTTCACATTGCCATTGAACACGAGATCAATGTGGCAAAGATTGCTCTTCTCATCAATGATGAAGCTCATATCATCGCCATCGTGAATAATCGAGTTCGTATAGCCGCGCGAGCCAAGCCATTTACTTTTTTGGCTGCTCGGGTTGTTGCTGAAGAACTTCACGATATTTTCATGCTTGAAGTCGCCTGTCTGGAAACGGAGAATACGCTCAACATACGTACTGACCAGCGTCTTATAGATGGAGTCGAATCCATCCTCCGAAGCGGCAAGGCTTCTCGCTTTGTACACCGTAATGCGTCTAATGTCCTTCGCTTGCAGCTGCGCATTTTCCGAGGAGAAAATAAAGCCGAAGTTTTTGCGATTAATCGCATCCTTGATATTGTTGGTGAAGCCGGAAATCTCCTTCGCCATCGTCGTCGGAACGCGAAGCGCATTGTCTCCTGCTTCAATGTCGAAGCGTACCCCTGGATATTCACGGCTGACCGTCTTGTACTGGTCACGCAAATATTCCGGACATTGATAAGCGGCTACAAGGCCAGCAGCAACATAAGCTGCGCCTACATAAACACCCTCAATCCACAGACGCAAAATGTCTTCCTTCTCCTGCGAAAGCTGAACGCCATATTCGGTTTGCAGCATGCGGCTGTCAATGACAACGCCTGACTTGTCCTTCGGAATAATGGTGAAGTTCGGCACGGTAGGAATAGCGAATTCGCTGTAGGATTTGCGGGTCAGCACGCTACATTTGTCCAAATACTTGTCGATGCCCGCAGTGGCAATGTTGCTGAAGGTGGTTTCTTCTCCAGTCTCAAAGCTGAAAAAGACTTGAATCTTATATTCGCCCAGCACGTTCAGCAAGGAAGAAAGCGACTCCATGCTGTTGCCATCCTGCTTTACGACCTGCTCATTGCCTTTGAAGCGCTCGCGCGATACTTTTACTTTTCCGGCTGTTTCAAGCTCGACGGATGGCACGATGCCGAACCAAATCGTATCGGTAAAATCATTTTTCGCATTTACGGTGTTCAGGTACGTCTCAAGCCTAGTGATGCTGCTGCTTTTAACCGTCATGTCGAGCTTATTGTTCGTTATAAGCAGGGACGGCGCCATACCTTTGTTTTTGCTTGTGTATTGGTCGAAAAACATCTTTACGCCCAAAATTTTCTCCACAAGCGGCTTAACCGTTTTGACAAAATCATCCTTCGCCGTTTTGTAAAACTCCAGATAGGTGTTGTAGTTTCTCACTTCTGTCGCTGTATCCACATCTGCTTGAACAGCTGGCAGCGGCGAGAATGTACGCACAACCAGATCCTTTACATAGGCCGACGGCGAATCCGTCACCGAGCCGTAATCATCCGCGAACACTTCGGACAACGCGCTGCCGCTGTTTTCATCAAGCAGCATCAGCTCTTGGCTATCGCTTTTTGGTGCTTCGATGATCTTCAGCTCGCCGCTTTCACCAATCGTCAGCAAGCCAATTTGCACCGCTTCGCTTGCGTTCTCCTCCTGTGAGCCGCCAAGGAGCAGCCGCGTCTTAATATCCTCGATTGCGAGCGGAAGCATCGCCATTACATTGTTATAGTTTTTGCTGGCTTCCTCGAAGAGCACATTGAGCTTGTCGCCCATATCCAGCTGCTTCGGATCGCCATCGTCCAGCTTCTCATACTGGCTGTACAGGTAGTGGATTTCCTTACGCACCTGGCGAATATCGTCCATGACCTTCTTCGGAGAAATCATGTCGAGCAAATGCTCGAATTTAAAATCAACGTTGGAAATGCCCTGACTGCGCTTCGCATCAATGAGCGTGAACAGCATTTTCAGAAAATCGTTGTGCTGGTCGATCTTAATTTCTGAAATTTGATCCTCGGCAAGCCCTTCAGGCTTTTTCAAGGAATAAACAACCTTCTGGTTCGCTGCATTGAAAAAGGAATACACGCTTGGCGAAAACTTGTCGAGAAACTCATCAAAGCTGCGAACAAGCAGGTTCGTATTCAGTTCCTTTACCTTGTCGTCGCTTAGGCTATCAATGCCCTTCACGTCGCCTACTAGCGTTATCAAGTCCAGTTTTTCGGGATTAATTTCCTCAAAAAGAATAGTTCGGTTCGTCTGATTAATAATGTCCATTAGGCATGGCGCATAATTTTAAGCGGAAGCTAGCAAAATCAGTGGTGATTCTACCTTTTTCAGCAAAAATAGCGCCCCTCCTTCCTGCAATTGGCTCATTCTTCATACAAATTATTACAAAGTTAGACTTTACACCAATAATACTAAACACTCCAATCCTTGTTTGTCAATAAATTCAATTTAGGACTTTCATACTTATTTACATTAATAAATAGAACTAAAGTCTCTAATTTATGAAATCTATTACTATTTTTTAGTCGTTATCCGATAATATTCTTAGAGTAATGCCTAAACAATGTAAATCGCCACTTTTTCCGGATAAGCCGCCCGCCCTATAACCGTCTCCGCACCGAGCTTTACTTCCATATTCAATCCATTGTTCAACCAATAAATAACTAGAAAGAAAGGGATTATAGACACTATTATGACTAAAAAACCATTTATACACTTTTTATTATTTTTATGCATAGGTATTTTGTCGCTCGGTCTCTCTGTTCCCATCCCACCTGCTGCCGCCGCGGAGACCGCTCCGCCCTCCAATCAATTTGATGCCATGTTCGTTCTGGATACGAGCTACTCCATGACCGAAACCGATCCTGGCAATACATCCGCCGAGGTTATCCATATGCTGATGGATATGAGCGAGGCAGAGCGTACGCGCATCGGATACGTCGCTTATAATCATTCGATTGTGGATAGCCAGGCACTGACGGATATGTCGGTCAAGGAGAAGCGCACCCGCTTGAAAAGCTCAATCGAGTCGCTGAAGCGCAAAGGCTACACGGACATTGGACTTGGTCTGCTCAAAGGGACAAATATGCTCGCGGAGCAGCGTAAGGAGGATAGCCAGGCCTACGTTGTGCTTTTGTCCGACGGGGCTACGGATCTCGGTGTTTACTCCAGCAACCGTACAGTGCAGGATTCAGGGGAAGATGTGACAGCAGCTATCAATTTGGCGAAAAAGAATGGTTTCCCGATTTATACGATTGGGCTTAATCATGACGGGACCGTTAATAAAGACGAGCTAGCCCGCATCGCTAAGGAAACGGGCGGCAAATCGTTTATGACGAGCAGCGCCGAGGATTTGCCGGAAATTTTCAACCAGATTTATGCCGATCAGGTGCAGTCGATATTGCTTCCGGTTGCCGCTTTGACAGCAAAGGGCAGCTTGCAGGAGGTTCCAGTTACGATTGCGAACGGGAGCATGAGCGAGGCAAATATTATTCTTATTTCGGAGAAACCGATTAATGAGACACAGCTCTTTTATCAATCGAGCAATATTCGGATGTATAATTCGAGCAAATATACGATTTTAAAAATTACGTCGCCGCTTAAGGGCACCTTTAATTTGAAATTCCGCGGCGTGTCAGGTGACCTGGTTAAAATTTATATTTTGGCAAACTACGAGCTGAATGGGGAAGCAAAGCTATCTTCGGATAAGGAGATTGTAAAGGGCCAGCCTACACCGTTCGAAACACAGCTGTTCCATCCTGACAGCTCGCCGCTGGCAGATGCTGATTTTTATGCGACGGTGAAAGCAGTGCTTACGATTACCAATAAGGATACGAAAAAATCAGAGGAAATTCCGATGGCTTTGGCAGAGGATAAGCTGGAGGCGGGCTATAGCTTCCCGATCTCGGGCAATTACAGCTGGCGCATCCGAATGGAAGGACCAGATTTCTACCGCGTGATGCCGGGCGGAGCACTGACCGTTAATAATTTGCCTCCAGTAGCGGCAGGTGATGGCCGCATTAAGCTCAGCAAGGAGGATGGCGGCTCTGATATTGCGCTAAGCACGCTGTTCATGGACCCGAATAATGATCCATTGACCTTCAGGCTAGCGTCCTCGACTGCTTCTAACCATTACGATGCAGCGATTACAGCAGATGGTATTTTGCAGCTGGAACCGCTCAAGACGGGGACGTCCGACTTAGTCATTGAAGCAACCGACACAGAGGGCGGCTCCTTGGTTCGAACGATTAAAGTGGAGGTAACGTCCGTCTGGACGCTGTACCTTCAAATTATAGTTAGCGTACTAATTCTGGTGATTGTCGCAGTGGTGCTTTATTTCATGTTGCGTCCGAAGCCGCCGTTTGCTGGCAGGCTTGAGGGCTTCTTCCTCAATACAGCGAGCGGCAATGAAATTCCGGTAACGTATTGGCCGTTGACCTCGTTCCCGCAGCATTCCATTACGCTGCAACAGCTGTTCCATTCTCTTGATATTAATGAGCCGCTGCCCGAAGCAGCTGCGATTACCTTCTATGCAGGAAAAAAAGGGGCGTTATTCGTGAAGCACACTTCGCGCTGTACACTTGTTCGCGGCAAAACCGCGCTGCGCAACGATCGCAAAGAGCCGCTGCAATATGGCGACAAGCTGTATATTACGTTCGAGGATGGTATTACGGAGATCGAGCTGCGCTATAAGCCAATTAAGGCGAATACGAATATTTTTACACGGCCGGATTGAGCTTGAGAATGGGGCTCTTATATAAAGCTAATAATTAAGCATAATGATATACCGATGCTTGCACGAAAGAAGCGCCTAAGTCGATATGTTGTCTTAGACGCTTCTTCGTGCTTCTGCTTTGCAAATTATACTCTTTATTTCTAATAGAAGAAACGATGCTTTTTTGTCCACTACAGCTGCCTCACACGCTTTCTGCCAGCGGTTATTAAGCCTTCCCAGCGAAGAGCCACAGCGAACCAGCCGAGAGAGCGGCATCTTTTTTCCGGTGACATCGCAAGTCCCCAATGGATAAGCTTCTCGAATGGAACGCTAATGCGGCGATGGTTATACGATCTTACCGCGGCCAGATTATCTTCAAACAAACGCTGCCGTACATCAAGCGGCGCTTTCCCCGCAAAAATATAATAGAGTGTAGCCGCTAGACTATAAATATCAGATACGGGCTCCTGCCGCGACGTTTCCGAATAAAACTCCAACGGCGAATAGCCGCTTGAAGTAAAAATAAGCTGCTTCCCAGCATTCCCATAAGGAATCGCTGAGCCAAAATCAATCAGCTTCACCCCGCTGCCTTCGTCAATCATAATGTTGCCCGGCTTCACATCGCGGTGTATGATGCCCTGATCATGCACATATTTCAGCGCGCCCACTATTCCTCCAGCAATCCTCAGCAGCTCTGACTGTGATAAGGAGACATCCTCCTGCTGTAAATATTGCTCCAAGGTTAGCCCACGGCAAAACTCCGTAACTAAATACGCTGTTCCATGAGCTTCTATATAGTCCGTGTAGGCTACAATTTGCGGATGATCGAGCTTTTTTAATAGAATAGCTTCCTGAGCAAAGACGCAAAGCAGCTCGCGAAATTTCTCAGCAAAGGCCGGACCATAGCCTACCGTTAAATGATCCGCTTTTCTCCTCGCCAGCTGTTGCGGAAAAAACTCCTTGATTAGCTTCAGCTCTCCTGTGGCCGTCTGCCGCGCTTTATACACAATCGAAAGCTCGCTTTGATGAATGACCTGCTTCACCTGATATACGTCGCCAATTCGCGTATTGCGAGCTAATGCCTCCGTTGTTTTTTGCTGCTCCATAGCCTCGTCCCCATCTTACAAAAGTTTAATTTCGTCCCTTATCTATGTTATCGGCTTCGCATACAGATATTGTCACAAGAAGGCAGAAATTTTTCACATAAAATTAGCGCAACAACCGATAGCACGAACATAACTCCTATAAATATAGGGACAGTTTCCTGTTATGGGTTTTTAGCATTTTGCAGCCGTTCATGTCGGAAACTCGCTTGTGGTTGTTCAATACCACAATAAAGACCCCTTACGTATGGTAGAAGCACTTAACTACCATCATAAGAGGTCTTTATCAGCAACCCTCGTATTAATACCTTAGCACTCGCCAGCTTCAGCAGGCTTGCCCGCGTCCGTCGCCGTGCGGAAGCTGCTTCCACAGCCGCATGTAGCGCTCGCATTCGGATTCTCGATTGTAAAACCTCCGCCCATAGCGGATTCCTTCCAGTCGATCTCCAGCCCGTTCAGATAGCGCAGGCTGCTTTGATCAACGACGACTTTCAGTCCCGTCATATCCATTTCCTTATCGTCCACGGACTGCTCATCATCAAATCCCATGCTGTAGGAGAAGCCGCTGCAGCCGCCTTCCTTCACGCCGATGCGCAGGAACATATCCGGAGTTCCCTCCGATTCCAGCATTTCTTTTATTTTATCAGTTGCCGATTCACTGATTGTGATCATCATTCATGACCTCCCTGCAAAATACGATTCTAATTCATGCTTATATATCTAGTATACTCCTCTTTATGAAACAGCTCAAGCGTGCTTTGCCCACTTCCATTTATGGCAAAGCTATGACTTAATAGTTGCCGCTGCAACCATAGAGGTTTATAATAATGTCATCTCAAGGTGCTATTTTTCAAACTAAATCGGATCAGCAAGTTATTTTTTTCACAATTAGCCCAATCAGTACCGACAGTGATGTCCTTATCTGAGGTTGACCCGATTGAGCTGACGATCGCATTCGCCGGCTTTTATGTCTTTTTAATAGCAACATTACTCGGAAAAATTGAAGGAGGATGCCGATATGTTTATCGCGGTACCTACAGAACAGAAGCGTATGCAGGAAATTATTGAGAAGGTTCGAAACGGGCAAAGACTGACACTCGAGGATGGCGTATTTCTGTATGAGTCAGATGATTTGCTGACGATTGGCCAGCTCGCGAACGAAGCAAACCTACGCAAAAATGGCAATAAGGTTTATTTTATTGAAAATATGAGCCTTTATTTCACGAATGTATGCGAAGCGCACTGCGCATTTTGCAACTTCCGTAAGGATGAAGGCGAGCCTGGCTCCTATACGCTAACCGGAGAGCAAATGATCGAATACGTCGAACAGCATATTCATCCGGGCGTACGCGAATTCCATATTGTTGGCGGCCACAACCAGCATGTGCCTTTCCAATATTATGTCGATTCCCTGAAAGCCTTGCATGAGAAATATCCCGATGTCACGCTGAAGGCTTATACGGCAGCTGAAATTGATTTTTTCTCACGGATTAGTGGTTTGACGTACAAAGAAGTGCTGCAAGAACTGATGAATGCAGGACTGAAATCACTGACCGGCGGCGGCGCCGAAATTTTGTCGGATCAATATCGCAAAAAAATGCGCGTAACGAAAGCCGATGTGTCACAGTATCTTGATGTTCACCGCACGGCGCATAACCTTGGCCTAAAAACTCATACAACGATGCTGTACGGCTCCATTGAGAGCAAAGAGGATCGCGTAAGACATATGATGCAAATTCGTGAGCTGCAAGATGAAACAAACGGCTTCTTGGTCTTCATTCCTTTGTCGATGCAGCCGATAAATCCTAAAGCAGGCATTAGACGCCGCAACTCCGCTTTCGAGGATTTAAAGACGATCGCGATTAGCCGCCTCATGCTCGATAACTTCCAGCATATTAAAGCTTATTTCATTAATATTGGCACACAGCTGACGCAAGTCGCCCTGACAATGGGAGCCTCTGATGCTCATGGCACCATCGTGAAGGAGCGTATTAGTCACGCCGCAGGCGCACTTACGCCAGAAGGCATTACTCGTGAGGATTTAATTTGGCTTATTAAAGGTGCAGGACGCGTTCCAGTTGAACGTGACACCTTCTACAACGAAGTTAAGATTTATGAGTAATGATCTAACCAATCACATATATTAAGGCGTGTATGCATAGCGCAGGACTTGCTTCCGGTTTACATGCACACCCTTGCAGCATCCACGATAGATCAGATTAATAATAATGCGGGGTTGAGGCGTAAATGAGAAAATTAGTAATTTTAGGTGGCGGCTATGGCGGCCTTGCTATTGTTGAAGAACTGATTGAGAAGCATATTCCGCTTGATGTATCCATCGTTCTAATTGACCGCATGCCGTTCCAGGGCCTGAAGACAGAATATTATGCTCTCGCTGCCGGAACAGTGTCCGATCTGGAGCTGCGCGTCAAGTTCCCGACGGACTCGCGCGTGAGCACGGTTTATGGCGAGGTTGACAATCTTGACCTCGATAATAAGCTGGTCTATTTGGAGCACCAAGACCCGATCTCCTACGATTGGCTCGTTATCGGTCTTGGCTGTACGGATAAGTATCATGGCATTGAAGGGGCAGAAGCGTTCTCTACGAGCATTCAAACGTTTTCTGCCGCACGAAAAACGTATCAACAGCTTAATGACGTCAAGCCTTATGGACAGGTGTCGATCGTTGGCGGCGGACTGAGCGGCGTTGAAGTAGCTGCTGAGCTGCGTGAAAGCCGTCCGGATTTGAATATTCGCATTATTGACCGTGGTGCAGGCGTCATGTCAGCTTTTCCAGGCAAGCTGCAATTGTTCGTGGCGGAATGGTTTAAAGGCCATGAGGTTGAAATGCTCGGCAATGTTTCCCTATGCAAGCTTGAACAGGGCGTCCTGCACGATCAAAACTCCAGCAAAGCGCTGCTAAGCGATGTAACGGTATGGACGGCAGGCATTCAGCCAGTGCCAATTGTACAGCGTCTGGACTTGCCGAAGGATAACCAAGGAAGGCTGATTATTAATGAGCACCATCAGCTCCCTTCCCACAGCGGCGTATTCATCGTCGGAGATTGTGCTTCACTGCCCTTCTCCCCAAGCGGACAGGCGGCTGGCGCACAAGGCAAACAAATTGCTGAAGTCATGCAGGCCATTTGGCATGACAAAACGCCCCGGCTTGGCAAAATCAAGCTCAAGGGCGTTCTCGGTTCGCTCGGGAAAAAGAGCGGCTTTGGCATTATGGGCGGCACACCGCTTTTGGGCCGTGTACCACGCCTCGTAAAAAGCGGCATTTTATGGCGATCCAAGCGCCACTTCGGTTAAAGATCGTCCAGCAGCTTGTCCAGTGCGTCACGATCGTTCTCTTGACGAATAATAGCTTCGCAAATTTTTCCATATAATTCATCGCTGGTATCGGCGGCGACAATTTCCCCCTCGACGAGGGCAAAGGGCTTTAAGTAGCATTCGCCGCAGTTGCCTAGACAGCCATATTCTGTAATTTCGTAGAGATCCTCTTGCTCGAATTTCTGCATAATGTCCACGGTTCCATGGTGGGCATTGCTTGTACAATATTCAATCATTGTCTTAAACATAAGCTTTACACCTTACCTTGCTGTAGGTATCCATTTTCAATTGCACGACTTTGTACTATAATAAGACAGAAAGGAGATGATTGCAATGAGTGAACAAGCACAAAGCACAATGTACGATGAAGTATTGGACGTACTGGATAAATTGCGTCCGTTCCTGCAGCGCGACGGAGGAGATGTCGAACTCGTAGACGTTGAGGGCGGTATCATTAAGCTTCGCCTGATGGGAGCATGTGGCAGCTGCCCGAGCTCCACAATTACGCTTAAAGCGGGAATTGAGCGCGCACTGCTTGAAGAGGTTGAGGGCGTAGTCG
The DNA here is from genome assembly GCF_036894955.1 of Paenibacillus sp. KS-LC4. NCBI lineage: Bacteria > Bacillati > Bacillota > Bacilli > Caryophanales > Paenibacillaceae > Paenibacillus > Paenibacillus sp. KS-LC4. Next base: position 1,557,479 of record NZ_CP145905.1, on the reverse strand, counting down.
AAGTCGTTCAAGTATTTTAAGCGTAACCTATTGCAAGCTATAGCGAAAGCCCGGTGTCCTCAGAGGACTACCGGGCTTTCGGCGTTTGCATGTTCTATTCAGCTGCGGGCAGGCACTTGCATATGCTCGGTTCACAAACCTTTAATATTAGGACGAATCGGATCGAAACCGCCCGTGACATTAATAATATTCCCCGTTAAAAAATCCGAGCGCCGTTCACATAAAAAGGTGATTACCCGTGCTACATCTTCACCTGTTCCGGGCCGGCCAAGCGGTGATTCTGTATCCTCCTGGCCCTCCACCTCGGCAATCGTCCGCTCCTTATTCGCTCCGCGAATGTCGCCAGGACCAATCATATTGACGGTAATGCCATTAGCAGCTTCTTCAACGGCAAGCGATTTCGTAAAGGAAACGAGACCGGTTTTGGCAGCCGCATATACAGCGCGATGGGGCCAAGACCGCGCTTCTCCGGCGTGACCAAACCCAAAATGAATAATTCTGCCCCAGCCACGGCTACGCATGCCTGATAGCAGCTTGTGGTCCAGCAGCATGACGCTGAGCAGGTTGCTGGTAAGCATGTCCGATATTTCGGCAAACTCATAGTCGGCAAACAGCCGTCGCTCCCTAACAAACGGTCCCGCATTGTTGACCAAAATGTCGATGCCGCCCCTCCAGCTTGCCGCTTCATCAGCAAGCCTCGTCGCACCATCCTTCGTTGAAAGATCGGCCTGTACAATGGTAGCGCTTACGCCGAGCTGTTCGATTTCTTTTTTCGTTTGCTCGGCTTCCTGCTCGCTCTTGAAATAATTAATGACGATATGACTGCCCTGCTTCGCAAGCTCGAGTGCAGTTCTTTTGCCAAGGCCTTTGGCGCTCCCTGTTACAAGCGCCGTTTTTCCATTCAACTCCAACAGTGCTTCCTCCTTGCGATTACGAATTATTTATCTTTTTCGTATATAACCGCAAGCGTACTGGAACGTAAGATATAAAGTGTCGGTCACCATTGCTACTCCAGCCGCCAGGTCTTGTGACTGCGCCATGATGTTTTCTAGCTTTACTTCGAGTCCATAGCCTTTATGGCTTTGCACAAGATCATCAAGCATTTCGGAATTCATATAATGGATTTCTGCATTGCGCCGTTTGCGCAGCCGGGCCATCGGCTCCTGCGTTAAGCCTTTGACCTCATCAAGACCGCCGGTCAGCGGTCGATGCACACCACGCTCTCGCATATTCCGCAGCACCGTGAAATAGGAAAAATGCGGTTTAATCCGCTCTGTCTTCATTGCGAGCAAATCGTTTAGCAAAATGCCTATTTTATCAAGCAAGGCGAAAACGCGAATGAATGCATTTTTGTCAAAATAAACATAGCGCTGATACATAAGATACTCATCGGATTGCATTTGGCTAACCGAGCTGGATTTAATTTTCTGCTTAAAGCGAAGCGTTGCATAATGGCTCTGCTCCAGCTCATTCAAGGAAGAAATTAAACCGCGTGTCCAAATCTCATACGTGCGAAGCTTATGATCCACATCCTTGCCCGCTGCCACCTTGCTATGAAGCTGCGATATAAACTGCTCCATTAAACGCACCGTTTCACCGTGTCGTCCCTCTATTGCCCGTTCTGGCTCGTCAAACAGAAATCGCAACATCTTGTGTGCCTCCGTCCTCTATAGGCTATTTAGCGCCCTCCCGCAGCCTCCAAGAACGCACCAACATATCCATTATAACGCCGAATAGCGCACTAACAATGAGATTATGCAATAAATTTGTAAAAACAAACCAATTTGAATTAGTAATCGTCAATGTGAGCAACGCTCCACTTAACACTTGCGTCAACACGAGAATGAGCGAGAGTCTGGCCATAGGAGTCAGTCCTCCGTTTGCGCCACTTTTCCTGCGAATATGCAGGTATACACCAGCAATTGCAAGAGACAATATAACGGCGCCTATGCGGTGAATGAATACTATCGTTTCAGCTCCTTCAAAATCAGGAATGACTTTCCCGTTGCATAACGGCCAGTCCAGACAGCCGCCACCGGAATCGGTATGACGAATATATGCGCCTAAATAAATAACGACATAAATGTACACCGCTAAGCCTAATAAACGCGGAAAAATCGACCTTGGTACAGAAAATTCAACCGCTTGGCCATTTTTGTTGCGATAAGCCCAAAATACAAGCAGCAGCGTGGAGGCAAATGCCATAAGCGATATGCCAAAATGAATCGCCATCACCCACGGGGATTGCGGCCATTTTACAGCAGCAGCACCCATCAGCGCTTGTAAAATTGTGAAAAACAAGGAGCTGCTTGCGAATACCAGCGGCTGCTTATAGGCGATTTTGTCTCGTCTAAACAAAACAATGGACGCAATAAACATCCCAACGACCAAAAGGCCTTCAATCCCCGTAGTAAGCCTGTGCGTGTATTCGATAAACGATTCTAATGTATAGGCCGGTATAAACTTTCCGTGGCATAAAGGCCAGTCATCTCCACAGCCTCTGCCAGCATCCATGTTCGTGACCAAGGCACCGTTCAGCAGTATGATTAGCATGCCTAGAGATGTTGCAACTGAAAATTTGCGAAAACGGCTTGAAACCATTCGTACAATCACCTTTTTTCGTTTGAATTACCACTCATTATAGCCATAAAATATGCCAAAAGCCATGTTGAAAATGTGACACTTGTCCATCAAGGCTCTAATTATGATGCTTCTGTGACCATAAAAAAATCCGTGCGACAGCGCCGCACGGACTTTGCAAATTGTGCTTATTGGTTTTCCGCCAAAGCATCGGATACTTGCAAGGCGCGATCTACAAACTGTTCGATTTCCTCACGCGACTTCCGAAGCTTATTAACGAACCGCACAACCTCCTGGCCTTTGCGAAAAGCAAGGAAGCTTGGAATGCCAAGAATGTTCAGCTCGGATGATAAATCTGGCAAATCATCGCGGTCAATTTCGTAAAAAACCGCTTTTCCTGCATACTGCTGCTCAAGCTCCGGCATAAATGGTTCAATGTAATGGCAATCCTTGCACCATGTTGTTTTGAATACGATAACCGTCAGTTCATCGGCCTGTACAGCTTCCCGAAAGGTAGCATCTGTCGTTAATTTAAGCATTTGTCCATTCCTCCTTCTTATCCAACTTCACGTTCAATGATTAAATATTTCTCTGAGTTATAATAAGAATCCCATTTCAGAGTTGCGCCAAGCGACTTCGCAAGGTTGCGGGCTGAAACATAGACCGTTCCGTTTACCGTAGTTGCCGGATAAGCCCACTTGACCGACTTGCCGTTCACAATAGCGGCGTCACTTCCATTTTTCACTATAATCGTCGTATCAGTCGCCTTATCGAATAGCGTCAGCTGCTTCGTCTTCTTATTGTATGAAATCGTAGCGCCAAGCTGCTCCGCCACATCACGCAAAGGAACAAGCGTAATATTCGAAGGGGTTATAATGGGCGGATTGCCATAATCCTGTGTATAAAGCTCTACCGTCTGAACGCCCACATGGAACGTATTTTTTAACAGATCATAAGCATGTGAGCTTTTGTCAAACCATTGCAGCGTTTCATAGCCATTCAGGCCATACATATCATCCAAATTAATGGCATTCTCGCTTACGACTGGAGCATCCGCCTTCACTGCTCCGTTTACATTCCATTTTTGACTCTCGGAGCGAATGACAATGCTCATTTGCGTCTCAGGCTCGATATCGCCAAGCAAAATGTTTGCCTCGACTACTTGCTTGCGTATGTCCAAATTGCTGTCCACGTAAACGTCTGTCTTCAGTGTCGTAGCCTTATTGAATAAAGAATCAAGGAGAATGCCGTCCTCCTCTTCCTCTATCGCTTGCAGCTCCTCCTGAAAGTATGCAAGCTCTTCTGCAAGGCTGTCTGCGAGTTCTTTAATCGTATCCTCTTGTGTAGGACCATCAAGCACAACCGGTTGGTCAAAAGGATTGACTTCACCAATCGCTTCCCATACTTCCGGATGGCTGGCAAGCACTTCTACAAAACCTTTAACCATTTTGTCCAGACCAGCACGATCGCTTACGAGAACATCGACATATTTTTTAATCCAAGTCCATATAGCAGGACCATCAAGTTCCGTATGAACCTTCATCAAGGATACCGCCTGGCCATTAATCGTATCCTGCACCGCATTTACTGAAATTTGATCGGGATTAGGCAGATGATTAATAAAATAGCCGCTTACTGCATCAATAATTTCTTTGCCCAGCTCAACGAGCGAGGCGTCTGGCGGACCACCCGTTACGGACTGGCCAATCGCGCCAGAAATGCCCATTAAGGAAGGCAGGCCCGCCTCGCTCATGTCCAGAACAAAGGGCTGCTTCGCCCCTTCAATTTCTACGACGGCCGTTGTATCGGACATTTTGAGGGAAAAACCAATAGAAATCGTGTCAGCAAGCAGAAGCTTGCCGCTGTACGATACATGCGTGTCATCCTGTACTTTAATATTTGTCAGCTCAAGCTTTGCGTTGTTGAGCAATTTCATCATCGCAAGTTCATCTTCGTCCATATTTTCAAGCTCTTCTTCACTCATTTTTAATTGCAGCGACAACGTTTGCTCGCCCTCATAAGAAGTAACCTTAAGCGAGTTCGTAATCGCCTTATTTAGATCGACACCGCTAATAGCCTGACAGCCTGCAACAAACACAAGCACCAAAGACAGCAGCAAGACGACCCCTTTTCTTAAGCTCCCCAGCTTTTTCAATGTATATGACCCCTCTCGCCAACAATTTAAAAATGAATAAAATCCTCTTTATTGTACATGAGCCTAACACCAGTGTAAATGTATGGAAGCATCCCTATTACACCGCAGCACGGCCCGTCAGCCTGAATAGCTTGGCAAACAGCTTGCGAAGCGGTCCAGGGAAAGCTTTGACATCCTCCGCTGTCACGACACGCAGCAGGATGAGCAGACCCAAATACAAACCTCCAATAACGATGCCCGCTGCAATAAGAGAAATCACATAGGTCAGCCTATCAGGCAACGCAATCCCTTCTAACAGCCATCTGAGCCCTTTGTCCACTCCCCAGCCTGCTGCCATCGAAACGAGTACCGCTGCAAAATAAGGCACCCAGCGGCGGCCCAGCACATTGAATTGCACATAGCTGCGAATGGATTGCAAATTAAACCAGGTAATAAAAATAAAACAAAGCGTCGATGCGGCAATAAGCCCATAAATACCGAATATCGGAGCCAATACGAAGCTGCCCAGCAGTTTGAGCCCAATACCAATTAATGTGTTGTACATCGCTAACCGCGGTCTGCCAAGTCCAAACAATACCGAATTGCTGATCATCATCGTCGCTTGAAAAATCGTACCTGCTGTCAAAGCCGCCACAATACCGCTGCCTTGCGGCCCTGTAAACAGCAGTCCTGTAACCGAATAGGCGAGGACAGCAAGCGTCAGTGCTGCTGGAATGCCTGTAAACAGTACAATACGCATGACGAGCGACGTTTGGCGATTAACTTCAGACATATTTCGCACGGAAAAAGCAGAAGATATGACTGGAATAATCGAGGTACTTAGCGCGATCGCCAAAATTGGCGGAATACCCGCAATGGATTGCGCCTTCCCTCCAAAATCGGCTAATACCTCAACTGCCTCATTATAACTGTAAACGCCCGACCGCAATTTCATGAGCAAGTAATTATCAACCATATACATGAATTGAACCGTTATAGCTGTAACGACAATCGGAATGGAAATCGAAAATATTTCCCGGTAAATAGCGCGATACGGAATACGTGAGGCCTCGGCTTTTTGTAAAGCAAGCGTTTGAGCATTCTCACTGCTTGTTTGCATTTTGTCCAGTTCGAGCTTGTCTGTCCGGCGCAGCTTGACTGCGTACCACACCATCACCGCAATAGCGCCTATCGCTCCGAAAAAGTTACCGAAGGACGCTGCTGCTGCCCCCATCTGGTCACCCCAGCCCCAGGCGAGTACAACAATCGCCAAGCCGACACCGACAATAACGCGCATAATTTGCTCCATAATTTGCGAGAGCCCGCCCGCCATCATCAGCTGGCGCCCTTGAAAATAACCGCGCATCATGGCGATTAGAGGAAACAAGAGCAGCGTTGGCGCTATCGCCCGAATGGCGAATACCGCGTTAGGCAAATCCTGAGATGCTGCCAGCTGTGGTGCAAAAACATACAATAAAGTAGACAAGATAAGTCCTGTTACCAGACCGAACAGAAGCGCCGCCTTATAAATGCGCTGCGCTTCCTGTTGGCGGCCAAGCGCATAACGCTCGGACACCATTTTGCTAATGGCACTCGGGATGCCTCCTGTTGCTACAATGAGCAAGGTTAAATATAAATTATTAGAGACGGTAAAGCTCGCCAGGCCTTCTTTACTCAGCATATGCTCCAGCGGCACCCGTTGGAAAATGCCAAGCATGCGGGCGACCAGTGCGGCCATGGCTAAAATCAATGTTCCCTTAATAAGTGAATCCTTCTTCATAGCAGGTATGTCTCTCTTTCGAATGCAAGATTATGGTTTAACAAGCGGCTCAAGCGGCTGGTGATTGCCGCGGATGGGTGCTCCAGCATGGGAAGGCTTTGCCCAATGAACCGCATTTTTGATTACTTGCAGCACTTGTTCATTGTAATAGGTTGGATATGTTTCATGACCTGGTCGGAAGTAAAAAATCTTCCCTTGGCCGCGGTAGAAGGTACAGCCGCTGCGGAACACCTCACCGCCCTCGAACCAGCTTATGAAGATGAGCTCATCCGGTGCGGGAATATCGAAATGCTCGCCGTACATTTCCTCATGCTCGATTGTAATGTACTCCGGCAAGCCGGCAGCAATTGGATGCGCCGGATTCACGGTCCAGATGCGTTCCTTCTCGCCTGCTTCGCGCCATTTTAGATCGCAGCCAGTACCCATTAGTTTTTTGAAAATTTTCGAAAAATGACCGGAATGCAAAACAATGAGTCCCATGCCTTCCATGACTCGCTTATGCACGCGTTCGACAATCGCATCCTCGACTTGATCATGGCCCATATGTCCCCACCAGATCAGCACATCCGTATTGTTCAGACGCTCCTCGGTCAGCCCGTGCTCAGGCTGATCCAGCGTAGCTGTTGCGATTTCAAATGAATCGGCGGCGATGCCTGCTGCTAGAGCGTTATGTATGCCATTCGGATAAACGCGCAGCACCTCTTCGTGCACCTTCTCATGCAAAAACTCATTCCAGACCGTCACTTTAATCATCGCTTCTCAGCTCCTCCAAATATAATAAACCGATTTCAAAACGTTGTTGTCCAGTTGTTTGCTCTCAGGTTTTCAGGCTTTACTTTACGGTCTTCAGGTTTTACGGTCTTCAGGTTTTACGGTCTTCAGGTTTTACGGTTTTCAGGTTTTACGGTTTTCAGGTTTTACGGTTTTCAGGTTTTAACTGTAAAAAGCGAAGGATAGTCTGAGCTTTTTTGTGTAGAGGGTTGTTGAAGAAAAGGGCGAAGCGGAGTAAAAGGGTTGGATTTGAGGAGCGAAGCGTTCGCCTTTGCCCCAGAAATTACACCGCTTAGCGGATATATTCAAAAATTTCTGGGGCAACAGCGACCGAAAACCAACCCTTTTACGCAGCGCAGCACTATTTTCATCAATCATCCTTTACACAACCAGCCAAACAATAAAGAGCACAATCATGATGGATTGCAAAACAACCTTCACCACAACACTAGTCAGTAATCCGACAAGCGAGCCAATACCTACCTTCGCAGCATGCTTCCACTCCTGAACGACGAAAAACTCGCCGATGACCGCGCCCACGAATGGGCCGATAATGAGACCGAAAGCTGGAATGACGAATGGTCCCAATATAAGGCCGATGGTACTGCCGATTATAGAGGCCTTGGAGCCGCCAAATCGCTTGACGCCCCAGGCGCTGACCGCATAATCCGCTACGAACAACACAACGACGATGAGCGTTTGCAGCGTCCAAAAAACCCAGCCGAACGGCTCAAAGGTAATGCACAGACCATAAGCAAAAAACGCGGCGTAAATGGCAAGCGCCCCTGGCAGTATCGGATACACCGTACCCGCCATGCCGACAATAAATAAAATGATAACGAGAGACCAGCCTAAGATGTCCAAGCCGTTTTCATCCCTTCAGCACATAATTCTTAATAATTTCGGCAACGCCATGCTCATTATTCGACAGCGTAATAACATCAGCCGCATCCTTCACAGCATCTTGGGCATTGCCCATAGCAACGCCTAGTCCAGCATCGCGAATAGCGGCTATGTCGTTCAAGCTGTCTCCAACTGCAACGACCTGCGACATGTCTATACCCATAACTTCACAAAGCTCGCTCAGCGCGGATGCTTTGGTAATACCTTTTGGATTCATCTCCCAATTGCTCGTCGAGGAATTTGTAATTTCAAGCGCATCCCACTCGCTGACTTCCTCATAAATCTTCTTAAGTACGACATCATCCTCGGTGTAGTAACCGAATTTCAGCCAATGATGGGCTTCATAATCATCCGCTGGCGTTATCCATTTTTCTAAATTGTAGATGTCCTTCGTGCTGTATGCCCAAAACCAGGTGCCGACATGCTTCTGCGCAATTTTATGAAGCCGCTCTACATATACCGGATCAAGCAGCGCTCTGCGGTGCAGCACATGAGGCTTCTTCCAAATCTCGCCGCCATTTACCGTAATCATCGGCGTTTCAAGCTGCAATTGCTCGGCAAACGGCAAGGCGCTGCGAAAGCCGCGTCCCGTCGAAAAACTGACCGTTACACCGGCATCAAGCGCCTTTCTGATCCACAATGCATTTTCATCGCTAATTTCACTCAGTTCATTCAGCAGCGTCCCATCCATATCGAGTGCTACTAATTTATAATCTGCCATCGTTACCTCCTGCATTTGCTGCATAACATCATCTCTTGATGCAATACAGCCATTTTATCATATTTTGGGCGTAAGCCAAACGATCCTGCTCCACTTCAAAAAAATAAAGACCAACCGCAAATTTCCGGCTGGCCTTCATGAATGCTGCGCGATAAAACGCAGCCAAAGAAAAGTTCGCATATCGCGTATTATTGGGCTAAACGGCGCAAACGCCATTTTTTCCAGATAACGCCATGGCTAGGCGAGAACAGCAGGGCCAAGATGAACAGCACACCCGCAGAACTCACGATACAGCCTGCAATCGAGGCATCTAGCACAGTCGCCAAGCCATAACCAATGAATGTGCTGGCAATGCCCACACCTGCGCTCAAAGCGATCATGACACTCAGCCGCTCCGTTAATAAGTAAGCGGTCGCAGCAGGAATAACCAGCAGCCCGACCACGAGAATCGCTCCTACGCTCTCGAAGGAACTGACCGTCGCCATCGACACAAGCCCCATCAATAAATAATGGAACAAGGCAACGGGGATGCCACAAGCAGCCGCAAGGGCTGGATCGAAGGCACATAGCTTGAACTGCTTATAGAACAGCCCAATGACGACTAAAATGACCGTTAACGTAATGCCTAGCAGCCATACCGCTATCGGTCCCATACTGACGCCGTTCAGCGTCCACGTATTCCAGTGCACATAGGCAATTTCTCCGTATAAAATCGCATCCTGATCGAGATGCACCTGGCGGGCATACAGGCTCACCAGCAGTACCCCGGCAGCAAACATCGCGGTAAAAACAACGCCAATGGACGCATCCGATTGAATGCCGCTTTGCTGAAACAGCTGGATTAGGAATACAGCAAGCAAACCACAAGCCATTGCAGCAAGCATCATAACGAGTGAATCGCGTGAACCGCTAATCAGAAAAGCAATAACGATGCCCGGCATAACCGAGTGGCTGATCGCATCACCGATCATCGCCATTTTTCGCAAAACGAGAAAAGCTCCAAGTATGCCGCAGCAGCTAGCGACAAGCGAGCCCGTCAGCAATATCCAAAAATCGCTCATAACGTCGCTTCCCCCTTCAGCTGCCGTTCTTTATGCCCCTGCTCCTCATGGATGCTCCGTGCGACTTTGAGCCGCAGCAGCCGTTTTGCGAGCAGGCCTCTGCGAGGACCACACAATACCGAAATTAAAAATAATGCCGTTGCCGCAAGCACGGTCAGCGGACCCGTTGGCAAATTCGAGCCAAGCGAGCTAATTATCGTGCCGATTCCGCCGCTCATAGCGCCGAACACGCCCGAGATGACAACCATAAAGCCTAGCTTATCCGTCCAATAACGCGCCGATACCGCCGGCGTAATAATCAGCGCGGCCACCAGCACAACACCGACTGCTTGAATACCTACGACTACAGCTACGACCATCAAAAACATAAGCAATTGCTCAATCAAAGCCACAGGATAGCCAAGTCCGCGCGCAAAGCCGGGATCGAAGGATACAAGCTTGAATTGCTTGAAAAATAACGTACAGACCGCGATGAGCGATAAGCTCACTATCGACATCGTAAGTACATCGGAACCAACCATTGCGGCCGCCTGACCGAATAGAAATTTATCCAGTCCCGATTGATTGCCGTACTCGCCATGCTGAATAAACGTTAATAATACGATGCCGAAGCCGAAAAAGCTCGACAATACAATTCCCATTGCCGCATCATGCTTGATCCGTGAATGACGCGTAATCCAGCCGATGCCGAACGTAGCTACAAGGCCAGCTGCTCCTGCTCCAAGCAGGAAAAACAGCAGCGATTTGGTGCCTGTCAGCATAAAAGCAATACAAATGCCGGGCAGCGCCGCATGAGCCAGCGTATCACCCATCAGGCTTTGCTTGCGCAAATAGGAGAAGCTGCCGATGACGCCGCTGCTTAAGCCAAGCAGCGTGCAGCTTAGAAAAATCCATTGCATGTTCGGATCTTGAAGCAGTCTCCACAACGTTTCCATCTCAGCCTCACCCCTTCGTGACAGCAAGCCGGGCATTTCCGCCACGCTCTAGAAAGGCAAGCCGTCCGCCATAGGTTTGCTGGAGCATTTGCTGTGTAAATACTTGCTCGGTCTTGCCAAATGCCTGAAGCTCTACATTGAGCAGCAGCACAGAATCAAAATATTCCTCGACCGTCGCCAAATCATGATGGACGACGATGACCGTTTTCCCCTGCCGCTTCAGCTCTTGGAGCAGCGTAATAATCGCCTTCTCGGTTGCAGCATCGACACCTGCGAATGGCTCATCCATGAAATACAGCTTCGCGTCCTGCACGAGCGCCCGCGCCAGAAATACCCGCTGCTGCTGGCCGCCGGACAGCTGACTGATTTGCCTTGTGGCGAAATCAGCCATGCCGACCTTCGCCAAGCATTCCATCGCAAGCCTGCGTTCCTTTGCTCCCGGGCGGCCGAACAGGCCCAGATGGCCGTAACGGCCCATCATGACGACATCCAGCGCATTCGTTGGGAAATCCCAATCCACCGACTCGCGCTGCGGCACATATCCGATCAGCCTGCGCTGCTGGCGATACGGCTTGCCATAGATCAGCACTTCCCCGCTAAGGCGAGGAATGAGGCCGAGCGCCGCCTTCATCAGCGTAGACTTGCCCGCTCCGTTGGGTCCGATTACCCCGATCAGCTCCCCTTCCTCTACCGAGAAAGATACGCTGCGCAGCACCGGTTTTTTCTGGTAAGCTACGCTTAAGCCTTCAATTGTCAAAGGAGCTGCCGTTTTTAAATGATTTTTCATAGTAGCCATCGCCTCTCACTGCGTCTTGTTATTTGAGTGCATTTACAATTGTATCTACATTATGTTTAACCATACCGATATAAGTACCTTCCACCGTGCCTGGATCGCCCATCGCGTCAGAAAACAATTCGCCGCCGATTGTCACAACATGCCCCAATTTTTGAGCACCCTCGATAACGGAATCAATGGATTTGCGCGGCACGCTGGATTCAATGAACACCGCTTTGATTTGTTTTTCGACGAGAAAATCTCGCAGCTCGCTTACATCCTTCGACCCATACTCAGACATCGTATTCATTCCCTGCAAGCCTGTGACCTCTAGACCATAAGCTGCGCCAAAATATCCGAAGGCGTCATGCGCCGTTACGAGAATTCTTCCTTTTTCAGGAATCGTGGCCATTTGCTCTCTTGCATATTGATCAAGCTCCTCAAGCTTCGCCAGGTAAGCCTCCGCCCGTTCCTTGTAGCCCGCCTCGTTCGCTGGGTCCTTCTCCATTAGCGTGTCGCGTATAACCTCGGTGGCAGACATCCACAGCTTAACATTGAACCAGATATGCGGATCATGGGTAGTGGAGTCGCCGTTTGGATTACCATGAAGCTCCGATTGTGGAATTTGCGAGGAGACAGCTACTGTTGGCTTCAGCTTCTCCAGCTTCTCGAACATCTCTCCCATTTTCCCTTCCAGGTGCAAGCCGTTATAAAAAATAATATCAGCCTGATCCAGCTTTTTTACATCACCCTGCGATGCTTTGTATAAATGGGGGTCGATACCCGACCCCATAAGTCCTGTTACAACAACGTCGTCTCCTCCGACCTCTGCCGCCACATTAGCAATCATTCCGGTCGTCGCCGTGATTTTTAGTTTTCCATCTCCGTTTGCCGTCTCACTGCCGCTGCCGCTTGCACATCCTGCTAATACAACTGCGGATAATGCCAAAAACATTAACGTCATAATTAACCGCTTCAACGCCGAATTCATTTTACGCTGCTTCTTCATTAGTCCAATCCCCTGCCCATCTATTTGTTTTCAGTGCAATGATTTATTTTGCCTATGCGAATGTAAGTTAGCTAAGCGCCTCTTTGTTTATATTATACAAAAAAGTTTCTCTAGTGCAACATTTATTTTAAAAAAAGACCTCTCCAATCAGCAGCGCTGTTGAAAAGGTCTTGAAAAATAGACGATTTAACTGGGGCGTGTTATTGCACCGTTGCTTCCGTTCCGGCAGCATTTGTATCTGTCGAAGCCACGGCATCCTTTGCCTTCCCCGGAACACCATTCAGGCCAATCTCATAATCATAAGCGTCAAAAATTTTACGGGCAACCGGCGCTGCCGCCCAGCCGCCAAAACCGCCGTCCGGCATAATGACGGCAACTGCAAGCTTCGGTTTGTCAGCAGGGGCATAAGCGATAAATACACCGTTATCCGCCGTTCTGCCTTTAACGGACGATTGTGCTGTCCCTGTTTTACGATTAAAGGTATAGCTTACGCCATCGAAGCCTTGCACGCCGACCTTGCCCATGCCTTTTTCTATTTCTTTCCAATAAGCATCAGGAAATTCGACTGTATTGAGCACCACGGGCTCAAAGGCTTGCACCACATTGCCTTCGGAATCTTTAATCTCATTGACAAATTGCGGCTTCATCCGCTTGCCATGATTAGCAAGCATCGTAACATACTGTGCCAGCTGCAAGGCTGTATAACGAGCCTGTTGACCGAACGAGGCACGAATGAGCGCGGATTGCGCACTTGCCGTCTCAAACTCATGGTAATAATCGACGCTGCCTTTTTTCTCCATGCGAAGTCCACTTTCTGTTGATACACCCAGGCCAAATTCCTTCATGTATTTGTCCCAAATATCAATACCCTCAATACCCGGATATTTTTGGTTCAGCCTGCTGCCAATCATCGCCGCCATAAAGGGATTGGAGGATTTCTCAATAGCTTTAGCAGGATCAAGCGCCCCATAGACGTGTCCACCAGCATTTCGAATGGGTACCTCATGCCCTGCTTTACCAAAAGTAAATAAACCCGTATCGTTGTAAATAGACTCTGTTGTAAACAAACCCTCATTTAAACCAATCAAAACGGAAAGCGGCTTAAGCGTCGATCCCGGTGGAACGAGTGAAGAGGGATGGCTTTTACGCTCCTCATCCGAATCATATTTCGGATATATCTCTGTAATGGTTCCATTATTAACGACATTCTCAATGTTGTCATAATCCTTCTGGCTAATGCTGCCGCCCGCCCAAATATTCGGATCATAGTCCGGCATACTGGCCATTGCAATTACTTTACCGGTCTCTACCTCCATCGCTACTGCAAAACCAATTTTTGCATAAGGCGCACGTTCAGCAGATATGGATGAGGTACTGATTTTCTTAATCTGATCCATAATCGCCTGCTCTGTTGTTTGCTGAACACCTCGATTAATCGTCAGATAGAGGTCATCGCCTTTTTCCGGATTCGTAATTTGTACAGGGCCTACAATAACCTCCTGATTGTTGACCGGATAGCTTTTCAGCCCGTTTTTACCACGTAAAATATCTTGATATAATAGCTCAAGGCCGTCAAATCCTACCTCTTCATCCTCCAAGTATTGGAGCTGAGGGTCTTTTTCCTGCGCCTTTTCTCCATAAAAATCCAAGTTTTCGCGTACACCTTTATATTTTTTCAAGTATCCGACGAGCTGAACCGCCGTCGTATCCTGACTATAGTGACGCACACTCTCTTCCATAATATCTAAGCCAACAAAGCTGCTCTTGTTGCCGAGAAAATAAGCGATTTCCTCATTTGTCAGTCCTGTCTTTATACGTCTTGGCGTTGAAATGGTATTGAGCCTGAATCCTAAATCCATCTGCATAATGACATCTTCCACCGTCATTTTCAGGGCGGGGTCTCCGTATTTATCAAACACCTCTACAAGTCTGGTCGCTTCCTCTGTAGCCAGCTTCTTCAGTTCCTCCGTCTTATAATTGGGCGGTATGCTGAAATAAAGCGACTGCGTTGAGGTCGAATACGCAATGGCCTTGCCTTCAGAATCATAAATATTGCCGCGAATCGGCGCGATCTTCACATTTCGCGTGCTTTTCTTGCTGCCTGCCGCGCTAAGCGTCGGACCTTCAACAAACTGCAAAATAGCCAATTGAATAATCAGTACGCTGAACAAACCGAAAACGATAAAGAAAAATAAGTTCAGGCGAAAGGAAAAATGGCGTTTATTGTTAATTTCCCTTTTCTGTGGATCATCCGTCAACCTGCTCACCTCAAATATAAATTAAGTATATAAAATGAATAATTGAATTAAATACTTAGCTGCTTATCCCGAATATGCGTCTGCTCAAAATCAGGCGAATTGAACCAATTGCCCGATGAAGCCCAAGTTGCATCAAGCGGCAGCCATTTTCCATCTATACGCACTTCATTCCACGCATGGGGGCCATAGCCGCCCTTCCCATCTGCGCCAAGCCCCGTTACGACCCGCACCTCGACGTCTACCGCTCGCGCCATCATGTCATACAATCTCGCAACATCAATGCAAACACCTTTTCGCGTATCAAATGTGTTTTGCGGAGATTGCTCCTGCCAAATGCCCTGCTCCTCGTATTGGCGCGCCTTGTCCCAATCATACGCAATTCGCGTTCCTAACCACTCATATAGCGCTCTTGCCTTCTCTTCATCCGTTTTTGCATCCTTGACGATCTGCACCGCCGCCTGCTCAATGCTTGCTGGTATAGCATAATCAATCACTTCATATTTTCGCTGTAAAATATTTTGGAATTCTGCCTGCATCGCTTCGGCTAACACAGGACCGCGTCCAGCGAGCATATCCCCCGCCACCGGTTCCAGCAATACAGCAGCCTGCGTATACAGCGGCGACTGCTTGATCATCTGTGCTCCAACGCCACTCGGCAGCAAGGACACGTACACGAACAGCACAGCAAGGAAAATGAAGGCTCGGCCTGCTCCATGGATACCGCCTAACAATGCCCCAAAAGCGCGGCTTGCCGCCCGCTGTCTTGGGAGAGTCATCCGTCGCTCCTGCTGGCGGCCATCTCCGTCTACATGAGCCTTTCGTCTAAATAAGAGCTCAAACAATGGGTTAAGCCCGGAGGCAGCAACTCGCAGCAGCATATAAATGACTAGAAAGAGCAGCACATAACGCAGCAGCGCAAAATCCCTTATGCTCGTTATCAGTGTGTACCATGCCTGCTCAATCGGCCCCAGCGCTCTGCTAGGGACGATAACATGCTTCCTCAGCATATCCGCTGCAACGGGCGAAAGCTTGCCCGCCCAATGCGAGGCGAGGACAAGACAAGCGACGATGACGATGCTTTCCCACACAAAAAAGAAAAGGCGCCTCGCCGATCCCGATGCGCCCCTAATCAATCCCTGAATGAGTGAGACAAGGAGCACCAGGAGAACGGCAGCAGTGACAGGCTCCATCATGCTTTGGCTGCCTGCCTGAATCCATTCCGTCATTCCCGTAATCCCCCTCATTCATTGCTAAAACAATATTTTAGTAAAAGTGCTTATGGTTTGTTTTGTTTGGCCTGATTAATAATGGATTGTATCGTCTCGTCAATTTGCATTTTGAATAAATCGTTTCCACGGTAAGATACGGAAACCTCATTCGTACCCGGAACCCCAGTCAGCGCTACGCTATCTGTTGCGACGGTATAGGAGCCGTCTTTATTCGTCGTAAACTTGGCGTTCTTCGCTTCACCAATCATAGCTGAGATGGCTTCCTGCTTAAGGCTTCCTGTTGTTTCCTCCAGCTTCGTGCCAAATGCCTTCAAATCCTCCATCGTATAGCCGCTATAGACGATAACGCCAAACACGATAACGGCGACTAAGGCCCATTTGACAACGGTTTTGACGATACGGATAACAAGCAGCAGCACAACAAGCGCAATCGCGAGCACAAACCAATGCTCCTTCAGAAAATCGCTCCAAGTATTCCAGTCATAACTTGTAAAATCCAGAAACTCCAACCTGACCCCTCCTATTATAACGTGCGGACACTGCTATTATCAAACATTATACCCCAGCTGGAATCCAGCGTAAACGCTAGGCATCCCGCTTTATACAGACATATCCTGTCCGACCTTGGCGTACAAGTAATTTATATGGCCGAGGGGCATGGCCTATGAATGGAACCCGCGCTGCCGCCATCCATATGCTCCCCGTTAGGCTGATTACAATTTGGAGGTGAAGCCTGATGAAAACCGCCATCTGGCTCTATTTTTTTCTGTTCGTCGCTTTTTTTGATTTGCATGCGCAATATCCAATTTTGACGCCTTTCGCCATTTCGCTTGGCGCAGCGCCCTCGTTCATCGGGCTGATGATGGGCATGTACTCGATTACGCATCTGCCCGGCAACCTTATTGCCGGCTATGGCGTTGATCGCTTTGGCAGCAGGCTGTTTATCGTCTTCAGCTTGCTTGGAGCAGGGATCATCCTCTTATTTCAAGCGGGGGTGACGAATCCTTGGCAGCTGCTTGTCCTTCGCTCTATCAGCGGCTTCGTGCTCGCCTTCCTCTCACCGGCATGTCTGGCTTTGCTTGCTCGGATGACGAGCAACCGTACCGAGCAGGGCAAGCTTATGGCCGGCAACGGGCTCGTACATACGCTGGCGACCGTCATTTCACCAGCAGCCGGCGCTTATATGGTAGCCAAAATCGGCTTCACCACCGCTTTTTATATGCTGGGCTGGATTTTAATCGTAACTGCGATATGCGCGCTGTTTTTCATCCGCGATATCCCGGCAGCTGACGTCCCTGCCACTCCTGCCGGCGTTCAGCCCCAAAAGCTGGCTTTCCCGGCGGCTGCCGATTCGAAGTCCGTATCTTGGCTCATTTATATATTGCCGGTTGGCATCAGCTGCGCACAGGGCATACTCTCCTTCGAGCTGCCGCTCATGGCGACAACGACCGCTGGCATGCTGACGACGGGCTTGCTTTTTTCAGTTGTCAGCCTCGGCGCTCTCATTACGCTCAGCATGCTGTTTCTCAACCGCTTCTCCGCCTATCGCCGTACGCTGTGGGGAGCGCTCGCGCTGGCTTTGATTTATTTCAGCATCGCCGCTGATTCGCCGCTGCCCTTCGCCGTTATGCTGCTGATGGTAGGCATGGCAAAAGGTATCGTCATTCCCGCCATTTCAATCTTGCTTATTGAGCTAAGTGGAGGCGCACGCTACGGCCGCACCTTTTCCACCCTATCCATTGCCTATTCGATTGGCGCCTTCCTCGGTCCGATGCTTGCCGGTCAATTGCGCAGCTATATGTCGCCGTATTATATCGCCTTTCTCGTTTTGATGCTCGCTGTGTCGATTCTCCCTTTCCACCGTCGCAGCCCGCTTGTAACGCAAACCCATTTTACTGCATAATGGCATAATGGCTGCAAGCTTTTCCCCTTGTAATTTGATAAACTATAGAAAAAAAACAAGGTGATCAGCATGATGGACATTGCGATTATTGTAGAAGGTAAAAATGATAAAAGCCGCGTCAGGCGCGTGCTGGACGAAAGCATTCCGATCTATTGTACATACGGAACTCCCGGAACCGAGCAGCTTGAGAAGCTGAAGAGGCAAATCGCCGAGCGTCACGTTTATATTTTCACAGACAATGATTCATCCGGCAAACGCATTCGGGGCATGCTGCGCGATGTGTTTCCAGATGCCGAGCATATTTATACGAGGCGCGGTTATTCGGGCGTAGAGCATACTCCCGAGGAATATGTCATCGCCCAATTGGAAAAAGCGGGATTAGAGGAACATATTCTGTACCCTCCTCCCGCTCCTGCTCCAAAAGATTAAATATGAAGGATGAAAATAACGAACGATACCGTCACAATGCTCAGCACCGTTGACAAAAACACCGCCTGAGAAGCAAACTCCGGCTCATTGTCGAACTCCACCGCCAGCAGCACGCTGCTAAGCGAGGTAGGCACCGAGGCTGACACGATTAGCGCCGCCGTCGTCAGCTTATCGAATACGAACAGCCCTGTGGCGCTGATCAACCAAATAGCAAGAGCTGCGAGCAGCGGGCCTCCAATCAAGCGAAGCCCGTTCGACAGCAGCACATTGCCAAGCAGACGCTTGTCGAATTGCCATTTCATGCTGCCTAGCTGGACGCCGAGCGTAATGAGGGCCGTTCCAATAAACGCATTTGCCAAATATTCAATCGGCATTTGCAGCGGCTGCGGCAGCTCTACGTCAAGCCCTTTCAGCAGAAATGCGAGCGGAATGACATAAATGATCGGCATGGAGAAAATCGTCTTCAGCGTATCGCGCAAGGACAGCTTATGAGCGTTCACGCTGTAGATGCCATACGTATTCGGCAAAAAGGACTGCGTCGTCATGACTAATATTTGTACCGCCAGCGTCATCGGGTTTCCGGCAAACGCCAGTTGATTAAGCGGTATGCCGTAATTAGCGCTATTATAGAATAGCACGCTGTTACGCATGGAGCCGCGCATGCCTCCCTTAAGCCCTCGCATTTTCACAACGATTTCTACGGCTATAGCTTGCAGCACCATAAAGATAACGACAAACAGCAGCACCTTCCAAATAAGGCTCATTTCAAGCTCTGTCGTACGCAGCAGCTGAAAAATAACCGCTGGCGAAAAAACGTAAAAATTCAGCTTGGACAAGGTTTTAATATCTAAAGAAAAAAGCCGCTGCATTGAGAAGCCTATAGCTATCATCAATGTAAGCGGCGCAATGTTACTCCATAAAATATGATAAAAGATAGCCATCGCTATTCCTTAGCAAGCCGCTTCATATCAGCAACGATGCTTTCCGGCGTCAATTCCTCATTGTTTGCAGCAATCCACTTGCGAATCTGGCCTGTTTTGTCCACCAGAGTAATCACATTCATATGTGTAAAGCCGGTTCCCTCTTTGTCCTTAATGGCACTCGCGCCAAAATCCTGAGCAAGCTTGATGGCCGCCTGCGGATCATCCCCTCGCAAAAACATCCAGCCTTCATTCAGCTTGGCATAATTTCGCTCCGCGAACGCCTTAATAACCTCGGTTGTATCACGCTCAGGATCGAATGTAATCGAGATCATTTCGGCATCCGTTCCAAGTATGCCCTCTTTCTCCAAGCCTTCCTGCACCTGAGACAGTAGGAATGTCGTTGGCGGACATACGTCCGGGCAATTGGCAAAATAAAAATAAACCAATCTTGCTTTGCCGTTCGTCGACTCCTTCGTCACTTTATTGCCGTCCAAATCCGTTAGCTCGAAGGCTGGCGCTTCTTGCAGAACCGGCATTGGCTTTTCCGGTTTAAAAACATTGGTCATTAATAAATATATGCCCATGCCCAAGCAAAGTGCCAGCACCGCAATTTTGAAGCTATGCTTTTTCAGAAAATCCATTTTCCCCATTCCCCCCATGAAGCTTGTCCAAACATGACACGTTATTTTAAACTATAAGAAATTAAAAGCTTTGCACTTATAAATATGCTTATATTTCTCGGATTGAAACGCGCTGCGCCGCCAAAGGACGGCGATAGCCGTTTCACCTTACCGTATTAACGATCATTACAATGAATACAACCATTAAGTAGTTGACTGAGATAAGAAAATTCGTTTTTGCCCATTTTTCCGTATCCTTCGCCCTAAGGCCGCGAATCGTGTGAACCGCCCACAATACACTGCCTGCAATCGACAACACTAGAAAGACATAGCCGGTATAGCCATAATGGAACATGAGATAACATGTAGGTATAAGCAGCGCTACATAAGGAATCATTTGCAGCTTGGTGCGTCTAATCCCTTTAACGACAGGCAGCAGAGGGAAGCCAGCCGTGCGATATTCCTCCACGCGTCTAATGCCAAGCGACCAGAAATGAGCCGGCTGCCATAAAAATAATAAAGCGAACATGAGCCAAGCTCCTGCATCCACTTCATTCGTGACTGCGCAATAACCGATTACCGGAGGCATCGCTCCCGAAATTCCACCTACCGATGTACTCCAAGTGGAGCTGCGCTTCAACCAAATCGTATAAATAACGATATATACGAACCAGCCCAAAAGCCCTAACCAGCCCGTCAACGGATTAACGGCTATAAACAGCACCAATTCCCCAATAATGCCAAGCACAAGGCCGTATCCAAGCACAAACAGCGGCTTCAAGCGCCCTGTCGGCAAAGCTCGTCCTTTCGTTCTCTCCATCTTCTGATCCAGCTCACGATCCCAATAATTATTAATGACGCAAGCAGACGCCATCGTGAGCGTTGAGCCAATCAGCATCCAGAGCAGATCAAACCAGGCAATTTGCCATTTGGAAGCTACCCAAAAGCCGCCGACGGCTGCAAACATATTGAGCCGAAGCAAACCTGGTTTTGTCAATGCTATCAAGTCCTTAAACACGAAGCGAGCCTCCCGAGTATGTGACAAGGCGCAGGTAGCGCCCATACATTTCATTGGTCAATCGTTCTTAATCATACAGAAAAAACCACGTTATGACAACGCTCAAGCTTATTGTTCATCAATTTGCCACTCAAGATGAAGCTAAAAATATTTTTGGAACCCTTTCTCTGGGCTCACAATACACTAAGTATGTAGTTTAACGCCCATGATCATTCGCCTATTATTCGGCGGAGCATCATTGAGGGTTGAAAGGAGCTTGCCCGTGGCAGTCATCAAGACAAATGCAGAGGATACGAAGATGCTGGCTAGACTGATGCGCGCAGAAGCGGAAGGGGAAGGCGAGCTTGGCATGCTGATGGTTGGCAATGTTGGCGTCAACCGCGTACTAGGCAATTGCCTCGATTTTAGAAATATTCGCTCCATCCCGCAGATGGTGTTTCAAAGCCCCGGTGGCTTTGAGGCAACCCAAAAAGGCTATTTCTATCAAAAAGCGCGCGATCGCGACATCCGGCTCGCCGAGCGCGTCATTGGCGGCGAACGGCAGCATCCAGCGTCGAATGCGCTCTGGTTTTTCCGCCCCGCTGCTGGCTGTCCCGACACCTGGTACAATCAGTCAAACAGCGGCCGCTACAAAGCCCACTGCTTCTTCGTGCCAACCCAGGCTAATTGTCCAAGTGTATATTAGCGGCAAAGAAAAGGTAACGAATGATTTTTTATTTGGAGAGCGAGGAATTTTAAATGACGAATGGTTATGGTTACAAAACAGCGGTTAATCCAGCAAATACAGGGGGCTATGGCTATCCTCATCCGATGGGCGGGCAGCCCGTGCCAATGCCAACGCCGATGCCGATGCCAGCAATGATGCAGCCGATGATGGGGGGCCAAATGCCTGCCATGCAGCAGGTAGCGGGTATGCAAGCGATGCAGCCGATGCCGGTTAACGTCCCTAGCGGCTCCTTCGTAACCCCATCAGGCGGCAATGTAGTTACCGTTCCAATCGTAGAGGAATCATACGTAGAAAACATTTTACGGCTTAACCGTGGCAAAATGGCCACCTTCTACATGACATATGAAAACAACCGTGAGTGGAACGCCAAAACATTCCGCGGCATTATAGAGGCGGCAGGTCGCGACCACATTATTATTAGCGATCCAACAACCGGCATGCGCTACCTGCTTCTTTCCATCAATCTGGACTATGTCACCTTTGATGGTCCAATCAATTATGAGTATCCATTTCAAGGCGGCATGATCACAAACAGTACACCGTTAAACACAAGCCGCGACTAGTATCAATAACCGCCGCCAATAGCCTTTATGGAGCGGTAATTGGCTTAAACGTCCACACATGCACCTTTGCCGCGCCGCCCGGCACCCAATCAGCCATCTGGCGCCAAGAAGAACGCTCATTCAGGCGTTCTTCTTTTATTTGCTCCGCCTCCTCCAAGCTTTCCGCCTGCCAAACCTCAACGAATAGCTCGGGCTGATCTGTTCCTTCATAAACATGGAGTGCAGAATGAGCGGCTTTCTTCTGCTCTACAAAGTGTAAATACTCGTTTTTATTTTCTGCTTTAATTCGATATTCCGCAAAGCAAATATACATCGTTACAGCCCCTTTTCATTTCCTTTACTCTCCTTCATAAATCAGTCCTCGGTCGTCGATACTACCGTATACAGAAGATTGAATGAAGATACTGGAGGTTGCTACCGTGGATACAGGAACACACTTAGTTATAGGCATCGGCCTTGCAGGCCTTGCGACCATTGACCCCGTAATTGCAGCTGATTCAACGCTGCATACGGCAGTTTTGATTGGAACGGTTGTTGGCTCGCAAGCTCCAGATGCCGATATGCTGCTGCGCCTAAAGGGCAATGCCAGCTATATTCGCAATCATCGCGGACTTTCACACTCGATTCCTGCAATAGCCATTTGGACCGTCGTTATTACCGGCTTGCTGGAACTGTTTTACCATGGCAGCCTGCCATTGCTCCGTGTAGGAGGCTGGGTGCTTCTCGCCGTATGCATCCATGTGCTGAGCGATCTATTTAATGCTTATGGCACACAAGCGATGCGGCCTTTCACGGAAAAATGGATTTCATGGAACATTATACACATTTTTGATCCCGTGATCTTCATTACCCACATTGTTGCTATTTTACTGTGGGCTATCGGGGCAATAAGCCCAACGATTATTTTTCCGATTCTTTATTTGTTTACAGCCGCTTATTTTGTATGGCGAACGATTGCACAGCGGAGCATTATGCGGAGGCTGCCTGACTTGGATAAGGAACATCAATCGGCAGACGGATATGTGCTCATTCCAACCGTATCGCTCAGCATATGGAATGTGGTCAAGCAAATGAAGGATGGCAGCTTTGCCGTTGGCGATTTGCGAAATGGCTCGCTTCGCTGGGTCGATAGGGTAAAATGCTCCGATCATCCCGCGGCGGTCAGATCCAAAAGCGATCCCGCGATTCGCTCCTTCCTGTACTTAACCAAATTTGCCTGCGCCGATGTCACCGAGCATGAATGGGGCTATGAGGTGCGTTGGTCTGATGTCCGCTACAGACATCGCAAGCAGTACCCTTTTCTAGGCGTCCTATTAATGGATAAGGAATATAAAACTTTAGGCTCCTACGTTGGCTGGCTGAGCGACGAACGGTTAATGAAGCGGCTGCGAATGAATACTTATTAACAGCTCAGTCTTTATGGGTTGACGGCGGAAAGCTCCTTCCTTCACAATAGAAGGAGGCAGCTTTCCTTTATTTTAGTCTATTGTATCAAAACAAAAAAGAAAAAGCCCAGGGTTTCCCCTGCGCTTCTCTCTTGCGTTGCTTTGTTGTATAGAAAAAAACGATTAACGGTAACCGCCAGACAATTGTTGTTCGGCAATTTGTACTAGTTTTTTCGTAATATATCCACCCAGCGAACCTGCATCGCGAGTCGAAATATTGCCGTAATAACCGTCTGCCGGAATTTGAACACCAAGCTCTTGAGCTGCTTCTAGCTTCAATTGATTCAGAGCTTGCGTTGCTTGTGGCACCACCAATGTGTTACTTCTAGACATTAGGAATTTCTCCTTTCGAATGTACACTGTGATATGTTGCAAGCTTGCAAGCTTATTATGTGCATGACTCAAGAAACTATTCGGCTTTTCAAAAAAATATTATCGGGCGGTTACAGCCCTAGAGGAGAACCTCATTATGTCCAAGCCATTATCGCTGCTTTTCGCCGTCATTGCTGTACTTTTGATGAGCGCTACCGCCATTTCCATGAGCTATAACGCCTGGCTCGCTCTGCTATTTGCTGTCCTTACGTTATTCTCAATCGGCGGAGGCTTCATTGTGAAAGCGAGACTTAGACGGCTAAAGCAGCAAAACAACTAGCGCTTTGGCGCTAGGAAGCCCATTCTTTCTTTTACATCGGCTAGCGTACGATCTGCTATTTCCGCAGCTTGCTCAGCACCCTGCTTCAAAATATCGTGGATTTCGCCCGATGCGCGAATTTCTTGGTATCTCGCTTGCAGCGGCTCCAGCACGGAGACAACCTGCTCAGCCAACGCTTTTTTGAACGGTCCATAGCCTTGTCCTTCATAGCGGGCTTCAACCTCTTCAATCGTCAAGCCTGAACAGTTGGCATAGATGCTCATGAGATTGCTGATTTCTGGCTTGCCCGCTACATCATATTTCACTTCTCGGCCAGAATCCGTTGTCGCACGGCTAATTTTTTTGCGAACGACATCTGGCGGATCGAGCAGAGCAATGAAGCTTCCTGCATTCGGGTTGCTCTTGCTCATTTTTTTGCTGCCATCATCAAGAGACATAATGCGTGAGCCATGCTTAGGCATATAAGGCTCTGGTATAGTAAAATATTCGCCAAAACGATTATTAAATCGGCCTGCAAGATCGCGCGTCAGCTCCAAATGCTGCTTTTGATCGTCACCTACCGGAACCAGATCAGCGTTATAGAGCAAAATATCAGCAGCCATTAAGGATGGATAAACGAACAGCCCTGCCGGAATCGAGTCCTTTCCTTGTGACTTGTCCTTAAATTGCGTCATACGCTCCAGCTCGCCCATATAGGACAGCGTTGTGAAAATCCATCCTAGCTCAGCATGTGACCGCACATGCGACTGAACGAAAATGCTCGCTTTTGCCGGGTCAATACCAGCAGCAATATAACAAGCTGCCACCGCTTCGGTCTGCTCGCGCAGAGCGGCCGGGTCTGGCAGCTGCGTCGCAGCATGCAAGTCAACAATCATAAAATAACATTGCTCGGTATGCTGCAATTTGACGAAGTTTTTCATTGCACCAATGTAATTTCCCAGTGTCAGCTGACCGCTTGGCTGAATGCCTGATAATACTTTTTTCATCCTCAATCTTCCTCTCCAATTTAAAAATCAACGCAAAAAATCCCCCGCCGCAAGGGACGAGGGACCGTGGTGCCACCCTAATTCGCTATCCGTAATCGCCATTATGAAGCGACTTTACAATCGGAACAGCCTTCAATATTCCATAACGGGGAATTTCCGGAGAAGCATTAGCAGCGCGAGTCGCTGCGTTCCGCTTTCGGCTCGGGGGCCCATTCGGCTTCAGGCTTGCACCGGTTCACACCACCCACCGGCTCTCTGGACGCAATTTGCCTGCGCTTACTTGTTCCCTTCATCGCATTTACAATGATTATACAGCGCTAACAGCCAATGTCAAGCAGCAGGGCAGCCGCTTTCGGCTCATAAAGTTGTCCTATTTTGCTTTCCGGCAGCATAAACTATGATATAATCGTAATAATTACTATAAAAAGCGGGTGTGGTTTTATATGCCGATTTTCAGGTTTCGCTACATAAGCTTTCTGCTGGCGCTTGGCTGTGCCGGAATGATTATCGCTATTGCTTTAAATCGGCCCTCACCGTTCGCGTTTCTGGACTATTCACACGCTCAGTCGTTCAAAATTAC
Source organism: Paenibacillus sp. KS-LC4 (assembly GCF_036894955.1). Classification (NCBI taxonomy): domain Bacteria; kingdom Bacillati; phylum Bacillota; class Bacilli; order Caryophanales; family Paenibacillaceae; genus Paenibacillus; species Paenibacillus sp. KS-LC4. The sequence goes on along the minus strand of NZ_CP145905.1, from coordinate 1,531,477 downwards.
TTTTTTGAGCATTATTTTAGAGGCTATTCCGTTTATCCTGCTTGGCGTGCTGTTCTCCGGCCTGCTTCAAGTATTCGTCACGGATGAGATCATCCGCAGGTTTACACCTAAAAACCCAATTGCCGGGGTGCTGTTCGGCGGCTTGCTTGGACTTGCTTTTCCGCTATGCGAATGCGGCATGATTCCCGTCGTCAGACGGCTTATCCGCAAAGGCATGCCCGCTTATATCGGCATTGTCTATTTGCTTGCCGGCCCCGTCGTCAACCCAATCGTGTTCACAGCCACCTTTGCCGCTTTTCGCGCAGCTCCAGAAATGGCCTATGCTCGCCTGATTCTTGCTTTTGTGGCGGCGGTAATAATCGGGCTGATTATGCATATGTTCATGCGAAAAAGTCCGCTCCGGGATGAGGGCAATCCACAGCTGGCTGTCCATTCCAGTCATAGTAAACATTATGGACACCAGCATGATCATAGCCATTCTCACGAGCATCATCACGCGGAACCTCGGGGCAGTCTCGGCAGCCGATTGTCTGCCATGCTAGGCCATGCTTCCGATGAATTTTTTGAAATGGGTAAATATTTAATTTTCGGCGCTATGCTAACGGCTGCGATTCAGACTATTATGGATCGGAGTGTGCTTGCGACGGTAGCCGATCAGCCGTTGCTATCCTATATGGCGATGATGGCTTTCGCTTTTATTTTATCGATTTGCTCAACATCGGATGCCTTTATCGCTGCTTCCTTCGGCAATGTGTTTACAAGCGGCCCGCTGCTCGCCTTTCTCGTATTTGGCCCAATGATTGATTTTAAAAATATGCTTATGCTGCTGTCCGCCTTTCGGCTCAAAATTGTACTGGCGCTCGCCTTGCTCTGCTTCATACTGGTTGGACTCGGAGCCTGGATTATGGAGGTATGGACATGAAGCATCATCTGCTTAGAGCACTTATATTAACGGCATTCGCCTTGCTTATCGTTTATTTATCCCGCACTAATCAGCTCTCCCTTTATATTGCGCCAAGGATGGAGCTCTATGTCAAACTGTCTGCTCTTGGATTGTATGCCGCAGCCATTCATCAGCTGTTTCTCGCATTGAAAGAGCGGCGCCAGCAGCACAAGCATTCGGCTGAATGCGGATGTGAGCATGCCCCATCGCCGTCCGTGTTCAAAAACACGGTCATTTACAGCCTGTTTATTTTCCCGCTGGCGCTCGGCTTCTTCTCGCCTGCCGGTGTACTGGGGAGTAAGGCCGCAGCGAAGAAGGGCGTAAGCTTCACGGCTTCTACGACAGTCCAGCCACTCGGTTACGAGCCCGACCAGCTTGCCGCTTCTTTGCCTGAGCCGTCCGCTTCCATTGCGCCAAAGCCGCTGACATTAGCAGAGCGTTTCCCGTATGATGAATACACGAAGGCCCATGCCGAATATGGCATGAAGCTGTATCAGAAGCCGGAAATCGCCATCCCGGAAGCGACTTATATCGAGACGTTAACAACACTCGATTTGTTTCGAGATAATTTTATGGACAAAACGATTGATATCAGCGGTTTTATTTACAAAGAAGCTGACATGGGGGAGCAGCGTTTTGCCGTTAGCCGCTTTGCCATGACCTGCTGCTCGGCAGATGCCATTCCGTATGGTTTAATGGTTCAAGTAAGCCATGCAGACGATTATAAGGAATTTGCCGCAGATGATTGGGTACAAGTATCGGGCAAGCTGATGACCTCCATGTATAATGGCAACGAAATTTTGACCTTAAAGCTGGACACGATTAAACGGATTAAGGCACCCGAATCGCCTTATGTCTATGCGAATTTTGATTTTTAGCTTTATTACATACGAAACCAAGCAAATACGACTTCGTCGTCCTTCTAGGACGTGCGAAAAGCTTTGCCTTAGAAATATAAGCCTATTTATAAATGAAAAACCTATAAATTCTTATATTTGAACAAGAAGGAGCCTTCGAAGCCGCTTCATATACAGCGGCTCCGAAGGCTCCTTCTCTATAAATCGCTATATTCATTAAATGCTGAAATCTCAGCGCACAGCCTGCTATATTCCCTGCTTTATTCAGCACCAGGATACAGCTCGCGTAAATTCGATTGGCGCGGCTGCTTATATCGGTAGCTCCAGTTCGACGTATTGTAATTTGACTCATAACAGACGCTTGCCGACCATGATCCAGCCCCATTCTTTACAGCAAAATCATACATAATCTCGCCATGCGTCCAATTGCGTCTATATTTAAGACCCTCTATCGCCATCTTGCGAAAATCCTGCACCTGCTTAGCGGTCATGCCTGAGCTCAGCTTTTCAAACTGACCATTTCTCGTCTCTAGAGGATTATGCCTCATGCCAAATTTCCCAACCGCATTGTTGCGGATATGTATACATACCGTTCCTGCAATCGCATTCATTAATTCCTCCTCCAATTGCCGAAACACAAAATCAACTTGTCTTGCCAGCGACATTGAATCCAACTCCATACCCACATTCCTCCTAGTTGTAAAATAGTCATTATATATAAGCGTTTCCCTAATTATCTCTATATGTATAGTTCTTGGGACTCATTATAGTTCAAATATCATGAAGTTACAATAAGAAAATTCGCAATTTTCAGTTAATTGAGGTTAAAAAAAGATCATTGCCACCTTATATGATGCATGAGCGACAATGATCTGATATTTGGACAAGTACTATTTCAGCTTTGCGCGGTGCTCGCTTCGACGCTGATCCCGTTCCGTATTGCTAATACGTGGACAGGTATAACAGTAACGGCCGCCTTCGACTTTATAATAATGGCAGCAAGCATATTTAATACGCATCTGTTTTTCCGGGTCATCAATGGCTTCCGTATATTGAAACTTAACATCCAGCGGGTTCCTTTTGCGATTAAAAATCGCAGGATCAAGCGTCTTCATCATCTTATACAGCCTATCAACGGATTCCTTCACCGCTTCGCTTTCCGAGGAATCCATTATGACGCCATACTCATACGCAAGCGAAGTGGGCAGCTGCCCCCACAGCAGGCTAGCTTTCGCCGTTCCAGCCCGCTCTATACTATGAAAGAATGGAGCAAGGGTGTCGTGAAAAAAAACTTCAAGCCGCGCACGCACCCATTCGCCAGCCTCCTTCTCCTCCAGAGATGGAGACTCCAGCAGCTCAGCGTTGTTCAGCTTGAAATACACATGATAATATCCATCTGCTTTGCAAATGTATAGCGTCAAATTATCCAACGACAAATTTGGGGCCATGCGATATTTTGCCAGCAAATAAACGAGCGCCAGCAGCGGCCTGCGAAACCAGAAGGCCGCATAAACCTCAGCAACAATTTGCTCCATTCCATTCACAAGCGGCTGATATAATTCAAGTAGCTCCTCCATCACAGACTGTTCAAGCAAGGCCGCAGCAGCACTTGTGTAGACCACCTCCGCAGGTTCATCTGTAATCAGATTAAACCGCTCCTTTAACAGTCGATACATATATTCATTCATTTGCTCTACCTGGATCGAAGATATTCATAATGCTTCAAACCTCCATCTTATGTTTTAATCCCATTCATTTTAAGCCTGTGCCCTTCCCTTGTAAAGCGGATGAAAGGCGTTATTTAGGGGAAAATAGCGTTTATTAAGGCTATATGCCTGACCGAATGGAGGACCTCAAGAAATGCGCCAGCGCCTGAATAAATTGATGATTTTGCTGCTCATTATCTCCACCTTTCTAACATCCGCGGAAGCGCTGAGTGCAAGCTCTAGTGCAAGCTCTAATGCAAGCACCCAGCTCGCGGCCATAGCAGACAGCAGCGGCAGTCTAAGTCAGGCGGATAAAGCCAAGTCAGGCAAAAAAGGCAAAAAACGCCGCACCGACAGCATGTCATGGGTTAAGCTGCAGCAGCGCTATCCCGGCGCCTATTTTCTTAATGGATCACGCCTAAAAAAAGAGGCTGCGCTAACCTTCGATGATGCTCCCGACCCTCGCTTTACGCCTGCCATTCTGGATATATTGGCGAAGCATCATGTACAGGCAACTTTTTTTCTTGTTGGCACGAGAGCGAGTAAGCATCCCGAAATCGTAAAAAGAATTCATCGCGAAGGCCACATCATTGGCAATCATTCCTACAATCATGAGGTGATGTCGAGGCTGTCACCGAATGCGTTTCATCGTCAGGTGTGGCAAACCGATGCGATCCTTAGTCGAATGATTCCGTATCATCCGCACTTTTTTCGGCCACCCTATGGCGAAATGCTGCCTAAACAGGTCGCTTGGGCGCAAAACAACGGCTATATCGTTGTAAATTGGGATGTTGATTCAGCAGATTGGAAAAACAACCCATCGAGTAAGGTTATTTTAAGCAATATGCATAGGACACTTCGCCCAGGCTCTATCATTCTACAGCATGCCGGTGGCGGCGCTGCGCAAAGCCTCTCCGGCACAATCGAGGCGCTGCCGCAGCTCATCGCCTCCCTCCAGCAGAAGGGCTATCGCATAGTCACCCTGCCAGAGCTGCTCGGCAAAAGTGCGGAAAGACGCATCCGTTAGCCGCACTCTGATATACAAAAAGACCCAGCGCTCCTCGGTGGCGAGGAACGCTGGACTTGGACATAGGGTTATTGGAAACGGAGTGAAATTTGATCGCGCTGCAAACCTATTTTGACGTAATGCTCTAATTGACTATATATACTTTGACATCCTGAATGCCAAAGCTTTTTGCAGTAGCTGTACTTCCTGGTACAAAAATATCAATGCGATTGCCTTTAATCGCGCCACCCATATCATTGGCTACAGCAATCATGCCGCCACCCGGCAAACCATCATAATCGTAGCCTGTCACATAAAGCTTCGTTCCAAGCGGAATAACCGAGGAATCTACAGCCACTGTTCCTACTTTAAGCGGATTTCCAAAATAATCGACAGCGCCCCATTTTCCATTTTCCGAGGCTGCCGCTGTGTAAGCAGTCGCTTTGACATTCAGCTGCTTGCTGAACGTATAGCTATTGCCATCGCTTGCCATAATGCTTTTTGCAGACAAGCTTTCCGCTTTAATCGTCGCTGCCGCTTTTGGCAGTGCCTGAGCGCTGACTTTCGCCGCACGATCTGAATTAGAATTAGCCGCCGCAACCGGAACATTCAATTTCATGCCTACCATTATGTTCAGCGGATTAATTTTTGGATTAGCCGCTAGCAGTTTGTCTAAATCAACCTTATACTGCTGGGACAGCTTCCAAAATGTATCGCCATCTGCCGCTTTATGTGTTTGAACCGCCGCGTTAGCGGGGGCTGCTGCAAGCGCGCAGGAAAGCACGAGAGCAGCAGCCGAAATACTAAGCTTTTTCATCACAAATATCCTCCAAAATCAATTAAGTCCATTGTTTACTTAGCCGCGCGGGCTAGATAGCTGCGCGGCGTGAAAGAAAGAGTTAGCTTATAATTGCCCGCTTTAATTCATTTCTAGTTCGTAAATTCTTGTACCCATTGGCCATTGTAATAACCAACACCGATTTTGCCGAAGTTTTTGCTCAAAATATTTGCTTTGTGGCCCGCGCTGTTCATCCATGCAGTCATAACCTCGGACGGGTTGCGTTGTCCGGCAGCAATGTTCTCACCAGCGTAAGAGTAGCTAACACCGAAGCTCTTCATCATATCAAACGGCGACCCGTAGGTTGGGGAGGTATGGCTGAAATATTTGTTGTCGGCCATATCCTTCGCTTTGGCAACAGCAACTTTTGTAAGCAACGCATCAACCGTCAAAGCTGGAAGACCCGCGCTTGCACGCTCTTGGTTTACAATTTTGACTACTTCGCTTTGATAAGCGCTTTGATCAACCGTTGTACCGCTTCCCGTATTCGAAGAACCAGAGCCTGTTCCAGTCGTTGGCTTCGTTGTTCCTGTTGTACCAGAGCCTGTGCTTGGTTTCGTGCTGCCAGTGGAACCTGAGCCTGTGCTTGGCTTCGTCGTTCCTGTGCTCGGCTGCGTTGCTCCTGTATTTGTTGTTGCTGTGTTAGGGAAGTTGATTGTAATACCGTTAAAGTTAATCTTGCTCAAATCAATTCCGTATTGCTCCGCAATTTGCTTCAACAAGTCTTGGTCTATGCTATAAGCAGTAATCTTGGAGTTCGCCTTCACTACTGGTGCTGCTCCCACCGTCGATGGTGCTGCTACGCCTGCACCGATTAATGCGGCTGCGGCAACGGCAGCGACACCTACTTTAAATGGTTGCTTCTTCATTATGAAATCTCCTCCTCGAAGTTGTGTGTAATTTGTGTGTGCCGGTCATCCCGACGCAAACTATCGTAACATGGCATTTGGACGGTTACACGGCTCAAAAAATGGTAAAACAAGCGATTTCCTCGTGTTTTAAACCGTTTTCAGGCGTTTATGAGAAACTGCTCACTTTGCTAAGGCGGCTGAAAGAACAGCCGCGACTGAATTTTCCCGCTCTATGCCTCCCTGTATTTGAAATAAACGCTCCGCCATATTAGAATCCGCTCATAAACCTCTCATTTCCCAAGTGAAAACCGTTTAAAAAACAGAAAAAAGCCCCGCTGCGCTTGGCTTTGCGGGACTTTCAGCTTACTGCTTGTTATACATATGCTATTTAACCGCAATATTGCCCGAGCTGGTTTTCAAATCTATGGAGATCGCCGAGCCAGCCCCAATTGTTCCAGCAAAGGAACGGTCATCCTCTTTTTCCACTTGAACCTCGTTCCATTCCACCTTCTGGCTGCCAGATGAAGTTTTCAGCTTAAGCTCAGCAGACTTTGGCGGCTGCTCCGCTTCAACGACGATATTGCCCGAGGTAACATCGAGCTTTATGCTGTGAGTAATTTCTTTCACTTCAACTTTTATGTTACCGCTGCTCGCTTTGCCATCCAGCTCTCCCGTGCCATTAATAAAGCTTGCTTCACCGCTTGTCGCATTGAACTTGACCGTTTCTGCCTTATAGTTCTTGACCTTTATGTTGCCAGAGCTGACATCCAGCTTCATGCTTTCCCCAGTCACACCAAGCAGCTCAATTTCTCCACTAGTCGTTTCATATTCCATCTCATTTGCAGACAAGTTCTCACCCTTCAAGCGTCCTGAAGAGGTTAGCATCACCAAAGTGCGACTGCTCATATCGGACGCGCCGATGTTGCCGCTGCTTGCTTTCAACATCACTTCATCCCAGTTGCGCTCCGGCAGCTCAACAATAAGCTTAAGGAAAGAAAAGTTGATGCCTATAGTAAAACCCGTATTATATGAGCTTTTGATAACTAATTGATCACCGACCTGCTCGGCTTCGAGCTTTGCCTTGTTCAAATATTTCGAGCTTACGCGTCCTTCCATTCGTGCAACAATTTGATCTGAGCTGCCACGCACTACTTCAATGTCCATCGAGCCTGACTCTACCGTCAAGCTGCTTACGCCAGCAGCATCAACGCTCTTCTGCTGGCTCACAGGCTTCGTTCCGAAGGACAGCAGCTCATCCCAGCTAAAGGTGTATATCATACCAGCTAAGCCGATCCCGACTAAAATAAGTGCAACAGCCACTAGCTTTCTCATTATTTTTTCCCCCTGATGATTCTCGTATTAAACTTCAAATATTTAACCGTTGCAGCGAAAAACCCTTTTGTCAGAGCATTAACGCCTACACCGAGCAAAATACTCAATCCAATGAGGACAAGCCCGATAGAGGCTGCCTGGGCGAGTGTAAACATGCCGCTCCACGTGCTCTCCAGCACCGTTGTGACGCCTGCCAATCCAATCGCAAAGCTAGTCGCCCATAGGGCAATAAGCACGCCAACAGCAGCCACATAAGGCCCTAGTACAAATACGATATTGAAAAATCCCAAGCTCACCGTTGCAAGCACCGCCTTAGTCGTATTACCGAAGCCTTTGTCCACTTCGGCCCGCTCTACTTTATAACCAAGCAGCAGCTCGCTCGCAATCTGCTTCGGATCACCCAGCTCCAAGGCCGCCTCATGCTCGCTCTGCCCATGCTCCTCCGCCTGTTGAAAATGACTATAATAATCGAACAGCCACTCGCGCCGCTGCTGCTCCGGCACATTGGCTAGCAGTCTCTCCAGCTCGCTCATATATTTTTGTTTCGTCATCATCATGGTCATGGTCGAATCCCTTCCTCAATAATTTCGTTTACAGCTGTCGAGAAGCTCGACCATTCCACAATGAGCGCTCTCATATGCAGCCAGCCTGCCTCTGTCAGCTGATAATATTTGCGTGGCGGCCCTTCATTCGATTCCTTGAGATAAGTCGAGAAGTAGCCTTCCTGCGTTAGACGGTTGAGGAGCGGGTATACACTTCCTACGGCTACCTCGAACTTGGAAGATATTTTCACCGCCAGCTCATAGCCGTAACGGTCTCCCTCCGACGTCAAGACGAGAACACATAGCTCCAGTACACCTTTCTTAAACTGCACATTCATAATCGACGCTCCTTGCTTTCCTTGATATGCTATTGCAGTCACTATTCGATAATGTCGAATAGCGAACGATACGTATTCGCTGTTAAACTTAATTTACCATATGCTATTCTATAATACTATATACTAAGCAAAAAATAATACCAGCGCCCGAGCGTCTCTCCTCCTTGAGACGGAGAGACGTTAAATATGCTAGTGAAACGAGTTGTCGCACTGCTGCGCGAAAGGTTTGGCTTCCGATCGTCATTGCCCTTGCATTTCATGAATTACATCGCCAAGCGGTCGAAATGCAAAGGCAAAAACGAACGCTATCGCTTCTCCAGCTCAAACCTTTCTCTCCACTTGCTTACCGTTTCACCACCAAATTTAAAAGCCTTCACCCTATAAGTCGGCGAAGGCAGTTTTTTGTAGGGATAACCCGCTTAGCTTGTTATCCTTACCATATATCAATGAATCATCATTAGTTGATGTCGATGAATTTGCCTGTCGCTTGGGATTCGAAGGCGCTCAAAATAACTTTAAGCGATTTGCGGCCCTCTTCGCCCGTTACAGCAGGTGTTGTGTCATTAACGATGGAATCAATGAATTTATCAATTACGAAACTCGACAGCTGCTTCTCATTTGTGGAGATTTCACCTGTTTTGTAGCGCTCTACTGTACCATCGCGCAGTTCAATAATTACTTGATCATCCGGGTGCGTACCGATTTTCATAACGCCTTTGGAGCCCCACAAAATCGTGCTATTGTCCTCGCCTTTATAATAAGTCCAGCTAGCTACAAGCGAACCCATCGCGCCGCTCTTCATGCGAAGTATGCAGTTCGCGTTGTCGTCAACATCGCTGTCTTTGTCTACTGTGCCCACGAAGCCAGCAATTTGCGCCACTTCATCGTCCAGCAGCCAGCGGATCAGGTCGGATTTGTGCACGCCAAGATCGCCCATTGCGCCCATAATCGCTTCCGGCTTGCGGAAAAACCAGCTTTCTGCGCCGTCAATGCTCCATGCATCCGGGCCTGGGTGACCAAACGACGTACGGAAGGTCAAAACTTTGCCGATAATGCCCGTTTTCAGCAATTCCTTCGCCTTTACATGCGGAGGCATAAAGCGTTGGTTATGTCCAACCATCAGCTTAACGCCATTTTTCGCTGCCGCTTCAATCATTGCTGCCGCTTCTTCATCCGTAGCTGCCATCGGCTTCTCAACCAATACATGTGCGCCAGCGTTTGCTGCTGCAATGGCTACTGGAGCGTGAAGCGCATTCGGTGTACATACACTAACCGCATCCGGCTTGATTTCAGCCAGCATCGTCTCATAATCTGCAAAAGCTTTGCCGCCATGCTTCTCCGCATAGCCTTCTGCACGCTCAATAACCGGATCAACGAATGCAACTAATTCTACATTTGCATTGTCTGCATATTCGGGAATGTGACGATATTTGGAGATGGAACCGCAACCTACTACTGCTACTCTGATTTTGCTCATGAAATGTATCCCTGCCTTCTCAATAATTAATGTATAGGGTCAAGCAAAATTTGTATATTAAGCGCTCAAAAAGTTCTTTTTCAGCCAGTCCATGCTTTCTGCTACTGCTTCAATCGGCGGATTCGCACAAGTATCCTGCTCAACGATCAGCCATTCTACACCCGCTTCAACTGCGCTATTAATGATAGGAAGCAGCGGAAGGTCGCCGCGGCCCAGTTCTACCGTATCAATTGGCAGCTGGCCATTGTTGTCGCGGTAGTCCTTCAAATGAAGCAAAGGCAGGCGTCCTGCATATTTCGCAATGTATGCGAGCGGGTCTTTGCCGGAAAATTGCACCCATCCGATATCCATTTCTACTTTTAGCAGCTCAGGGCTGATTCGCTCATAAAGCGCATCAAATACTTCTTTGCCGTCGATTTCCACTTTAAATTCAAAATCATGGTTATGATAAGCAAAATCAATTCCCGCCTCGCGGAAACGCTTGCCATACTCCTCAAAAGCTACAAAATGCTTCGCCCAAGCTTCAGCGCTGCGCTGATCATCCAGCAAATAAGGACAAATCGCATATTTTGCGCCAATTGTTTTCAAGTAAGCGATTTCTTCATCCAGCTGGCTTTCCAGCAAATGCAGGCCGATATGGCTTCCGATTGCCTTCAGTCCAAGCTCCTGAAGCAAATCACGCATTTTCTCCGCTTCAATACCGCCATAACCCGCAAATTCCACGCCTTCATAGCCCATTGCCGCAACCTTGCGAAGCGTCCCCTCGAAGTCTTCCGCTGTCGCGTCACGGAGCGTATACAATTGCAAACCAATTCCGATTTGTCCCACTTTGGCCGCACTCCTTTATATTGTGAATTTAATGTCTCCAGTCTTGTAACTTACATTTAAAATTATATAGAAGGAGCGCTGCAAAAAACAGCTGTCATGTTAGTCTTTTTATATGTTATTTTGCTGCATGAAGTCTTGCACGCCAGGAAAAAAACGCCCTGCAACGACTGTTGATCCGGTCGTCACAAGGCGCTGGTCTGTTATAAATAAACATCGTGCATGATGCCGTTTGTTTATTTCATTCATTATTTCATTTACTTCAACGTAATCGTCAGCGCCGTTTCTTTCGCGCCAGCAGCAATGGATACAACGCCGTCCACAAGCGAAGCCGCGCCATCGACTTTTGCCACTTCGCCAATGCCATGAAGGGTCAGACTGAGCGCTTTGCCGCTGCCCTGTACTTTCACGGAGACTTCATTGCCTTCGCGTTTCATGGTAACGAGCAGCTCGGCAGCTCCTTTCAAGTCGCGAACCGTGGTCGATGCCGATGCTCCATCAGCAAGGCTGTAAGCCGTCAGCTTTACGCCATCCGCATAGTCATAATCCGGTTTCGTGTCATTCGCACCGATTGCAATGATCGAATTTGGACGAACGAATAATGGAAGCGAGAGGAAATCATGCGTTTCCTTAAACCATTTTCCACCTTCTACAATCTCTCCAGTCAGCAGATGCGTCCAGCTTCCTTCCGGCAAATAATATTGCACAAAGCCGTTTTCGTCGAATACAGGAGCAACCATAATGGAATCACCCAGCATGTACTGGCGATCAAGGAATTCGGAGGTTGGGTCCTCCGGGAATTCCAGCACCATAGCACGCATCGACGGCAAGCCATGCTCCACCGCTTGCGCAGCTGTATTAAACAGGTAAGGCATCAGGCTACATTTGAGCTTCGTGAAGAAGCGGGTAACATCAACCGCCTCCGTGTCATACGCCCAAGGCACCCGGTACGATCTGCTGCCATGCAGCCGGCTGTGGCTGGAAAGCAAGCCAAACGCAAGCCAGCGCTTGAAGACATGGGCTGGAGCAGTACTCTCAAAGCCGCCGATATCATGGCTCCAGAAGCCAAAGCCGGACAAGCCTAGCGACAGGCCGCCGCGCAGCGATTCAGCCATGGACTCATAATCCGCGTAGCAATCTCCGCCCCAGTGAACCGGGAACTTTTGACCGCCAACGGTAGCGGAACGCGCGAACAGCGCAGCTTCATTTTTGCCCAGCTTCTCTTCCAATACCTCAAATACAACCTTATTGTATTGGTAGGTGTAGAAATTATGCATTTTTTCAGGGTCAGAGCCGTCGTGGTACACCACATTGGTCGGAATTCGCTCGCCGAAGTCGGTTTTAAAGCTGTCGACGCCCATATCTACAAGCTCACGCAGATAGCCTTTGTACCATTCGCAGGCCGCAGGATTCGAGAAGTCCACAATGCCCATGCCAGGCTGCCACATATCCCATTGCCATACGTCGCCATTTGGTTTTTTGATCAAGTAGCCCTTTTCCCTGGCCTCTTCGAACAGACGGGAGCGCTGTGCAATGTAAGGATTTATCCATACGCAGATTTTTAGCCCCTTGTTCTTCAGGCGTTTCAGCATGCCGACAGGGTCCGGGAATATCCGCTCGTCCCATTTGAAATCCGTCCAGTGGAAATCGCGCATCCAGAAACAGTCGAAGTGGAATACATGCAGCGGCAAGCCGCGCTCTTCCATGCCATCGACGAAGGAGTTCACCGTTGCTTCATCATAATTGGTTGTAAAAGAGGTCGACAGCCATAGTCCGAACGTCCATGCCGGCGGCAAAGAAGGCTTGCCGGTCAGCTCGGTATATTTGCCAAGCACCTCTTTAATCGACGGGCCATCTATAACGAAATATTCAAGGGATTCGCCGGACACATGAAATTGAACCTTTTTCACTTTCTCCGACGCAATCTCAAAGGAAACGAGATCCGGTTGGTTGACGAATACGCCGTAGCCTTTATTCGTTACATAGAAGGGAATATTTTTATACGCTTGCTCGGAGCTTGTGCCGCCATCCTGATTCCAAATATCAACGACCTGGCCGTTGCGCACGAAAGGAGTAAAACGCTCGCCGAGCCCATAAACCCATTCGCCCACACCAAGATCAAGCTCCTCGCGCATATAGGCTTTCTCCTTGCCTTCCGTAATATACGCCATCGACTTCTGCTGACTTCCGGTAATGCGCTCTGAGCCGCGGTAAAAATCCACTGACCACTCCGGGCCTTTGCGAATATGAACACTAAGGCTGCCGCTTGTCAGGATCGCCGCTTCTTCTGTTTCTTCTATAGTAACAAAATTGCCGGTTTCCTTCGTCAGCTCGAATACAGGACCACGCTCACGCACGCCCATGTGATGAATCAGCTTGACGCCTACAACACCTGGCATCGGAGAATGAAACCGAACCGTAAGCAGCATCGTATCTAACATATTGGAACGTGACAAAATAGGACGCGGAGACGCATAAGCGGTAAGCACGCCATCCTTTTGCTCAAAATCATGGGCTTGTACCGCGCCAAGAAGGTTGTACTGCTCACGCAGCATCCAGTTGCCGTCAGTAAATTTCATAATAGAACCGACCTTTCTGCTTATATAATAGGTGTTTGACTTTTAAATCGTTCTATTTTGCATTATACTGATAAGCAAAGCAACAAACTAACAGAATTATGCCCATTTATAACACCATTCTGACTTTTCATCACCGGAGGTTGACTGCAATGGATTTGACGCTGCGTCATTCGCTCAGGGAAGACCGCATGCACGGCGATGTTACCTTTCCTCTTGCTGCTTACTGGATGGAATATGCCCCCGGTGAGGTAAATGTAGATTGCCACTGGCATGACGAGGCTGAGTTTCTAGTTGTATTAGAGGGCGAAATGCTCTTCCAGATTGACACGGAGTATTTTCCCGTTCGCGCAGGCGAAGCCGTCTTCATCGACAGCGGAGATATCCATGCGGGGCACTCTTTAAATGGCTCCTCCTGCACCTATTGCGCCATCGTTTTTGACGTTCGCTGGCTGGATAGCACAAGCTACGATGCTGTACAAGAAACTTGCGTTCGTCCGTTCCAAGAGAAGAAAAAGACGTTCCCGAGGCACATATCACCGGACAACGGTTGGAAGCGGCAGCTGCTATTCCTGCTCCGATCAATGATCAACTGCTGCCGAGCTCCTTATGCTGGTTTTGAAGCGGCGGTGAAAGGGTATTTTTACTTAATGCTGCATGAGATCGCCATCGAGAACCGAGCGTGC